>CAVFGR010000009.1:0-16306 GCA_963622135.1 bacterium
AAAAGTGCTATCATTACTACAAAGAGGTCATATTTATGTCCAACTACAAAGAAGTAAAAGTCGTAGATAATTTCTACCAAAACAGTTTGTTTTTCCCGATGCCGACGGTGGCTATCTCCACCTTGGCGGAAGATGGTTCGACCACCATCGGGGCTTATTCCTTGGTCTTCCCATATTACATCGCCGGGAAAGATTACTATGCGATGTTACTAGAATGCAGGAACTCCTCCAATACGGCCCAAAATATCTTAAGGACCGGCAAATGCGCCCTTAACTTCATCTATGATGATCGTGCATCCTTTAAGGAACTCGTTAGATTGGGCTTCCCTGGGAAAACCCCGCAAGAGAAGATGAAGGATTGCAACTTCGAATTGGTTAAAGGAGCCGCCGAAGGTGAAAGACCTTCGATCTTGAAAGACGCTTATCAAGTCATCGAATGCACTTGGGATGAATCTCTAGATAACGGCGGTGAATCCAAGAAACATATTGGCGAATTAGAAGGTGTCGAAGGCCCATATCATAACTTCAACGGCATCACTTCCAAATTCGGCTGCCACTTCATTCTTAAAATCGACAAGATCCTGATGGAAGAGAAATACGCCGAGAATTTGAGAAACGGCTTGAAGAAGAACTCCTTCCCTAAAGTGCCTGTCGATTACGGCTATCACGATTCCAAAAACTTCTGGTATATGAGATTCGGTGCTTGTAAGCCAACCTTCGAACCGATCGCCGCCACCAACAACGGAACGGTGGAAACCGTCATGTATTGCGCCGAACGTTTGGACACCCCTGTCAAGTTCACCAAAGAAGCTTGCGAGATGTACACCAAGATCCCGAGGCCGTTTATGAAAGCGGCATTAAGCCAAATCGCCGAGATTGCGGAGAAGAACGGGATTATGGTCATCGATAAAGAAGCCGCCCTTAAAATCGCCGAAATCAAAAGGAAAATGAAATAAGCGATAACCTACAAGTTATTAAATAGCCTCCTATCTCAAACGATGGGAGGTTTTTTAATCCCCTTCTTCGAATTAGAAACAAAAAAGCAGGAGCCTTTCGACCCCTGCTTAATGGATAGGATTTATTCGGAAATCTTGTTATCAGCGATGACTTTATCTCTTAGATAACTCGGAACTTCTTCATAGCCGTAGAACTCACGATTATAGAAGCCGGAGGCTCTAGTAAGGGCCTTAAGTTCGGTGGCGTAGTCGATGATCTCGGCTTCTGGGACCAAGGCTTCGATGACCTGGGCTCCGTTATCGTCGGTGATGCCCTGGACACGTCCGCGACGGTTGGAGATATCCGCTAAGACGGCGCCGGTATATTCCTGGTCGATGTTGACTTTGATATCGATGATAGGCTCGAGAAGGATCGGCTTGCACTTCGGCATGGCGTTTTGGAAGGAAAGGATGGCCGCCATTCTGAAGGCTTGTTCGTTGGAATCTACCGGGTGGTATTTGCCATCGATGAGGGTGGCTTTGACCCCGATGACCGGGAATCCCGCAAGTGGGCCATGCAGCAAAGCTTCATAGAAGCCCTTTTCGACGGCAGGGAAGTAGTTCTTTGGAACCGCGCCGCCGAAGACTTCTTCGTGGAAGGAATTATCCTTGTCTGGCTCGAAGCGCATGGTGACGACACCATAGAAGCCAGAACCGCCGTTTTGCTTCTTGTAGGAGCCTTCCGCTTCGCCAGCGTTTCTGATGGATTCTCTATAAACGACCTTTTGGTCTTCGACTTTGACATCGATCTTATAGATCTCCTTCAATTTGTTGATGGCAAATTCGACGTGGGAGGAGGAAACGCCACCTAAAAGCAATTGCTTGGTCTCTTCGTTGCGTAAGGTCGATAAGGACGGATCTTCGGTGCAGATCTTCTTCAATGCGACGCCGAGTTTGGCTTCGTTGGCTTTATCCGCCACGGAAATGGCTTTGAAAGCGACGGCGCTTGGGTATTTGACCGGCTTATAGATAATGATGGATTTTGGATTGCAAAGGGTGTCACCGGATTTGACGTTCTCCAAACGGGTAACGGCCCCGATGTCAGCGGCTTGGATTTCCTGGACAGGGTTGAGCTTCTTACCTTGGATAGAATACAAAGCCGAGACTTTCTGGATGTTTCCGTTGACATAAACGTCATCACCGACCTTAAGGATTCCGGAGTTCACTTTGACATAGTTGACGTTGCCATAATACGGATCGACGATGGTCTTGAAGACATAGGCGGACATCGGTTCGTTCAAGGATGTCTCACGGACCAAATCCTTGCCGTTCTCATCGTGAGCCTCGATTGGTTTGAGGTTGGATGGGGCTGGCATGTATTTGATGAGCATATCCAAGGTGGTATGCATGCCGATGTTCTTGGTGGCGGAACCAACGATGATAGGAACCAAGTCGCCGGCCAGGACACCCTTACGGAGGGCGGCTTTGATCTCTTCTGGGGTGAATTCCTCTTCCATGAAGAATTTCTCCAATAAGGCGTCGTCGGTCTTGGCGACTTCTTCGACGATGGTGTTATGAAGTTCTAAAACCTTGGCTCTCTTATCTGGGTAGATTTCGCCATCGACACATTCTTTGCCATTGAAAATGCGGGCTTTCAGATCGACGACGTTGACGAAGCCGTCAAACTTGTTCTCATGTCCTAAAGGATAGGCGAACGGAATGGCGTTCTTTCCTATTTTTTCGCGGATTTCATCGAGTAAATCATCGAAATTAACGCCTTCTTTATCCATCTTGTTCAAATAGATAAGGGTTGGAATGCCGCGGCGTTTTAAATGCTTCCAATGCTTGATGGTGCCGACTTGGACGCCGGTGGAGGCATCGATGACCAAAATGGCGGCCTTGATGATTCTAGTGACGCCGATGATCTCCGAAATGAAATCATCGTTTCCCGGCATATCAAGGAGGTTCATCTTATGTCCTTGGTGCTCCAAAGAGGCGATGGAACATTGGATGGACATCATTCTCTTTTGTTCTTCAGGGAGATAATCGGAGACGGTGTTTTTCTTTTCGACACTGCCCTTTTCTGGAATGGCGCCTGCTGTATAAAGCAAACCTTCCATCAAGGTGGTTTTTCCTGAGCCCTGGTGACCCAGGATAGCTACGTTACGAATATTTTCAGGTTCAAATGACATAATAATAGGCTCCTAAATCGTATATTTGACTTTATTGCCGCGGATGATGCGACGGATGCGTCCGTCTTCCGCTAAGGAAATCAATGTTTTGGCAATCAAGGCTTTCGGCTCATCATAAAGGATCTTAACACAGGTGCCGACGCCGATTGGATTGGTGGATTCGCTGACGATTCTGACCAAACGATCTTCGAGCGGTCTTTCATCGTCTGCCAAGGCCACGATGTATTCGAAACGCCTATAAGCGGCGTGGATAATGCGAAGCAAGAAGTGGCAGAACGGGCGATATTTGCTTAAGTCATCCTCGGCGTCTTCGCCAGCTTCGACGAAGGATCCTAAATATTCGCGGACCTGTTTCTCGAGGAGATAAGAGATGGCATAGTAGTCATCGACGGCATAGCCGGCTTTCTTAAGCAAGAAATGAAGCAATAAACGAGAGACTCTGCCATTGCCGTGGTTATACGGATGGATGGCTAAGAATTCGAACATGAAGACGGATATGAGCAACAACTTGTTGATTTTCTCGTCTTTGTAGCATTCGTTGAATTGATAAACGAGGTTATCGAGCAAAGGATAGGCTTCTTCTGGGCGGCATGGGCGGAAGACTGGGCGGTAAGTGCCATCGGTCAATCTTTCCTGAATGTAGTTCTGGGCGTCTTTGAATTTGCCGCCGATGGTTGGATTGGCTTCCTTATACATGATGTAGTGGAGGGTCGAGATGAACGAGACGGATAAATCGGTCTGTTCGTAAACTTGGTCGATCAAATCTAGAGCATCGACGTAGCCTTTGACGGTCTTCTCTTCGAAGGTGTTGGCATCGCCTTTTAAATCAAACAAGGCGATTTGTTCTTGCTCGGTAAGAAAAACATTGCCGAGAGCGCAGGACGACACAGCGTTGCTACGTTTGGCAATGTCTTTTAATTTTTGGACGTTCTTAAGATTGGCCGCTTTCTCATCGGCAGCATGATGTCTGTCGATCGCAGCCACTGTGGCATTGAGCCTTTCTTCAGGTAGGCTCAAAACAGCCTCTTTTAAATCAAAGATTCGCATATGCAGTTTTATCTCCTTTATGCATGTGTCTACATTGTAGGACAAATGATTGAAAAAAGTCTAGTAAATAACCATTCACTTTTTTATATAATAAAAAACAAAAAAATGAAAAAGGCCCGCATGTGCGAGCCTGTTTTTACATCTTTATATTAGAAGACGTTTGGGGTCTTTTCGCCGTTGGCGTAGGTGTAGAAGCCACAGCCTGTCTTAACGCCAAGTTTCTTGGCACGGACGAGCTTTCTAAGCAATGGGGCTGGACGATATTTGCTATCGGCGGTCTCTTTGTAGAGGACTTCCATGATGGCTAAGACGATATCCAAACCAATATAGTCACCCAATTCGAGTGGTCCCATTGGATGGTTGCAACCGAGCTTCATAGCGGTGTCGATGCCAGCGACATCGGCAACGCCCTCAGACAAGACGAAGATGCCTTCGTTGATGAGTGGGATAAGGATGCGGTTGACGACAAAGCCAGCGGATTCCTTGACTTCGACTGGTGTCTTGCCCAATTTGACGGAGATCTCTTTGACTTTCTCGACATCTTCGTCAGGGGTGTTGGCACCTTTGATGACTTCGACAAGCTTCATGACTGGAGCCGGGTTGAAGAAGTGCATGCCGATGACTGGTTTTGGAAGACCGGCGCCGATTTCGGTGATGGATAAGGAAGAGGTGTTGGAAGCAAAGATGCAATCCGGGTTCTTGACGATGTTCTCTTCGAGTTCCTTGAAGCAGGCTTTCTTGATGTCCATGACTTCAAGAGCGGCTTCGACGACCAAGTCGGCATCAACGGCGATGGCATTCAAGCCGGTCTCGATCTTAGCAAGGATGGAATCGGCGACAGCCTGATCCATTTTGCCTTTCTCGACGCGTTTGGCAAAGCCTTTGGCGATCTTGTTCTTTCCGCCGGCGGCGAATTCTTCTTTGATGTCGCAAAGATAGACTTTTTCGACTTCCGCGCATTGGGCGAAGGTCTGGGCGATGCCGGAACCCATGGTTCCAGCGCCAATAACTGCTACTTTCATTCTTTGTGGTTCTCCTTAGGGTTATTTATTTAAGAAGGTGACTTTTCTGACCTTCTTTGGATCATCTTTCTTACGAAGGAAGTTGGCCATTCCCTCTTGCTGGTCATAAGACTCGAAGCAGGAACCAAAGGCCTTTTCTTCGATGACGATGGCAGAATCCATATCGGTATCAAGTCCTTCGTTGATGGCTTTCTTGCAAGCGCGGACGGCGATTGGGGCTTGAGAAGCGATCTGCTTAGCTAATTTCTTAGCGACGTTCATAAGGTTGTCCAAAGTGGTGACCTTATTGACTAAGCCGATGCGATAGGCTTCCTTCGCGTCGATGTTCGAAGCGGTGTAGATCAACTGCTTGGCATAGCCAACAGAGATCAATCTGGCCAAACGTTGGGTGCCGCCAAATCCCGGGGTGATGCCGAGACCGACTTCTGGCTGACCAAAGACGGCGTTGTAAGAACAAACGCGGATGTCGCAGCTCATAGCCAATTCGTTTCCGCCACCCAACGCGAAGCCATTGACGGCCGCGATGACAGGGAGCGGGAAGGTTTCGATTTTGCGGAAGACATCATTGCCCTTTTTGCCAAAGGCTTCGGCCTCGGCTTTGCTGAGGGTGGACATCTCGCCGATGTCAGCGCCGGCAACGAAGGATTTTTCGCCAGCGCCAGTTAAGATGAGGACTCTGACTTCATCGAGATTGACGGAGTCGAGGGTGGAGCTTAAATCGTCTAAGACTTGGGAATTCAAGGCATTCAAGGCTTCTGGGCGATTGATGGTGATGATTCCGATTTGTCCTTCTTGGACATAATTAACGAACATGTTGTTTCTCCTATTTATATTAGTGATTATTCGCGCTCGACTAAGCAAGAGCAGCCCATACCGCCGCCGATGCAAAGGGTAGCTAAGCCCTTCTTGGCATCGCGAGCTTCCATAGCGTGAAGCAAGGTGACCAAGATTCTGCAACCAGAGGCGCCGACCGGGTGTCCTAAGGCGATGGCGCCGCCATTGACGTTCAATTTAGCTGGGTCAAATCCGAGTTCTTTGCCAACGGCAACGGATTGAGCGGCGAAAGCTTCGTTGGCTTCATAAAGGTCGATGTCTTCGATCTTCCAGCCGGTCTTAGCTAAGACTTTCTTGGTGGAAGCGACTGGGCCGACACCCATGATGGATGGATCAACGCCGCCTAAGGCGCCAGCAATCCAAGTGGCGATTGGCTTAAGGCCTAATTCCTTGGCTTTCTCTTCGCTCATGACAACGATGGCGGCAGCGCCGTCGTTAATGGAAGAAGCGTTGCCAGCGGTGGTGTATCCGTCTGGGTTGATGGTGCGAAGTTTGGTTAAATCGGCGATGCTCATGCCTGGGCGTGGGCCTTCGTCGGTATCGACGATAGTGTCGCCTTTCTTGCCATGGATGACGACTGGGACGATCTCCTTCTTGAAAGCGCCGTTCTTGATGGCTTCCTCAGCTTTATGCTGGGAATTGAGGGCGAATTCGTCTAATTCTTCTCTGGTTAAATGCCACTGAGCGGCGACATTATCAGAGGTTTTAATCATATGATAGTTGTTGAAGGCATCCCAAAGGGCGTCTTTGATCATCAAATCGACCAATTTGCCATCGCCCATACGATAGCCGTAACGGGCTTTCTCTAAAGCGAATGGGGCCAAAGACATATTTTCGACGCCACCAGCGACGATGATGTCGGCTTCGCCAGCCATAATCATGGCAGCGGCCATATTGACGCAGTTCAAACCGGAACCGCAGACGACGTTGATGGTAACGGCTGGAACTTCGACTGGAAGACCGGCTTTGATGGAGCACTGGCGGGCGACGTTCTGACCTAAGCCAGCCTGAATGACGCAGCCCATGAGGACTTCGTCGACTTGCTCCGGCTTGATACCGGCGCGGTTGATCGCCTCGCGAATGACGATCGATCCAAGTTCGGCGGAAGAGACGGTTGAAAGAGCCCCGCCCATTTTGCCGATGGGGGTTCTGCATGCGCTTACGAGCACAACTTTTTTAGACATAGAATCTCCTTATTTTAACGTAAAGACCCGTTGGGAATTTACATTTATGACTGCCTATATTATGCGAACGGAAAAATGGCAAATCAAATAAAAAACCTTGATAGTGGTTTCACAAAGTGAATGGTTGTTCACTATTTGTCTAAAATTAAATATCCATTTGCCACGCGATAGACTGACTTTGTAAGCGTTTGCATTTCACTAGTGATTAAGCTTATATAGGTTGTGTCGAACCAAACCAAGCGCTGCCTCTTTTTGGTTGAAAAACGCCATTTTGGTCTTTAAAAGCGCTTTCAAATAAAACGGCAAATCAATTAAATTAATTTTTTAAGTGATTTTAAAAATTCTCCCTCTTGTGGTCAAAAGGCTTCCAAAGGTTTAGACTATGGCACATGGAAGAGAACTCATCAAAGATGAAAGACAATCGCAAGAAATGTAAAGTGATGAGGCACTTTGTCACCATAACAAAGCATCGTCATCAAGTCCTCAGGAACGCCTCGCATGTCGGAATCTTTTTCTTCGCCCTCCATCACGATCTGAGCAAATACTCGCCCAAAGAGTTCTGGCGTTCCGCCCATTACTATGCCGGAACCCACTCCCCGGTAAATGACGAAAGGGCCGACAATGGCTATTTCTCCAAAGTCTGCCAGCATCATGTGAGAAGAAATCCTCACCATTGGGAATATTGGACCGATTTTTATAAGGGACGCATTTTGGTTAAAACCATGCCTTATAAATGGGCTATGGAATATGTCTGCGATACCCTCTCTGCCAGCAAGACATATAACGGGAAGTCCTTCACCAAGGAAACGACCCTTGCTTATTTCAATGAACATTGCCTTTGGTATTACATGAGCACCGCCACCAAGGAATTCGTCAGATGGTGCCTCGAAAGATACGCCGAATCCGAATGGAAGGACCTCAAAAAGAAGAATACCAAGGCCAAATATCAGGAAATCATCGCCAAATACCCTGATGTCGAAGTCATCGACGAACTGCATCCTTATGGAGATTTGCCCAATGGCAAATAAAAGGAGTATACTTTACCCATGCCAATAAGAAACAGAACCATCATCATCGGCTGTGGCCGATTGGGATCCAACGTGGCCAACCAAGCCTCGGCTTCGGGCGAATCCGTCATCGTTATCGACTTAAGGGAAATCTCCTTTGAGAGATTGGACGATAATTTCGGTGGGTTTACCATCGTTGGGGACGCTACGGATCGCCGCATTTTGACCGATGATCTCTTAAAGTCCTGCAAAACGCTGATCATCACGACCGGCATTGATAACATCAACCTTTTCATCGCGACTTTAGCCGCCAAGAAATTCGATATCCCAAGGATTTACGTCCGTTTTACCGATCCTGATTTATCCACGCTTGTTTCTGGCTTGAATGTCCAAGCCATCTATCCGGCCGAGCTTTCCCTCCAGAGATTGGAAAGCATCATGAAGGAGGACGCCTAAGAATGAAGATTGTCATCGCCAACGGCGGTTCTTCCGCCGCTTATGTCATCAATATGTTCCGCAAATCAGGCAACAACCTGATCGTTATCAATTCCGATAAGGCGAAAGCCGAGGAAATCATGCGAGAACAGCACCTTTCCGTATATGTCGGTTCTCCTTGGATGCGCTTCGTTTTGGAAGAAGCGGGCGTCAAAGATGCGGATTTGTTTATCTCCCTCTGCGATCACGATACCGACAATTACGCCTCATGCATGATGGCAAAGACCCTTTTCGGGGTCAAAAAGACCATCTGCACCGTCAAAAACCCTGCCAACGTCGAACTGTATAAAGAACTCGGCATCGACTCCGCGATTTCGAGCACTTACCTTTTGGCTCAGTCCATCCGTTCCGAAACCTCGGCCGAAAGCTTGATCAAAACCCTCAGCTTCGACGAGGATAGAATCGTCGTCATTGAGGCCACGGTCCTTTCAAAGCATTACATCTGCAACAAACGCATCATGGACATCGGATTCCCAAAATACGCTTCCATCGCCGCCATCAATCGTCACTATCAGGTCATCATTCCCAATGGTCAGACCTTAATCGAACCAAAGGACCGCTTGTTGATGGTCACTACCCCAGATAAGAGCGAGGATATCCTCAAATTCGTCCAAAGAGTGGCGGGATAAAGAAAAATGAAAAAAGAAGCGACTGGCTTTCGTCTGATATTCGGCTATTTGGGGATGTTCATGATCTTCATCGGCTTATTAACGGCTTTGCCGCTTGTTTTGCTCATCTTCTATCCGGAAGAAAAGGCCTGCTTGACTGATTTTTTGGCCCCGACCGCCATTTATATCGTCATCGGCCTAATCTTGTATCTCACCCTGATTTACAAACGGCCGAGAAAGCCTTTCGTTCGTTGCGAGGATCGCCACATCCTTATGGCTATCTGGCTCGCCGCCATCTTGGCGGGCGCTTTGCCTTTCATCCATGCCCATCTCGCTCATGGGATGGATATGAGTTTCTCTGAATCCATCTTCGAATCTGCTTCGGCCTATTCGACGACAGGCCTAACGGCCTTTAAGGACTATATCAATGTAGATGGCGCCTATTCCCCTCACGTCTTTGTCTACCATAGGGCCCAGATGCAATTCATCGGCGGCGCTGGCTTGATTCTCGTTTTGGCTTCTATTCTCTCTTCTTCGGGAAGCATGTCATTGTTCTCTTCCGAAGGCCATACGGACCGCATTTTGCCGACCATGGGCAAAACGGCGAAAGTGATATTCGCCATCATGTTCGGCTGGACTATCATCGGCACTTTATGCCTATGGCTGGCTGGGATGCCTATTTATGACGCCGTCATCATCTCCATGTGCGCTATCTCGGGCGGCGGCATGTCGCCGACTTCCGATTCAATCGGGTACTATCGAACGATTTCATCGAACGGGCTTTTCGCTACCCACCCGATGGCGATTGAGATCATCGTCATGTTCTTATCGGCTTTCTCCGCCATCTCCTACACCCTTCACGTTATGTTCCTTAAAGGCAAGGTCGGCAAATTCTTCAGAGATGTCGAAATAAGATTTGCTTTGATCGTCGTTCTCATGGCCACCATTTTCACCGGTATCGGGGCTTGCTCAACCTATGCCCAAGAGAATGGCGTTCTCTTTGGGACGAACGGTGGGGAACTCTTCTGGGAGAGCCTCTTTTATACGGTCACCTGCGCCGCTACGACCGGTTTCTCAACGGGAAACATCGCCCATATGGTTTCTTTAGGAAAGCCATTGATCTACACTTCTGTCGTTCTCATGATCGTTGGTGGCGGCATGGGATCATGCGGTGGCGGTATCAAGCAATTCCGTATCGTTCTTTGCATCAAAAACGTCACGACGAGCATCCGTTATCGTTTCTCCTCATCAAGGACGTTGAATCCAGTCACAGTCTATCGTTATGGACAACGTCAGCAAATCGAGGAATCCAAATTCAAGGAAGCCCATAACTATGCATATTTGTACTTGACTTTGTTCCTGGCGTTATCGGCAATTCTTTGTTTCTTGCCTGGCATCGGGCCAGAAGAAGCGATGTTTGATGTGGCTTCGGGCATGTCCAATACGGGCTTGGCCCTTATCGACTACGTTGCTTACGGCAAAGCCCATCCGAAAGTCTATCCAATCCTTCTTTGGACATTGTCCATCGGCATGGTCCTCGGCCGTCTTGAAATCATGCCGCTTATCGACACCATCCGTAATTATGTTTTGGAATTCAAGGTAATCAGTTCGGAACATCGTAAAAAGAAAGAAATGAAAGAATCCAACTAGGAGGAAATAAAATGATCATCGATGAAATCAGAAAAGCCAACCTTCAGGCGATGAAGGAAAGAAATATCAACAAAAAGAATATCATGTCTTTGGTCATCGCCCGTTACACCGCCTTAAAGACTGACGGCTCAAACCGTGAGATAACCGATAACGACGTTATTTCCTTGTTGATGAAAATCAAAAAAGAACTCGAAGAGGAAAGAGACGGATATCTTAAGGCCGATCGTGAAGAACAAGCCAAAGCTATCTCTGAGCAAATCGAGAATATCGAGCCGTTCCTTCCGAAAATGCTAAGCGAAGAGGAAATCAAGAACATCATCTCTTCTTTGGAAGACAAATCCATTCCAAGCGTCATGAAGCACTTCAAGGCCAATTATGCCGGTCAAGTTGATATGTCGCTTGTCAATAAGGTCTTAAGGGGAGTATAATTACTCCCGCTACCTAGGGGCATGGTTCAGTGGTAGAACAGCGGTCTCCAAAACCGTTGATGAGGGTTCGATTCCTTCTGCCCCTGCCAAGGTTCAAAATTGAGATTGATACAATTTGTCAATCTCTTTTTAATTTATCTAATGATAAAACTTACTTGTTTTAAGTCTATATCATTTAATTATTTTCTTATTTTATTAGTTTTATTATTTGAATAATTCCTTAGCTTCCATTGATAGAAGTTTTGCTACCTCTAGTGAAATATCGTTTAATGTGCATTTTAGTTTACCGTTAAAATAATCTTGATACATGTTAATTATTCCACCTGAAAAATAGCTAATTC
This sequence comes from bacterium, assembly GCA_963622135.1. GTDB lineage: Bacteria > Bacillota_I > Bacilli_A > RFN20 > CAG-826 > UBA4951. The sequence continues at coordinate 11,744 of CAVFGR010000009.1, forward strand.
GTAGATTAACCATTTTCATGTCACTTAAATAATTACAAATGTCACTATCTGATCTCATATATTTAGCAAAGATGTCACGCAATTTTTTTAAAAATGTTTCGGCGTCATTTATCTTTAGAAGTATTCTATATTCTGCTTCATGTGATTCTAAAAATCTGCTAACTTCAAGCAATAGAGGAGTTGGGTTTTTAAAGAAACTTTTAAATTCAAATTTTTTTAATAATTCCATCATCTTGTCAATTACTTCGTCTTCAAGTTCTTCAGTAATTGCGCCTGCATACATGTAATGAGCATAAAATGTACTGCGATTTAAATCAGCCTTCTTTACGATATCAGTAACGGTTATTTTGTTATAATCTTTTTCTTTTAATAATTCAAAGAAAGCCTCTTTAATCATTTTCTTGGATCTAATTTTATTTCTATATTCTGCTTTCATAACACTCCAATCTCCAACACTAGTTTTATGTATGTCGGTTTTTACACAAATCAGCGAATATTAATGATTGTTCTCGTTTCTATTCAAAAATATAGTTTGGGTGTAAGCAAAAAACAACACCTGTATGAGATTGTACAAGTGTATAAAAGGAGGTTTGTTTATATGAAATTATATGATTTTCTCTACCATCCTAAGAAAGTTCCAGATATTGAAAATAAAAAAGCTTTCATCATTGGCGGAGGTATTGCTGGAATGGCTGCAGCTGCGTTTTTAATCGATGATGCAGGAATGCCAGGAAGCAATATTACAATTTTAGAAAAACGAAAAGATGTCGGCGGTTGCTGCGGTGTTATTTCTAATGAAGGCAAATATGTCTGTCCTGGTGAAAGAGAACTAGAGCCATATATGGAATGCCTTTGGTATTTATGCAGTAAGATTCCTTCACTAGATTCTCCAGGAAGAAGTGTGCTTGATGAAACAGTTGATGTTAATAGGGAGTTGCCTATTCATTCGGAATGTCGCGCAATTCAAGATAGAGGTCATATTTGGGAAGGTATCCATGATTTTAGAATGGATAAAAAGACAACGATGCAACTTCAAAAATACATTACTGAACCCGAAAGCGATTTAGAAAATATAACCATCGAAGATTATTTCGGCAAGGAAAGTCCTTTCTTCGATTCAGCGATGTGGTGGTGCTTCCATCCGATGTTAGCTTTTAAGCATTATCATAGCGCTCTTGAAGCGAAAAGATATTTATCAAGATTTGGCCTAGGTTATCGAATTGATTATCTAGAAGGCATTTTACATACTAAAAGAAATGAATATGATTCAATCATAAAGCCTCTATTAAAATGGCTTATCGATAAGGGCGTAAAAATCCAATATGATTCAGCGGTTTACGATATTGAGATGGATAAAGATTGCAATATCGCTAAAAAGATTTTATTGAAAAGAAATAGTGAAGAAGAAGTTATTAATGTTAATGAAACTGATTTCGTATTTGTAACGAATGGTTCGTTAATGACGAATTCAACGTTTGGCGATAACACTCATGTTGCTAAAGTCAATAGAGACACTCAAAATTTAGGATTATTTACCATTTGGAATAATTTAGCTAAGAAGCATGAAAAATTTGGTCATCCAGAAAAATTCTTAGGGCAAATTGATAAAACAAAATGGATGAGTTATTTCATCACTGTTAAGGATTACCCTGAATTCTTTCAAAGATTAGAAAGAAATACTGGAAGTAAACCAGGAACTGGAGGATGCATTACCGTAAAAGATTCGGGATGGGAGATCAGTTTAGTCTTATACGATAGAGATTATTTCCCTAATCAAAGACAAAATAATGAAGATGTTCTTTGGGGTGATGCTCTATTTGGTGAAAGAATAGGAAATTACATTAAAAAGCCAATCGAAGAATGTACAGGAAACGAAATACTTTTAGAAATACTTTATCACTTTGACATGCTTGATATTAAAGATGAAGTGCTCGCTCATGCCCATATTTCAACTTGTATGATGCCTTATATCACTAGTCAGTTTATGCCGCGAACTTGTGCAGATAGGCCCGAAGTTGTGCCAGCAGGATGCAAGAATATTGCCTTTATTGGACAATTTGTGGAAGTTCCAGGAGATGTTGTATTTACGATTGAAACATCGGTGAGAACTCCTTTAGAAGCAGTTTATAAACTTACAGGACTTGAAAAGGAAATAATTGAGGTTTACCCAGCAGAGTACGATATGCGATATTTCAAGCAACAAATCATGAAATTTAACGGCATTAAAGGCGACTTCACTTCTAATGATTTGCCAAAATTAAATCCTCTTGAAATGAAGAAACTTGAAAATGAATTATTATACAAAATAAATAAAATTCCACCTTATTATGTGATGTATCAAGGAAAAGATAGATCAGTAGCAACAAAAGCAAGCGTGTTAAATCCGCTATATCCAAAAACAAAATAACAAATAAAGGAGATTTTAAAGATGAGAAATTATGATCGTGTTAACACAAGAAAGCCAGAAGGAATCGATGAAAAGAAGGCTTATATAATCGGAGGTGGTATCGCCGGACTTTCTGCTGCTGCCTTCCTAGTTAGAGATGCTAAAATGACAGGAAAGAATATTACTATTTTTGATTCTCTTCCTGTTTTTGGCGGCTCAATGGATGCATGTGGCAATGCCGAAACAGGTTACATCTCAAGAGGTGAAAGGGAACTTGAACCTTATATGGAATGCTTATGGGATTTATTTGGTAGCATCCCTTCAATTTATGAAGAAGGTAGAACTGTTCTTGATGAAACTAGAGAATGTAATAAAAACTATGAAATTGATTCTAAACATCGCTTATGGGAAAAAGGTTTTGTTCCTTTTGATGAAACAACATTTGGTTTAACCAAAGAAGTTGAAGAACAAATGATTAAGATGGTCGTTACACCAGAAGAAGAACTTGAGGATGTAACTATTGAACAATGGTTCTCTCCTTCATATTTCAAGAGTCAACTTTGGTATTATTGGTGCGCAATGCTCGCTTTCCAACCTTACCATAGCTTAATTGAAATGAAACGTTACACTATAAGATTCATGCACCAACTTCATTTAATTAGAAGTTTAAGAGGAATTTTAAGAACTAAATATGATCAATATAATAGTTTGATTTTGCCTTTACAAAAATATTTAAAAGATAATGGCGTTAATTTTATAAACGGAGCTACCGTAACTGATATGGAATTTGTTAACGATAATGATATAAAAAGAGTATCATCATTAACATTTATTAAGGACGATATCGAATCTAAAATCGAATTAAGCGATAAAGACGCTGTCTTCTTTACAAATGGTTCCATGACACAAAATTCTACAAGAGGAAGCATGAAGAAAGCACCTAAAATGAATATGGATAGAGAGCACAGAGGATGCTTCTCATTATGGGAAAAAATCGCTACAAAGTCTAATGATTTTGGTCATCCAGAGAAATTCATTTATAGTCCTGAAAAGAGCAATTTTGTAAGTTGCACAGTGACAGTGAAAGATTATCCATTTTTATTTAAATATCTTGAAGAAAAAACAGGTAATTTAACTGGTAAAGGTGGCGCGACAACATTTATTCATTCTCCGTGGTTTATCACCTATGGAGCGGCTTTGCAGCCTACCTGCCCAGATCAACCTGAAAATGTTCAGGTGTTATGGTTTTATGGTTTACATTCTAATAACAAGGGCGAATATATCAAAAAGCCGATGAATGAATGTAGTGGAGAAGAGACATTAAAAGAATTCTTATATTGGTGTGGTCTTGAGGATAAAATGGATGAAATTATAGCTCATTCAATTGCTATTCCAACAATTATGCCATATATTACATCACAATTTATGCCTCGCAAGATAAAAGATAGACCAGAAATTATTCCTCTTAGTACATCCAATCTAGCGTTTATCGGACAATTTGTTGAACTTCCAGGCGACGTTGTATTCACAGTTGAAACATCGGTAAGAACCGCGATGACTGCTGTTTATAAGATGTATCATCTTGATAAACCTATTGTTCCATTATTCCAAGGTCAATATGATATTAGAATGTTAACCATTGCCTTAAAGACGATGCTTGGTAAAGATAAGATTGAAGTGTCTGACTTACCTAAAGTTAATCCGCTTAAAATTAATGATACATTAAAACAAATTGTTGATGGTATTAATTCAATACCTGATGTGCCTGAATACTACCAAGAAATAAAAGAAAATAAATAATTTGTTAATAATCCATATGAGCTTAGAACTTGTATGGATTATTTAATATTTTATAGGTATTGCAAAACATTACATAAGGTTTTTAATGTATATAGCAGGTTCATAACTTAGCCGACATTTGTATTTGCCATTAATACGCTTTTACGTCTAACGTTAAGCGACAATAGGTTTGATAACTTCTTAACGAAAAATTTTTCAGTAGATTGGAAATGCTCAAATATAGCGTATTGATAAATGAGAATCTATAACTCCTTCAATTTAAGAAGTTTTGGCGAAAAGGAATCGAACCCTTGAGTTTATCTACTATGGTGGATTCAAAAATGAAATAAAATTATAAAGTCCGAAATAATCGAAGAAAAATGCCGACTGTTCAATGG
>CAVFGR010000009.1:16397-42201 GCA_963622135.1 bacterium
TTTTTTCTTGCTTGCAAGATGAAATTGGCTAGCCATAGAAACAAATTGAATTGAATCCTGGCATATTATTGTTTAAAGTGTCCCTGTTTTGGAGGCTGACATATGAAAATATTCTTAATTGTTCTTGGCTCCGTGATCGGCTTTCTTTTGTTGCTCTTCATTGTTATTGGCTCAATTGCCTATATCAAGATATATAAAAGAGAAAAGGGCCCTTATGATGTGTTGACCGTCCCAGATGAGGAATTCCCATTCCCTCATTCGGTTAAGGAAAGCTGCGCGGAAATAAGAAAAATACCTTATGAAGAATTATATATAGATAGCCCAAGAGGATATAAGCTCTATGGCGAACTAAGAAAAGCCAAAGACCCATATTCTAAGGAAAAACCAACGGTTATCTTGTTTTTACACGGCTTTAAAAGCGCGGGCGATAACGACTTGGCCTTATACTCGGGATTCCAATTAAAACATTATGACGTCTTGATCATCGATCATGACGGTTGCGGAAAATCAGGCGGGAAGCGCTGCGGTTTCGGGGTTTATGAGCAAGAAAACACCAAACTTTGGGTCGAGAAAATAAACGAAATATATAATCACAATGTGAATATTTTCCTTCATGGTGTTTCGATGGGTTCAAATACCGCCTTGCTATCCGCGGATAAGGAAATGGAAAATGTCTGTGGCATCATCGGCGACTGCGGCTATGTCTCAACTTATAAGTTTCTCCACCATCTTGTGAAATTACACATTCTGGCTTTAATGGCTGTTTTGTTCAATTCAATGGCCATACATAAAAATATCTTCAAATATTCAACTATCAAGAGCTTGAAATCTTCTAGGTATCCAATCCTTTTGATTCATGGAAAGAAAGACGAATTGGTTCCTTCTTATATGAGTTCCCTGAATGATGAAGCCTGTTCAAGCAAACATGAACTCGTCCTTTTCGATAAAGCGACACACGCGATGAGCTATCTGACTGACCCGGAAAAGTATGAAAAGATATTTGATGCTTTCATTCTTGAAAATAAGCAGGGAGATAATTAAGGCTAATCCACACAGCTAAGAAAAGTAAGGCTTGTGAACCAAACATTGCTGCATCAATCATCGAAATGGTCGCTGGCGCATCGGTTTCTATCGGGGCTTGGTAGATACTTATAATGGCGACTCCCCAAAAGCCGCCACAGATTTCCTTCCTTATTATCTTAGGCGTAGTTTCTCTCGTTTCGGTTATCAAGAAGAAAAAAGAAAGCCTTAGAGCAAAAAGAAAACGCGGACCAATAATCCGCGTTTTTTATTTGTCTATTCCTTGATCGTTTTAAGCAGTTCCATATCCTCGGAAGAGATATTAAAGTCGACTTCCGTATTGTTTTTCATATGTTCTGGATTGATGGCTTTTGGAAGTGGCAGAGTCCCCAATTGAAGGGCGTAACGAACGCATAATTGAGCAGGTGTTACATTGTATTTCTCTGCCATATCGAGAATGCGGTGGTCATTCAAGGCTCTTCCGTGAGCAATCGGTGAATAAGCCTCGACGAGGATTCCGTTTTCTTGGCAATAATCGACTAGTTCTTTATAAGTGTTGCCGATATAAAGACAAATCTGGTTGACCATTGGTTTAATGCGGCAAGAACTCATGATGTTTTCGATGTCGCACGGAAGAAAGTTCGAGACCCCTATAGCTTTGATTTTACCGGCCAAATAGGCATCTTCCATCGCCCTCCAAGCTTCCTTATTTCCCTCGAAATAGCGGTTCTCCTGTCCAAATTCCGCCCAAGGCTGAGGGGAATGGATAAGCATCATGTCAATATAATCAAGGCCCATCTTCTTTAAGGTCTCGTCAATAGAATCAGCGGCTTCCTTATACGTTTTGAGGGTACAAAGGACTTTGCTGGTAACAAAGATTTTGTCACGTGAAAGGCCAGAGGTTCTAACACCTTCGCCGACCCCACGCTCATTATGGTAGTCTTGGGCGCTGTCGATCAAACGGTAGCCTGCTTTGATAGCGTTTCTCACGGCTTCGGCGGCTTGATCATCTTCAATACACCAAGTACCTAATCCAATCTTCGGAATAGGAAGGCCGTTCGATAATGTATATGTCTCATTCAAAACCATTATTTATTCTCCTCTTTCCAAACTTCTTTTGCCAAACGGAAGACAGCCCAGGCTTTCGGCCACCCGCAGTAGAAAGCCGCGTGGGTGACAATCTCGGCGATTTCCTCTTTGGTGATGCCGTTTTTCCTAGCTTCGATAAGATGATAACGAAGGCTTTCGTCGGTCAATCCCTGAGACATCAAGGCAACGACGGTCACTAAGGAACGGTCGCGCAAAGACAGTTTATCATCTCTGCTCCAAACCTCCCCAAAAAGGACGTCATCGTTTAATTCGGCGAATTTCGGGGCGAATTCCCCCAAGGCCTCACGACCTGCTGTTTGTTTAATTTTCATAACTCTATTTTCCTAACAAAAGATATTCTTCATCGGTCACTGGCTCTAGCCATTCCGTGCTGACATTCTCACCAGGGATTTCAATCGCGATGTGGCTGAACCAACTATCCTTTTTGGCTCCATGCCAATGCTTAATATTAGCAGGAATGACGATAACGCTGCCTTCTTTCAAAGAGACAGCCGGCTTTCCTTCTTCCTGATACCAGCCTTCCCCGGCGGTGCATATAAGCATTTGGCCGCCTCCCTTAGAAGCGTGGTGGATGTGCCAATTGTTTCGACACTTTGGCTCGAAAGTGACGTTGCAGGCTAACAATCCGACTTTTGGATCGTTTAGTGGATTCAAATACGAATTACCGATGAAATACTTCTCGTAAGCCGTATTGGGATTGCCTTTCCCAAAAGCGTTCGCTTCATCAAATTCGTCTCTGTTTTGATATTTCATATAGTTACCTCTACTTTATGACTGAATAACGGATCAAGACGGCTCCTGATTCATAGGTTTTAACTTCTTCTAAGTGTAATTGGGTAACTGGGCGATCTTTTGGGAGACCATCGAAAACGGATGTTTCTCCTTTTCTCCCATCGATTCCCGCGCCGATAAGGACGATGACTTCATCAATTAATCCTGCCTCTAGGAAGCCGGCGTTGATGCGTCCGCCTCCGACCACGGCTAGGTGTTTGACGCCGAATTCGTTATAGAGAATCTCAGAGGCTCTAGTTAAATCGACATGTTCTTTGCCGGTGGCGATCCAAGAAACGTGATTTTCTTCCAAATAGGCGAGATATTCTTTGCTTACTTGCTCACTGGTGATGATGAGAATTGGCTTATCGTTATTTATCCCATCCCACAAGAGGCTGCCCTTGGTATCGATTATGACATCAAAAGAGTTGCCCATGGACGCCTTTGAAAACCCCTCTTTATTTAACGGGGTATGGGTCTTGCTCTCGAATTTGCCAGGTTTTGCGAATTCCATTTCAGCGGTAACACGACCGCATACATGGGCGCTGCAATTCAGAGAATCCAAAATAGGATAATATTCTTCTCCCGGAAGTTGAGTGGTCATCTTACAGTCGATGCGACCATCGACGGAAGTCATCATATAACAAACGATATAAGGTCTATTCATTATTGAATGTCTCCTTTACAACAAAAATATCCTACAACTTAAAACTGATTTTGAGTGAATAATTTTGGCTTATAAATCGCAAAGATATAAAAAATTCTCTTTGTTAAGAGAACAAAACGATAAAAAGCGACTATAATCCCTTTGTTAAAAAATCGGAGTTTCTATGAAAACGAATATTAAACGCGCGATTGTCTCGGGCGATACCTCGGGAATGGGCAAAGAGATTGTAAAAATACTTCTTAGCAAAGGCTGCTTTGTTATTGGACTTTCTAGAAGAGAAAACTCCGATATCCAGCATGAATCCTATAAGCATATTTCGCTAGATGTCACCGATTCGGCTAAAGTTAAAGAGATAATCGACGGTATTTGCAAAGATGGCGATGTCGATTTGCTCATCAGCTGCGCAGGCTTTGGAATCTCCGGTGCTATTGAATTTACCGACATTGAAGATGCCAAAAAACAATTGGACGTCAATTTCTTTGGCATGGTGAATATGAACCAGGCCATAGCACCACATTTCCGAGAAAAGAAAAAAGGCAAAATCGTAAACGTTTCCTCGGTGGCCGCGATTGCCCCTATACCTTTTCAGTCCTTCTATTCGGCGTCAAAAGCCGCCATCAATTCTTTTAGTTGCGCGTTAGCTAACGAATTAAGGCCATTCAATGTCAAAGTGGTCGCCATTCAACCAGGCGATATCAAGACGGGTTTCACCGCTGCCAGAAAGAAAGATAGTCAAGGCGACGATCTTTATGATAAGCGCATTTCCAAAGCCGTCTCCAAGATGGAACACGATGAAGAAAACGGGATGCTTGCTGAAAAAGCCGCGAAAAAGATCGTTAAGATCGCTTATAAGAAGAATCCAAAGCCAGTCGTAACCATTGGCCTTAGCTATAAATTCTTAAGTCTCCTTATAAAGATTTTCCCAATGAGATTCGTCAATTGGATTCTTTATAAGATGTATTAATTTCTAATACATATCTTTTGCATTAAACGGCATTTAGCCCCTATTATTTACATATGAAAATTCCTGGCAACACCGAACTAAAGAAACTTAGCTTTTCCGTTAACGGGGTTAATTTCTACGCGAAAGTAGAAAATAGCAACCCCAGTGGTTCCATCAAAGACAGGGCCGTTTATCAGATTCTTACCGATTTGAAAAATGATGGGAAACTTAATAAAGACAGCATCATCGTTGAGGCTACATCCGGCAATACCGGCATTGGCTTAGCATATTACAGCAAGCCATTTGGCTACAAATTGATTATCTATATGCCGGAATCGATGTCTGAAGAAAGAAGAAAGATGATTACCTCTTTGGGCGGAGAATTATGCCTCGTTAAAGGCGGAATGTCGGCGGCGGAAGAAGAAGCCATTAAGGCGGTTAAGGCCAATCCAAACTACATACTTTTCGACCAATTCAATAACTTAGGCAATGTCAAAGCCCATTATTTGACCACAGGTCCCGAAATCCTCAAACAATGTCCAAAGATTGACTATTTAGTGGCTGGAATCGGAACCGGTGGAACCATCACCGGAATCGGGAAATATCTTAAAGAGAAAAAGCCTGATATTACGGTCATCGGGGTTGAGCCAAAGGAGAGTCCTCTTCTTACCAAAAATGAAGCTCATTCACACCTCATACAGGGAATAGGCCCAGACTTCGTTCCGTCCATCTTGGATAATAAATTGCTCGATGCGATTATTGATGTAGAAGGCCTAAAAGCCATCGAGATGGCCAAATACATAAGGAACGAAGAGAAAATAGATGTCGGCATCTCTTCGGGCGCCGCCTTAGAAGGGGCCATTGAGTACGTTAAAGAAAACAATATCCACGATAAAAACATCGTCGTCATCTTCCCAGATAAAGGAGACCGCTACCAATGGTGAATAACGAACTTGAACTAATCGATTTTGCGGAAACGGTTTTTGATATGCTCGTCTGCGAGCGTGAAACGAAGATAAAAAAGCCGTTTGTAAACGATAGCAAAGAACAAAAAGAAGCCTTTTATTCCAAACTCGATGAACTAAAAGCTAAAGCTAGACAGGATCTAGACTTTTTCCTCGATTCGGATCCTGCGGCGGATTCCAAGGAAGAGGTAATCGCCTGCTATCCTGGCTTTAAAGCCATCGAATACCATCGCATCGCTTATGAATTAGCCAAACTCGGTTTAAGATTCGAGGCGAGAATCATCTCGGAATATATCCATAGGGAAACCGGAATCGATATCCATCCAGCCGCCCAAATCGGCGTTCCATTCTTTATCGATCACGGAACAGGCATCGTCATCGGCGAGACGGCTACCATCGGCAACAACGTCAAACTTTATCAAGGCGTGACAATTGGGGCCTTATCCCTCTCAAAAGGCTCGGCCTTAAAAGGTGTTAAACGTCACCCAACCATCGGCAACAACGTAACCATCTATAGCAACGCCTCTATTTTAGGCGGCGAAACCATCATCGGCGATAATGTGGTAATCGGCTCGAACGTCTTTATCGTTGAGTCCGTGCCAGCCAACCATAAGGTGATGATAAGAAAACCAAAATTGATCCTCATCAAGAAGTGATTCAAAGAAAGCGTCAGCCGTTAATGGTTGACGTTTTTTGATATTGTTTAGCCTCGCACGCAAGACTATGTATGCAATTAAAAGCATACATTGAAGCCTTTTTGGAGTATAATCAACGCGTTATCCAGCACAATAGGGGATATAACTATGAAAGTAACCTTCTATGGCTCGACTGGCAATTGCGGCAAACCGACTTTGCCCTTACTGCTTGAGCTAGACTTCATTGAGAAGATCACCATCATGGTCCATAACCAGACCAAGACCTTCAAGAAGTTAGAAAAGAAATATAAAGACAAATTGGTTGTCATCAAAGGCAACCTCGGAAATATCGATGATGTCAGGAAAACCATTGGAGATTCCGACATTGTCATTAACATGGCGGCCGTCATTCCTCCTAAGTCCGACAAACACCACGACTTAGCGGTGGAAACCAATATCACCGGCGTCAAAAACATCATCAAAGCCATCGAAGAAAAAGGCGACAAGCAGCCTAAACTGATTCATTTCAGCTCGATTGCCTGCTATGGCGATAGGAATGAAAAGCATCTCTGGCTTGAGGCTGGCGATCCACTTTTGCCATCTCCATTCGATGTCTATGCCGTCACCAAAGTCAGAGGCGAATACGCCGTTCTTGAATCGAACATCAAAAATTGGGCGGTTTTAAGACAGACAGCCGTCATCTATGACGAACTTCTCATGAAGAATGTCTCGGATGGCCTTATGTTCCATACGGCCTACAACTGCCCGTTGGAATGGGTCACCGCTCAAGATTCGGCGGTGATGGTCAAGAATCTGCTTATCAGAGAAAACAAAAATGAACTCAATGAGAAGAATTTCTGGAAGCATATTTTTAATATCGGTACGGTGGACGAAAACAAAGTCACCGGTTACGATTTCATCGAAAGTTCTTTTGCCGTTATGGGCGCCTCGATGCAAAAAGTCTTCGATCCGGGATTTAATGCCTATCGTAACTTCCATGGCGAGTGGTTCTCTGATGGCTATAAGCTAAATGACTTATTTGATTACCAAAAGACCACCCTTGATGAATATTGGAAACAATTCTTTAAGAAAAAGCCTATTTTCAAGCTGGCGAAGATCTGCCCATCTTGGGTGATTAGAAAGCTTGTCATCGAGCCGCTTCGCAAAGATAGTAACGCCCCTGCCTATTGGTATAAAAAAGGCAATATGGCCCAGATCACCGCTTACTTCGGAAGCAAGGAAAAGTACGATGAATTGCAGTCTTTCGGCAAAGATTGGTCTAAGTTCCCTCTCCTTTGCAAAGGAAAGAATATCAATAACGAAGATGTCGACTACGACGCTTTGAGAAAGAATAGAACGAGAGTCAACCACCATTGGGATTTCGATAAAGCAGATGAAGACATCGACATCAACGATTTAAAAACGGTGGCGGAGGCTCACGGTGGTAAGCTCATCACCGAGAAGTTTGAAAAAGGCGACATCTACAACAAAGTCCTTTGGGAAAACCAAGACGGAGTTCGTTTCGAAGCCCGTCCGTTCTCCATCCTCAGAGGCGGTCACTGGATGCAACCGTTATATACGGAATTCGTTTGGGATTATGACCGTTTGGCCAAAAAAGATAAGATCATGGCCGAAGTTTGGTATGACGCCCACAAAAAGGATGAAAACCACACCTATTATTTAGACGAGAACGAAGTGCCTTGCATGAAGGATTTCTAATGAAAGCCGCTCTATTTTATTTCACTGGTTCGTATAATACGAAAAAGATTGCCGAACATTATAAAAAAGCCATCGAAGAAAATGGCTCTTTCGCCGATCTTTTGCCTATCGAATCATACTTGGACCAGGAAAAAGTAGACATCTCAAATTACGATAGATTCGGAATCTTTTATCCGGTACATGGCTTTTCGGCCCCAAAGATCGTGAGACGTTTTGCCAAGAAGTTGGTTTCCAACAACAAAACCCCATATTTTGTGGTCATGGTTTCTGGCGAGCCTATCAATCTCAACCATTGCTCGGACAACGCTTTAAAGAGGATTTTGAAAAAGAACTTCCTCTTTGAGTCCGAATTCCATTACGTCATGGGCTACAACATGATCTTCCGTCATACGGAAGAAAGAGCCTATAAGATGTACGATGCGATGGAAAGGATCGTTCCGCTTGATGTTAAGGAATACATGTTCGAGGGCAAGGATTTCAAATTGAAAAAACCTTTCCTTGGACCAGTGGCCGTTTCCATTATCAAAATCCAGTTCTTGTTCTATCCGGTTAACGGCAAGATGTTCCGCATCGACCAGAAAAAGTGCATCAAATGCCTTAAATGCGTCCAAAACTGCCCAGTCCACAACATCGAATACGAAGATGGGAAGTTCAAATTCCACAATCACTGCATGATGTGTACCCGCTGTTCCTTCAACTGCCCGACGGATGCGATGAAAATCGGCGTGCTTAACGCCTGGAGGGTCAATAAGCCTTATGCTTATAAAGACAACATGCCAAGCGAGAAGGATAAGCATAAGCGTTATTGCAAAAAGGCTTATCAACGTTATTTCGACAATATCGAAAAACGCTTGAAAGAAGCGGAATCCACCAAATAAAAATTAGTTACCTATTGTCTAAAGACAACGAAAATAAAAAGGAGAATCATAAATGGAAAAAGTAAGAATCCAAGACGATTTATTCAATTACGTCAACGGTGAATGGCTTGAAACTGCCGTCATCCCAGACGATAAGCCAACCTGCGGTGGCTTTGCCAAACTCCGCGATGAAGTCGAAGAAATCATGATGAAAGAATTCGAGACGATGTCGGAAACTGCCGTCTATCCAAACGTTTATCTCGAACGAGCGGTCAAACTCTACAACATCGCGAAAGATACCAAACGCCGTAACAAAGAAGGCATCCGCCCAATCCTTCCAACCCTTAACAAAATCAAGAAGCTGAAGAATATGAACGCCTTCAATCGCAACCTCAAAGAATTGGTTTTAGATGGATATCATCTCCCATTCTCCATCGGCGTCGATCCAGATTTGAAAAACACCGAGAAGCACTGCTTGATGCTTTCTGGCCCATCCATCATCCTTCCTGACACCGCCTACTACAAAGAGGAGATGAAGGAACAACACGATAAATTGATCGGACTTTGGTCAGCGATGGCGAAATCCGTCTTAGCCAAGACCCGTTTATCGGAAGAAGAACAAAATCTTTATGTCGAAGACACCATCAAATTCGACGCTTTGATCGCTTCTTTGGTCAAATCCGCCCAGGAGTGGTCCGAATACACTAAAGTGTATAACCCAATGTCCACCCGCACTGTCTCTGGCTTATTGAAACCAGTCAAGTTCCGCAAACTTCTTCAAGACTTATTGGGCGAAGTCCCGGAAACCATCATCGTGGCCGAACCACGTTATCTCAAAGGTTTCAAAACCGTCTTCAACGAGGATACCTTCGAAACTTATAAGCACTGGGCTTATGTTAGGGAATTGTTGGGCTCTTGCGGTCTCTTAAGCGAGAAACTCCGCGAATTGGCATCCTCTTATAGCCGCGCTCTTACCGGCGTAAAGAAGCTCCAATCCATCGAAAAACAAGCCTACAATTTAGCGGGTTCCTACTACTCTGAGCCAATCGGCATCTACTATGGCGAGAAATACTTCGGCGAGAAGGCCAAAAAGGATGTCACCGAGATGGTCGAAGAAATCGTCGAACAATACAAAGTTCGCATCAAGAACAACGACGTTTTATCCGATGCCACCAAAGAAAAAGCCATCCTTAAACTATCTTGCATGAAACTCAAGATGGGTTACCCTGACCAAGTCAGAGAGGTCTTCGACAAGCTCGTTTTTGATGAGAATGACAACTTGTACAACGCCGTCAGCGCTTTAGGTCGCATCTTGACGGAAGAACACTTCAAATTGCTCAATAAGCCAGTTGATCGCAGCAAGTGGGCAATGCCAGGACATATGGTCAATGCTTGCTATTCCCCATACGTTAACGACATCACCTTCCCAGCCGCCATCCTTCAGGCTCCATTCTATTCCATCAATCAATCCAGAAGCGAGAACTTGGGCGGTATCGGTGCCGTCATCGGCCATGAAATCAGCCACGCCTTCGATAACAACGGCGCTAACTGCGACGAAAAGGGCAACATCAACAATTGGTGGACCAAAGAAGACCATAAGAACTTCAAGAAACGCACCAAAGCCATGATCAAAGAATTCGAAGGCCTCAAACTTCCTTGGGGTGAGGTCAATGCCTCCCTCATCGTTTCCGAGAATATCGCCGATAACGGCGGTATGGCCGTCACCCTCGACTTAATGAAGAAACTTAAAGGCGCTTCTTACGAAGACTACTTCAAAAACTGGGCTCGCGTCTGGTGCATGAAGGGCAAACCGGAATATCTCGCTTTGCTCCTAAAAATCGATGTCCACGCCCCGACCATCTTGCGTGCCAATATGCAACCGAGAAACTTCCCTGAATGGTACGAGACCTTCCATGTCACCGCCAAAGATGGAATGTATCTCGCCCCGAATAAGCGCGTTGTCATTTGGTAATAAAACTTAAGCCAATAAACCCCATTTCCTAAGCGAGATGGGGATTTTTCTTTGGTTATTCAAAGAAATATTTATTTTGATTAAGCCCAGTCCTACAATTTAGCCATGTTCAAAAAGACCTTACTAAGCAATATCGATTCTAGAAGCGACATCAAATACAATCCTCCTCTTTCCTATCGCCATATGCGCATCTTTGCCTGGATCATGATGATTTTGATGATGCTGTCATTCGTTTTCTCTTGGATTGGCAATATCTACGCCAAAAACGACACATTGACCGCTCCCGCTAATTTCACTTTGGCGGGCGATATCACCGGCTATTTCGGGCAATTGGCTATCCCGTTCTTCTTGCTCGCCAACTTCGCTGTCATCATCTCAAGCAGGGAAAACATCAAGAAATTGGTCTTATTCCATGGTTCGATGGCCTTATTGATCATCGGCTTATACATACTCTGCTATGACCGTTATGTGGTTGGGTTGGGGAATATGATTTTCTCCTTCTTCGGAATTCCAAATGGCAAGATTCTTACTGACTTTTTCATGCGAATGTATTTCACCAAGTATCTGTCTATCAACGTCTTCATCGACTTATTGATGTGCTCATTGATGTACCTTTTCTTGGTCTATGAGCCAAAGAGAATCAAAAAAGAGAAACTCATCTACTATCGTTTGTTGATCATCATCCCTATCTTATATGAATTAGCCAGCATGTTGGTCAAAGGCCTATCGATGGGTGCGGATCTCTTCACCTTACCAATCGAAGTGATTCCTCTTTTATCCAGTAAGCCAATCGTCACATTCTTAGGGTTTATCGCTATTTTGGTTTACTACAAGTACCAGAAGAAGATCTATCTCAAATTAGGCGGGAATCCTGAACAATATGAAGCTTATTTGGATAGCAGAGCCCATTCCTTCCAATTAGGCGTAGTCATCGCCATCACCTTCGCGGTGGCGGGTATCGTGGATCTTATTATCACCGCCATCCTTATGGCCGTCCTCGCTTCGGATTCCGGTATCGTCCTTAATTCCTATGGCTCTTTCAAACAGATTTTGAACATTGTTACCCCTTGGGGTTTTGGAAAGGGCATTTCCTTAATGGTCATCTCCCCAATCGCCTTATTGTTCAATTACCGCAAGACCTATTCTTTAAAGACCGCCAAATATGACATCATCATCCCTCTTGTTGGCATCGTCATATGCGCCCTCATCTTGCTTGAAGGCGTTTACCAAACCCTTACTTTGTAAGCTAAATAAAAAAGCAGGCCGAGACCTGCTTTTTCTTTACTTCAGTTCGTTCTTGGTTTCCTCGATGGTTTCGGTGTAAACATCCTTGACGCGTTGGAAGACCGAGCGTTTCTTTTTCTCTGATTTTGGCTTACGGACGGATTTCTCGAAGGCTTCGGCCGTTTCTTTCTCATTAAGGGTGGCCTCTAATTTAGATGCGCTATTGGCGTCCACCACGTTGATATAGGTATATGGTACCTCGATGTTGTTATTCAACATGATGAGGTAAAGCTCTCTTCTAAGGTCTCTTTCGAGTTGGAAGCGATAAGGGGTTTTGCAAGTGGCCGAGATCTTGTAAGAGATGCCTGAATCGTGGAAATTGGACATGCCGACATAAGTCGGTGGGACGATGGCCTGAGGAATCTTATCCTTCAAAGCCGGCAATTCCTTTAAAAGGATGGCTTCCACTTTGCGTGGATCCTCGTTGTAAGAGATATCGATTTCCATCGCGACCGTGTTGTCTTCTCTAGAAAGGTTGACGCAAGAGGTGATGGAAGAATTGTTGATGGATTTGATATTGCCTAACTTATCATCGATTTTGACGGAACGGAGACCGATCTGAGTGACATAGCCTCTGAAGCCATCGATGATGACCATATCCCCAACATCGAAATAATCGTCAAAGACCATAAATAAGCCCGAAATGACGTCCTGGATGAGGGATTGACAACCTAAGCCGATAATGAGGGTTAAAACCCCCAATCCGGCGATAATGGAGGTAACATTGACTCCCCAAGTAGATAAGATGACGCAGATATCGACGATGACGGCGATGTATTTAACCAACGATCTGATAAGGGAACCAACCGTCTTGGTTTTCTTTCCCGTTCTGGTGCATAGCCTCACCACGAAGTTGATGATGGTCGTGATGATGATGGTCAAGAAGATGGTGATTAAAGTCACCAAAATCTTGCTGCCGGAGTAGACAAGGCCGTTTCCGATGGCAACAAAGCCGTTTGCCACTCCTTCGCCTAAAATGGAATCGCCGACCTTATCGCCGAATATTTGACGGCAGAAAGCCAATCCGAATAGGCAAACGATTGAGATAACCAATAGGAACATCGAAACGATGAAAGACGCTTTGCCTTTCTTATCTTTCTTGCTCCACCATTCAGCTGTTTTAGACATATAAATTGCCTCCTAAATAAAGGGAATTAACCGTGTTATGGATGATTTCTTTCTCATATAAGATTTTCGAATAATCAAGGTGATTATCGAAGGAAATCTTAATGACGTTCTTCTTGGAATAATCGACGTTACCATAGGTATAGGCGAAATCCTTGGTGCCCTTGAAAGACATATCGGTTTTTTCTTTAAGAACGTCATCTTCGTAGAGAGAACTCGTCACTTCTAATCCTTGAGGGTTTTTGATGGTCAAGCTTATCGAAATCGAAGTATCGGAATTCGTTATCTCGATATTGGATAAGGTTGGTTCGGTAACGATAGCTGATAACAAGGAACCTCCGGTTAAGATAGATACCCCAGAGATAGCGAAGATGGAAATCGATAGTGCCTTCCTTCCGCGGTTCTTTTTGGCGTACTCGCTATCCTGGTTCTTAGGATCTTTTTCATCCGAAGTGGCTAGATTGTTAACGCTTGCCCAGTCAGTAGTCGGGGAATTATTGACCTTTATGACGTTTTCTTCTCTAATATCCATCGCAAGCAATATACCACAACGCATTTTAATTTCTAAATTAAAAGAAAATATTTATAGTTAATAACATGAAAACTTATCAGGACGAGCATTTTATAGGCGAAAGAGCCTTATTCAAAAAGAGAGACGTCGAAGTGGTCTCTTGCTTATTCGATGATGGTGAATCCCCTTTAAAAGAAGGGAAGAACATCATTGTCAAAGATTCGACCTTCGGCTGGAAATATCCTTTATGGTACGGGAAGGACATCAAAGTTGATAATTGCCGTTTCTTAACCACTGAGAGAGCGGGCATTTGGTATACCAATAACGCCGTTTTCACCAGCTGCCTTATTGATGGTCCAAAGAACTTCAGAAGATGCAAAAACCTCGTTCTTGAAGATATTGATTTCAGCAACGCCTTGGAAACCCTTTGGTGGAATGAAGACGTTAAGTTAAAGAACGTTACCGTCAAAGGCGATTATTTCGGCAAGAGCTGCAAAAACGTTACGGTGGAGAATCTTAAACTTGATGGCAACTACGCTTTCGATTCATGCGAGAATCTGCATATCAAGAATTCCGTTTTGCACACCAAAGACGCTTTCTGGAACTGCAAAAACGTCATTATCGAAGACTCTGAAATCGATGGGGAATATTTCTCTTGGAATTCCGAAAACATCACCCTCATCAATTGCAAAGTCTCTTCCAATCAAGGCTTCTGCTATATGAAGAAAGTAAAACTCGTTAACTGCGATTTGACGGGAACCGATTTATCCTTCGAATATTGCGAGGATATCGACGCGGATGTCCATGGCGATTTGATTTCCATCAAGAATCCGATCTCCGGCATTATCAAAGCCGAGAAAGTCGGCGAATACATCCTCGACGATGACGAAGTGGATCATTCAAAGACCCTTTTGGAGAAAAAGAAATGAAATACGATTTCGATAAGATAATCGATAGAAGACATACCGATTCTTGCAAATGGAATGTCAAAGACAATGAACTTCCTATGTGGGTGGCGGACATGGATTTCGAAGTGGCCCCTCCAATCAAGGAAGCTTTGATCAATCGCGCTTCACATGGAATCTATGGTTATTCCGATATGCAGGATAAATGGTATGAAGCCTACATCAATTTCTACAAAGATAGACACGATCTTAAAATCGAAAAGGATTGGCTCATCTTCTCAACCGGGGTTGTCCCATCCATTTCTTCCAGCGTTCGCAAATTAACTTTTAAAGGGGATGAAGTCGTCTTATTAACGCCCGTCTATAACATCTTCTACAATTCGGTGGTTAACAATGACCGCAAGGTAAAAGAAGTTCCTCTTAGATATATCGCCAATTCCTATTCCATTGATTTTGAGGCCTTAGATGAGGCATTATCGAAAGAAAATGTCCATCTCATGATTCTTTGTAACCCTCAAAACCCTATCGGAAAGATATGGAGCAAGGATGATCTTGAGGAAATAGGGAGACTTGCCAAAAAGCATAACGTTATAGTCCTTTCGGATGAGATTCACGGAGAGCTTACCAAGCCAGGTGAGAAATACGTTCCATTCCTCTCGGCCAATGAAACAAATAGGGAAGTGGGCTTTGCCTGCGTCTCGGTTACCAAAGCCTTCAATTTGGCAGGCATCCAGACATCCGCTATCATCTGCCCAAATCCTGAAATCAGGAAGAAAGTGGATAGACAACTAAACACCGATGAATGCGCGGAGCCTAATGTCTTCGCCCAAGTCGCAGCCATCGCTGCCTTAAATGATTCCAGGGATTGGCTCGATCAGTTGAATGCCTATATCGAAATAAATAAAGAATACGTTTATGACTTTATCGAGAAGAACATCCCTGATGTAACCTGCATCAAGCAGGATGCCACCTATCTTATGTGGCTGGACATCTCTAAAATCAGCAACGATTCCGAAGGGTTCTGCTCATTCCTCCGAGATAAAACCGGTCTCTTTATTAACCCAGGCGTTCATTACGGTTTAACGGGCGAAGGCTTCATTCGTATAAATGTCGCCACCCCATTAAGCAATGTCAAAGACGGGATGGGGAGACTTAAAAAAGGCGTAGAACTTTATCTAAAAGATAAAACCAAATAAAAAAAGGACCGACTGGTCCTTTTCTTTTAGTTATAGAGCCTCTTAACGATTTCTTCGGTTTCCTTAACGATTTGTTCTTTATCCAAGGATAAGAATTTGCCGTCTTCGTAAAGGATTTTGCCATCTACCATAGTCATAGAAACGTCCGAACCATGGGCTGAATAGACGATAAGCGAGGCGGAATCCAAGTTAGGAATGAGGTGTGGCTTATTTAAATCAAGAGCGATGATATCGGCCTTATATCCGACTTCGATCTTGCCGATATCGTAACGATGCATGGCTTTAGCCGAGCCAACGGTGGCCATATCGATGATTTCGGAAGCCGATAAGTTGGTTGGGTCTTTGTTAATGCCGGATTGAATGAGGGCCAAGATATGCATTTCCTCAAACATATCCAAGTTGTTGTTGGAGGCGCAGCCATCGGTGCCCAATCCCACATTAACGCCCTTATCCAAGGCCTTTCTTATCGGTGCGAAGCCCGAGGCTAACTTCATATTAGATGATGGATTGGAAATAAGGGAAGTATGCGTCTTGGCCATTATATCCAAATCGTTTTCGGTGGCATGTACGCAGTGAGCGAGATAGGCGTTGCCGTTATCGAACACTCCGTTCTTCTCGAAATATTCAATCGGGGTCAATCCATTATGTCTTTCCTTGCAGGCATTGACTTCCTTTTCGGTTTCGGAAGCATGCATCTGAATGCAAACATTAAGCTTCTTGTTTTCGTCAGCTAAGCCCTTAACGAACTCTTCGGTGGTTAGATATTCGGAATGATAACTCAAATCACCTCTGACCCTTCCATCTTTGATAGCGGCTTCTAAAACCTTCGGGAACTCCTTGGTTTTCAATTCTCTTTCACATTCTTCGTCGACTTTGATATCGCCTGATAAGGTCGCGGCGACGGAAACGGTTTCCTTGAATCTTGGCGAGCTGATCGGCAAGAAATCGGTGCATAAGCCCGTGCGGCAACAATTGGTCTTGATGCCGGATTCGGCGACTGCCAAAGCGACGGAATATGGGAAATCATACATATCGGAGAAAGTGGTGGTGCCGCTGGCAATCATTTCCAAACAGGCCAATTTGGTGCCGACATATACATCGTTTGGGGTTAACTTAGCCTCGATAGGGAATATCGCGTCATTGAGCCATTCTTGCAATGGAAGTCCGGATCCGACTCCCCTGAGAATGGTCATGGCGGCGTGCCCGTGCCCATTGACTAAGCCAGGCATAAGGAGTTTGTTTGAGTAGTCCTTGATAACTTCGTAAGAATCTTCCGGAGCCTTTAATGAAACATAAACGATTTTGTCGTTTTCGATACCCAGATAGGCATTTTTCAAGGTCTCGTACCCGTTTTCGCCGCGAATCAAGATATCGGCGTTTTTGAATAAGATTCTCATAAGCGTCCTCCTAAGGAGTCTCGTTAATTATACACATAGGCTGGCACATTCGTTAATTCCTTAAAAGTCAAAAAGCCATAGAAATGTCTATCAATTATTAGGAGGTATATATGAAAAACGATTATTTGGTATTGGGAAAAATCAAAAAGAGCATTTTGGAAAAGATATCTTTGCCAAACGATGAAGACAGAGAAGCTTATGTTTTAAGCCAATCTTTGAATGAATTGGCACAGAAATACCCAGATGATTATCTAGCGAAAATCGAAGGTATGAAGGAAATGCTCAATTATCCAGATTATGTATCTAAAGGCAAAAAGAAGATTAATTTCTATCGCCTAGCAGTGAAAAACAAGAAATTCTACTTAACTCAACTTGTGTTGGAAAAGAAAGAAAAATGGATATTTAAAGGCTTGAAGGCCATTTGCTATCCGTATCCGGAAGAAAATGAACTTGTTAGGCTGAACAAATGATGGCTAAGATATAGCCATGCGTTTATTAGCCGAATTGGAAGACAAAGAATTTGAATTCAAAGGAATCGAAAGAACCCGCGAAATCGTACGGGCTATCGTTTTGGATGAAAACGGAAAGATCGCCCTCCATCACGTTTATGGGGTGATGGGGGAAGAATTCGGCTTTCGCGATTATTACGAAACCCCGGGCGGAGGCGTTAAAAACAGCGAGTCTTTTGAAGTCGCCCTAAAAAGGGAGTGCCTCGAAGAACTCGGCTACGAAATTGAAATCATTGCCGAAATTGGGGAGATCGACGACTATTACAATTTGTTGAAGAGGAAAAATCTCAACCATTATTATCTTTGTCAAAGAGTGGGCGATCAAAAAGAACCCCGTTTCGCTTCGAGAGGCGACCAACTTATCGAAAAAACGGTCTGGGTTTCTTTTAACGAGGCCAAGAAATTATATGAATCCCATAAAGGGACTCCTTTAGCGTGTTTGGTCTTCAATCGTGAATATCGAATCCTTCTTGAAGGAGAAAAGATTTTAAATAACTTGCGAGCAAGACCTTAAAAGAATATCATTACATGGCATCATATGGCGGATATGGTGAAGTGGTTAACACAACCGGCTGTGAACCGGTCATTCGTGGGTTCAAGTCCCATTATCCGCCCCATTCGAAATGCAAGACGTCGATTGTTCGGCGTCTTTTTTCTTTTTAAGTGCCCGGTTAGAATCTAAAATTAAGTAACAAATTAAGCAAGTTTTAAGCAAGACGCCCTTGCTAAGATAGACGGGTTGACGTTCGGCTTTTTCCGTTTTTTTTGGAAACTAAAGAAAAAAATGACGATATTTAGAAACGCTCGTTGAAAATCCATTTTTTTAGGACTAGGGTTATTTAAGAAGTAATCGGAAAATGTCCGATTTTAAGGAGAAACTATGGAAGACGAGAAGAAAGAAGTCGTCAACGAGTCATCCGAAACCGTTAACGACAAAGAAGAGAAGAAGAATCTCAAAGTCACCATCAACGAATTCGTTGAGAAAAAAGGAAAGAAGAAATGTATCATCGTCGGCGCAGTCACCGGCGCCGCGATCGTCGCTTTGATCCTTGGCTTGAGCCTTGGCCTCGGCGGATGCGAAAAAGCAAAGAAAGCCGAAATTGTCGATAACGTAACCTGGAAAGCAAGGGCCGATGACATCGTTGCCAAACATTCGGGCGCTGCCGGTACTTTTGTTTATCCTCGTCAGGCCACTATGACCTCTAAATACGTAAGCGAGAACAGATATTCAGATGGCACCGATGCCACAATCAATCAAGAATATGTTCATATGGTTGATAACGATAACTATATGATTTACAACAGCCGCGTCGAAGTCGATGCCAAAGTCGGCGACGACGCCGGACGTCATGAAGGGCAAAATCTTAATTTAGACATTAAGACTTGGTTCTGGCTCGAAGAAAGCGAATCTTGCTTCTATATGGTCGGTCAGCAAGGCGATGTCAAGAGAGCGCTGAAGATTGCCGCCGATGCGGATACCATCGCTATGGTCAAAGGCAATCCAAATGATGAATTGTTCAGCATGCGCTCCAGCTACTATTCCGATTTCAAGAACAAGTTCGCTTCGGATCTGCCAAACATCGATCATTGTTATATATCGACGGACATCACTCAGATTTCAATGTACCTTCAGCCAGCTGATTTCTATGATAAATACTACGAGGATATGACAGCCAAAGGCTCCGACTACATATATTCCTACACTGATCAATATAATGGGAGATATAACAAAAAGTCCCTTGAATTGCGTTCTGCCGGAGAAGGCAGCACCGAGCTTGGATTCGAAGGCTATGTTGATGGAGAGAACGAATATTGTTCAGAAGGCGTCCCTGACGATATCGAATACCTCAAAGGTACGATGAATTATGAATTGGATTATGCCGATTACAATTTCAAACATTTCGGTATAGGCTTCGCCGGATCGGCGAATCTCACTTATGATCTGACGATGGAATACACCGTTTCTCAGGATTTGAGTGTTGACTATTCGGCTAAGATCAAAAAGCCATCTGTTGAAAATCCAACCATTCTATAAGAAATCACAAAATAAGCGCATCGCATATAAGCGGTGCGCTTTTTCTTATTTTGATCGCATTTGATTTACAATCTCCTAATGAATGCTAATCTTGAACCATGCTTTATGAAAGCTTCTATGATTCTCCGCTTGGCAAGATAATCCTTAAAAGCGATGGCAAAGCCCTGACTGGACTCGCTTTTTGTAATGAGAGTATTAAAGTCCCTTCCTCGGCGGCTCGTTCCTTGTCTATGTTCGCGGAGAGCATTAGATGGCTCGATATTTATTTTCATGGTGGCATTCCTGACTTCATACCGGCGTTATCCTTAGAGGGCACAACTTTCCAGAAAGAAGTGTGGGAGATCTTAAAAAGCATCCCATATGGCGGAACGATGACCTATGGGGAGATTGGCAAAGTAATCGCGAAAAGAAAAAACATGAAACGCATGTCCTCGCAGGCTATCGGTCAAGCGGTGGGACACAATCCGATTGCTATCATAATCCCTTGCCATCGAGTGATCGGGGCTAATAACAAAATGACTGGCTATGCCGGTGGAATTGATAAGAAAATAGCCTTGTTAAATTTAGAAAAAGACCCACTTAATCGAAGATGAGCTCAATCCATTTTTTGGATATTTTGATAACCTCTTTAAAATTTAAACCATCTGCATATTTAGCCTTTTTCTGGTAGTTGAGCCATCGAGAATTGTTCACTTTGTTGACGCCGATATCGTTCAAAATGTCGATTGCTTCTTTCTTTGATACCAAAAAATTTCGATGTTCGGATGTTTTCTTGAATGCTGTGATTAGAATGCTTTTATCGATATTTTCCAGTTGGGTGGTCCAAAGGATGTATAAATCATAGAAATCTTTGCTTCGACTATTTGATGTGCCTTTATGCAAAATGGTTTCCGTCTTTTCCGCAATCACGCTTTCTAGGCTATAGACTTGGACGTCCAACGTTTCGTTTGTAAGCAAACACTTGTATTTGAAACATTTCTCAGAAGGCACGATTGGGTCTCCGGTGGAGATATCTACTCCGAATTGACAGCGAACGTTTTCCAAATAGCCAACAATGGTTATGCAAAAGCCTCCGTAAGGATCGTCCCTTCTGATGTCGTTGGAGCCCTTTATAACAAAAACAACGCCATCTCCGATATCTAGTCCGCAAATATCAGACATAATCTCAATCAATAATTGTTTCTGAATGGCGATATTCCTTATATAAAAATCAATGTCAACCGTGCTTCTGGATTCAATGCCTGTGATGAGCGATAAATATAGCCCGCCTTTTAAAAGAAACATATCCTTGTATTTGGATTTTGCGAGTCTCGATAAAAACGCATCAAAAAAGAAACGATTATAAATTATTTCGTGATTGATGCCGGAGCGTAGGAAAAATTGGGAGGCCTTGTCCCTTAACGTATCTTTGTTAATCTTCATTTGCGACTATCACCATTACCTCGTACACTTTCTTTTCGATTTTCAGTGTCCTTGCATAATTAAATAGTCGAATTTGATCCGGTTTTCCCTTCCAATACCATCTTATGGCCTTAATAAACACTTCGGCGTCTTGCTTATCCCGATACTTGATGAGGTCGCAAATAGTTCTTTCTCTATCGTAGACTCTGACTTTGTTTCCAAACATGGTGGTCGCTTCAGTAACCCCCAATTCGTAAATCTTTTGATTTGAGACTCGCCTGACGCAAAGCCGTTTTGGCTTCTCTCTAGCCGGATTGTATCCTTGAGGGCATACGACTTCCTTTTCATCTGGAATCCTATCAGTTAAATGATGAAAATAAAGTGCACTCATGTCGGCAAAGATATATTTTGGATATCTCATTTGGAGAATGTAATAATCATCGGGTATATAGCTAGATCCAACATAAAATCCCGGAGCGAATTTCTCTAGTTTATTTCTCTTAACGAATTCATAAAGAAACCACGAAGGAATTCCCGCTTTGGCAACATCTTTATGAGAGATGCATCCTCCGTTCTTTTTGTATATTTTCTCTAGCTTTGAATAATTGTTGGTTTCTTTCATTTGCACCTTATTATTTACAAAATAGGGTGCATTTGCAAGTTTCGATGAAATTGTTCTTATAGAACCACCAACAAATGCACTTAAAAATAAGGATAATTTTTTTGATCCCAAGCTTATAAAAAAACAATCTTTCTAGTCTAGTTCCCTATGTCTCTATAAAATAAAAATATGGAACAGATAATAAGAGATGCCTCATTTCGAATACTTGGCTATATTGAAACCAGATCTAACGGAGAGAAAATCGCGATGGATTATTCTAGAAGGATCCTTGGCTACTACGATCCAAGGACGAATGCCACCATGGATTATTCTCGTCGCATCATCGGATACGGTGACATGTTAGCGAGTTTGATTAAATAACTATGCTAATCGTCAGCTAAGACAACGGTCTTATTTTCGAGCAATCAATAGGAGTGTATTATGGATAATCAAGTAATTGAAAACATCAAAACCCGCAGAAGCGTTCGTTCGTTTTTGGATAAAATCCCAGACGATGAATCAATCGATAAGATAACGGAAGCCGGGACTTACGCCCCGACTGGAATGAATAAGCAATCCCCGGCCATTATCGTTATCAAGGACAAAGAAACAAGAAAGATATTGTCCGAGATGAATGCCAAAGTGATGGGAAGAACAGGAGACCCATATTATGGAGCACCTATCATTATTCTCGTTCTCGCCGATTCTTCCGCTCATACCTACATCGAAGATGGATCGTTAGTCCTTGGCACGATGATGTTAGCCGCTCATTCTTTGGGCTTGGCCTCTTGTTGGATTCACCGTGAGAAAGAAATGTTCGAATCTAAAGAAGGAAAAGCCCTTCTTGCAAAGTGGGGACTCGATAAAAATCTCTGTGGAATCGGAAGCCTAGCCTTGGGCTATCCCGCCGATAAACTCCCGGAAGCAAAACCGAGAAAAGCAGATTATGTGAAAATAATCTAGCGCCCTTTTTAAAGAACTTCGACACCTTAAATTAATATCGATTTTTATAAAAAATAAACGTGAACATTTTGAAAGCGCGAGCGTCCTAAACCCGCTCGTTTCGCACCCACGAGTTTGTCGTATGCCACTCACCTGGAACGGCGTTTGTGCCCATGTTTGAGAGCTAATGTTTGCGAAGATATTTTTGGCATGCTTTTTCGTGGTTTCGGCATGGGAAAAAAGTGACGTTAAGACGGATTTTTTGTTTTTTTAATAACAAAGCGTCCCTTATTTCCTTGCATTGCGGGCGTTTGGGTGTCATAATGCGCACACAATGAGACACGCGGAAAGAAACGCTAGAAAGAAGAAAAACTTAATTCATTTCGGCCTCCCAATGCTTTTGGCTAGCCTTTCTTTGATCACGGTCGGTTTCTCTTCTTGGATTATCCTTAACACCGGCTCCGCTGATGCGGATATGGAGGTTGACGCCGCTTTAGTCGTCGATGTTCCGATTTTTAGCAACGCCAGAGCCAGCACCTTCGTTTTGACGAAAGACGGCATGGTCCAAGACGGGGTTATCACAACGACTGGCTCTCTTTCCGTTTCGATGAAAATCAATAACGTTTATTGCCACGACCTTTCATACTTGGACGCTAGCAACAATCTAACGTTCAAGCTGACTTTGACTTGCACCGACTCTGCCTTCATAACTTCCTATGTTTCGGCTCCGACCGTTAACGTGGGGACGCTTACCCAAAGCGGGACTGAGGGCAGCGTTTATAATGTCACCGTGCCTATCGACACTTCTGTCGCCGAAACTGACTTTAACGTTACCTATCCTGTCTCCGGCGATATCAGTTCATATTATGGGCAAGGCCTGAAATTCACCTTCAAAGCGGAGGTTAGCAAATAATGATTAAGCGCAGAGGATCAAAATATATCTTCCTTGCTTTGGGCCTCTCTTTGGCGTTGACCGGCGTAGGCGTTGCTGCCTATGTCGTCGATAAATCCCGCATTGAGACCGATTTCGTTCCCGAGGAAAGCAACGATCGGGCGGTTTGCTATAATGGCACGACCAATACCAAATACACCAAAATAGAGAAAGCTTTATCGGATGCGACATCCGGGCAGACTGTCTACGTTTATCCTGAATTGACCAATGATGATGGCTCGATCTATCCCGTCCATATCAAAGAGAATTGCACCATTAGTTCCGGCGTGACTTTGGCATTGCCATATTCCGGAACGACGGTTTTCGATGCTTCCGCACACGGCACTTTCTCAAATAGTATGTATTTCGCCGACCAAACCGAGGCTTTGGTCAAACAAAACAGAAAGACCCAGGTCATTATCGATAGCAATGTCACGCTGACGGTCAATGGCACGCTCGGCATCGGTGGCGTTCTTAGTCTACCGACCCAAGGGGTTCAGGGACAAACTTCCGGCGCATATTGCGAAATCACTTTATCCGATAATTCCTCAATTGTTTCGACAGGAACGATTAATTGCTATGGCTATATAAAGCGCACAAGCAATGGAAACGGCTCTCTGGTAGACATCCAATCGGGCACATTATTGACACCTTTTGTCATTTACGACTACAAAGGCGGCACTCAGACCATGTCCATCAACAATCTTTCTGGAAACGATAAATTCTCGCCATTCCAGATTTTTGATTTTTGCAATGTGCAAAGCAAAGTCAAAATCCAAAGTGGTGCCGTCTGGCAAACAAGAGCTTGCGTCTATCTCAGCATTACTTCGGCTTATTATCCCGAAAATGAATCCGACAAGATGCTCAATTTGATCGGGCCTACAGCAAACAAAACAGCCTTGGTTTTAACCAACGGCTATGCCGAGATTGAATACACCCCGAAAACCAACGGCATCACTACCAATGCGACTGATTCTAGCAAAACGACGGTCACGATATGTGGGACTGCTGACATGGGCACAATTTCTCTTTCTTTCGAAGTCCAATATTATATCATTTCCCAAACAATCAATATTAATTCTGATGATTTCTTCTTCCCTATTTGTTATAGATTTTCGTTTGTAATCGCAAAAGATGCGACCTTTAACGTGGATAAAAAGGTCAAGTTCATGAATGGCTCTTCTTTGCTTGTTGAAGAGGGAGCCGTGATGAACATCACCTCCCCATTAATCATTTACGATGATTTTGTTGAGAATACCTCCGGTCTGGCTTATGCGTATCCGTCTGGATTGAATGCAGCGGAATTTGTTATTAATGGCATCGCGAACGTTACAGGAAATGGCGCAATCGGTGGTTATATCAGCACCGAAATTGCCGCGGCTCACCTGAATTATCAAAGCAACATTTATCTTGTTACTTCCCCTGAATATGGCGGAAATATGCCGGATAGTGATGGAGCATTAGGCGGTTCCGCCTGCGATGTTAATGCGTACAGCAAACAGGCAACCGGCACCTTGCTAAGTGAGGACGGCACGTCTTCTTCGGTAGACTTTATCTTTACTGCTGATTATGAATCCGTCGCTGATCCAAGCGATAGTTCCAAATTTGTTTGGGATGGCGATGTCCAAGTCGTAGCAATCGAAAGCGTCTCAATTCAATCTACCGGCACATCTCAGAGTTCTTCCTATGGTTCCAATGATTTAAAGGCGGTCATCACCCCTTCTGACGCCGCTGTTGCCAGTTATCTTTGGGAATTGGTAAGCGGCAATGTATCTATCACAGATACGACAGGACCGACCACCAGCTTGAGAAATCAATCAACTAGTGGCAGCGTGAGTGCGACCGTTAAAGTGACCGTTACTGATGTTTTAGGAAATAAGAAATCCGTTACAAACACATTTACCGTTCCTGCCGCAAGAAGTGGCGGTGGCTGCATTCTTCCGACTGCCAAGGTCTTGATGGCGGACGGCAGCATCAAACAAGCCGAGGATATCGTCGCCGGCGATATGGTGATGACGATGAATCACGAGTCCGGTAAGCTGGAACCTCAGCCAGTTGTCATCAATTATCACTGGAACGAGCCTGCTAAGACAGTGAACGTTCTCCATCTCGTCTTTGATAACGGAAAGACCACGGATTTGATCGGTGCTCATGGCTATTTCGATCTCGATGAAAACAAATACGTCTACATAAGTATCGACGATTACATTGATTATATTGGGCACCGCTTCGCTTTCATCGACGCAGAGTCCAACAAGATGACTGCCACCCTTGTTTCCGCTAGCATCAACACCCAATTCACCAAAGT
>CAVFGR010000009.1:42503-57022 GCA_963622135.1 bacterium
TCAATCAAAAACTCGCAGAACTGCAAATTGGGTGATTTAAACAAAAATAAAAAAAGGATCGCGACCGCGGTCCTTTTCGTTTATTTGGCTTTCTCAACTAACTCTTTCGCGTATTCCAACTGCTTGGACGTGACCTCGCCATCGGATATTAGTTTGGCTATCTCCCTTATCTTTTCTTCAGGAGATAGGACTTTGATATTCGTATAGGTTCTGCCGTTTTCTTCTTTTTTGGCAATCAAGATGTGGGTGGTTGAATAGGCGGCGACCTGAGGGAGATGGGTAATGGCGATCACTTGCGAAGATTTGGATATCTCGTATATCTTTTTAGCGACCGCTTCGGCAGCCTCGCCGGATATGCCTGTGTCGATCTCGTCAAAGACGACGGTAGGGACTTTGTTGGCACGGATGAATATTTCCTTAAAGGCCAGCATGATACGGGAGGCTTCGCCACCAGAGACGATTTTAGCCAATGGCTTAAGCCCTTCGCCGGCGTTGGTCTCGATATAGAAGTCCACTTCATCGATGCCGTTATCGCTTAAAATGGCGTTCTCATTAACGAAAAGGATGGAGAACTTGGCCGATAGCAATAAATCCTTAAGGGAGCCTTCCAATCTCTTCTCGATGAGTTTGGCGACTTCCTTACGGGCTTTGGATAACTTTAAGGCGGATTCCATCGCCTTCTCTTTCGACAATCGCAGCTCTTTCTCCGCTTTCTCGATATGGATCTCCGCGTCGGAATCGGAGGCTAATAAGGTCTTAAGATTGTCTCTGAAATCGATTAGCTCATCTAAGCTCTTCTTATATTTCCTTTTAAGTCTCGATAACTCGGCGTCCCTCTCATTGAGTTCTTCCATATGGTCTGGATCGAACTCCAAATGAGAGAAGTCCTTTTTAAGTGAGGAACATATATCGGATATCTCGTAATACTTGTTTTCCAGCTCTTCCGCGGTTTCTTTGTAAGATGGGGAGACCTTGGAGATATTCTTCATGATATCGATGAGGTCATAGATATTATCCAAAGAGGACCCGTCGATGATCTTCTTGGCCTCTTCGGACAAAGAATAGATCTTATCGAAGTTCTTAAGGGCTTCTAGTTCATCTTGGATGTCTTTGTCTTCGTTCTTATTGAGATTGGCCCCATCAAGTTCTTTATACTGATATTCATAGAAATCCCTATTCTCTTTGATTCTGTCCCTCTCGCGAATGAGATTGAGATAGGTCTCGTTCTTTTCCTTGTAGGATAGATAATTGGATTGATATTCGTTCTTTAAAGGAGAAATCTTCTCGTTATCGAAACCATCGATTAACGATAGGTAGTTTTCCGGATTCAATATTTTGACGAAATCGAATTGATCGTGGATGTCGGCGAGATATGGGGCGACTTCCTGGAGGGTATTCAAAGGAACGGTGGTTCCGTTGATACGGACCGGGCTCCTGGTTTTACCGATGGAACGTTCGACGCTTAGTTCAGAAGATGCTGGGATCTGATATTTTTCAAAGAACCAGCCGAATTTATCTTTATCAATGTCAAAGACGCCTAAAACGGTGGCTTTCTCTTCTCCGGTGCGGATTAGCTCGGTAGCGGCTCTTTCCCCTAAAAGGAGCGATAAAGAATCGATAACGAGAGATTTACCAGCGCCGGTTTGGCCAGTAAGGACGGTAAATCCTTCTTTAAAGTCGACTTTGGCGTCGGCGATGATAGCGAAGTTCTTGATGGATAAAGTGCGTAACATATGTCCTATTTAGGATAAACCACCTCATTTCCAAAGGAAAGATAGGCGAACGCTTTTAGATGGTTTATACTTTGAAACATGAAACTGGAAAGACTGAAGCCTGCTACTATAACCACCCTTTGGGGAGGGAAGAAGCTTTTCTCCTATGGCAAAGAATCCAAGGAAGACCATATCTCCGAAACCTGGGAATTATCCTTTTATAAGGAACACCCGTGCACGCTTGATAACGGCACCCCTTTGATGGATGCCGCAAATGAGGATGATTTAGGCTCGAGTGTCTCCAAATTCGATATTTTCCCTGTTTTGGTTAAGTTCATCGATTCCGAAAAAGATTTATCAGTTCAGGTTCATCCAAGCGATGAATTCGCCTTAAAGGTTGAACACGAACTTGGCAAAACCGAGATGTGGCACATCTTGGAAGCCGAAGATGGCGCGGGCATTTATCTTGGATTCAAGAGAGACACCACGCCCGAAGAAGTCCGAGAAAAGGTGGATGATGGATCTATCTTGGAATTGCTCAATTTCATCCCTGTTCATAAAGGGGAATCATATTTCATTCCATCGGGAACGGTCCACGCAATCGGAAAAGGCGTCACCCTTATCGAAATCCAACAGAACTCCAATATCACCTATCGTTTATATGACTATAAGAGAGTCGATAAGAACGGCAATTATAGAGAACTACATTTAGATAAGGCATTAAAGGTTCTTAACTATAAGAAATACCAGTCGGTAGCCTTCAAGAAGCCTACATTAGGCGAATGCCGATATTTCAAAGCGAGCCTTTATCCGATAAGCAATCAGAACATTCATACCGATTCCTCATCGTTTAAATCAATCCACATCATTTCTGGATGTGGAAAGATTGACGATTACGGATATAAGAAAGGCGATAGTTTCTTCCTTCCGGCCAATAAGGATTGCCATATCGAAGGCGATGGGGAAATGGTCATTGTTGAAGTGCCTTCTGCCATTTAAGTTCGACATAAAAATAAGTAAAAAGTAAATCCATCAATTTTCCTTCTATAAGTAAGTGGAGGGAAAACTATGGATTTTTCTTTATTAAAGACTTTAGAGGAAACGACGACAGAGGCCAGCAAGGGTCTTTCTTCTAGCAACAGGATCATCATTGCGATGACGGTGGGTATGGTCATCGTCGTAGCCATTGCCGTCTATTTATTAGTTAACAATCAAAAACTATCCAAGAAACTCAAAGAAATCGAAGAAGAAAAGGAATAAAAAAGGATGCCTCAGTAATCCCAAGGCATCCAATTAAGCTGACCTATTCTAATTATTCAGCGGCTTTTTCTTTATGAAGCAAGCTGTAGATAAGAGCGGCGAGGGCACCACCTAAGAGTGGTCCGACGATAAAGACCCAAACCTGAGCCAAGGCATCGGTCGATCCATTGAAGATAGCGGCGCTTAAAGCGGTGGCTAAGCTTCTGGCTGGGTTGACGGAGGTTCCTGTGAGCTTGATACCAACCAAGTGGACCAAGGTAAGGGTTAAACCGATGATGAGACCGGCCTTTTTGCCCGCACCAGCGTTCTTTTCGTCAGTGACGTTCAAGATGACGTAGACGAAGATGCAGGTGAGGATGATTTCAACAAGAAGGGAACCGATGACATTACCAGCGTTGAATTCCGGATTGTTGATGACATAGTTGCAAGCGTCACCGGCTAAGGTGAGACCGCTCATTTTGGCAATGCCAAAGATGGCAACGCCACCAATGAATCCACCAACGATCTGAGCAACGACGTAAAGGAAGAATTCCTTGACGCTCATTCTCTTAGTGAGCAAGCAGCCCAGAGAAACGGCTGGGTTGATGTGGCAGCCTGAGATTCTGCCGATAGAATATGCCATCGCGACGATGACAAGGCCGAAGGCGAGGGAGGTTCCGACGAGTTCGCCACCAGTCAAGGCAGCGACGCCGCAAGCGACGAAGACGAGAACGAAGGTTCCGATGGCTTCAGCGATAAGTTTTTTAAAGATTTTCATTTAAAGACTCCTTAACGCCGTTAATTATAGATAGGAGTTTCGACTTTGTTCACCGATTTTTTAAAAATCGAAAGGAAAGGCGATAATTTGCCCACTTTTTAAGAGTTATTGGGCAAATAAACTGCATATATTTTGAAAAGATTTGCCTATAAACTACTAAAAACTAGGCAAATAAATCTGCTATAAGGTTGATAATCTACCTATTAATGCGTAAAATATAGGCAAATAAACACGAAGGTGGGCGGATATGAGAAAATTTGATTATTCATTTCTTAAAAATATGATGGTGCCGATAACGTTCGTTCAAATGGCCCAGACAATATATTCATTAAAAACCGTTTCGGAAGAAAAGAAAGCGGCCTATCCTGGTCTTTTTGCCTCCCTTCAAAAAATCGCCGTCGTGCAATCGGTTAAAAACAGCAATGCCATCGAAGGCATAGTGTCTACAGACAAACGTATCGAGGAAATAGTCAATAAGTCATCGGCTCCATTGAATCATAGCGAGATGGAAATAGCTGGATATCGCGATGCCCTTTCGCTGATTCATGACAGCCATGACAGTATGAAAATGGACGAATCGACCATCCTCAATTTGCATAAGATCCTTTTATCGCAAACAAACCTTTCGTATGGCGGAATCTACAAAACCGAGGATAACGTCATTCGTGAAACATATAGCGACGGTACCTCAAGAATTCGTTTTGCCCCTACTCCGGCAAATGAAACCAAAGAAGCCATGGAACAATTGATATTGGCGTATCAAGATGCAAAAGATGACGCAGGTATCGATCAATTGCTTTTGATACCGTGCTTTATTCTTGATTTCTTATGCATCCATCCATTCCGTGACGGTAATGGCAGGATGTCGAGGTTGCTTACCTTGCTTCTTCTATATAAAGCGAATTTCGATATTTCGAGATACATTTCATTCGAAGAACAAATAAACAAGATAAAGGGCGTCTATTACGAGGATTTAAAAAAGAGCTCTGAAGGTTGGCACGAAAACCACAATGACTATATCCCTTTCATGAGAAACTTCCTTTATGCCTTGTTTATGTGTTATCGAGAACTCGACAAACGCTTCTTAACTCTTTCAAGCGCGAAGGTGAGCAAAAAACAGCGCGTTGAGCAAGCTGTTTTAATGGCCTTTATCCCTATCTCAAAAAAAGAATTAGAGGACTTGCTCCCTGATGTGGGGATTGGAACGATAGAGGCGGTTTTGAGTCAAATGCTTAAGGATGGAAAAATCGTCAAAATAGGAACCACAAGGAACTGCCGCTACCTAAAAAAATGAAAATATAGCCGATATCATCTATACAACTAATGGTGCTTATGCTGCAGGCGATATTCGTTTGGTGTCGTTTTCGCGTATTTGCTAAAGACATTGGAAAAATGGCTTTGAGAGGAGAAGCCTAAATAGAAAGCGATATTGGTGATGGCTTTATCGGTGTACCTAAGCAAGCGCTTAGCCTCTTCAACCTTGGCAGTCAAAATGAAGGTCGTTAGAGTCATTCCCGTCTCTTCTTTGAATTTGTTGGCTAAATAGGTTCTGGAGAAATATAACTCTTTAGCCATCGATTCGATGCTGATAGGCTCGCTTAAATGCTTTTGGACGTAGTTAGAGACGTCGAGAATAAACTTGTCGGGATTTTTCCCGATTCTTATCTTCTCTACCCTTTCGGTATAGTCATAGATCATATGGAACTCAAGCTCGGTGATTTTGTCTATCGAAGTTAGCAAATCACATTTCTGGATATAGGCATCTGACAAGGAGAGGGCATCGTTTACGTCCAAGCCGCCTCTTATGGCCGCTCGAGAGGCTAAGGTTGCGGTGACGATGAAGGTGTTTTTGACTTGTCTTAAGGCGTCGCTGGATAAAACGCCCGGCCTAATCGATGGGGCGTTCTCAATCAGTTCCTTCAAAGAGGATAATGAACCATGCGAAACGATGTTCATGATTCTCTCTTCCAAGGCAAAAGTGTTGTGGGTAACTTGCTCAGAGTTCTGAATCATCTCGTCTTTTGCGTTATTCTCTATCTCTTCGTTTTTTAACAATCTCGATATCTCGTTTTGTCTTTCTTCGTGCAAGGTTATATCGGATAATGTCAGCTTCTCGCCGTTTAAAACGAAATTAATCGAGCAAAGCATCTGTAAGATGGAATTCAAAGGAAGGGGAACCAAAGATTGCATCGAAGAAATAAAGGAAGGGATATCTTCTTGCCTGACATAGCATTCCAAGGCCAATTCTTTGAGGTCTTTAACGCTCATCTTCAATTGGTTGGCGGGTCCTAAGACAATCTTGAAATCCTTGAAATTAGCCACCCCGTAACAGAAGAATCTAGGAGTCATGAAATAACCGATATGGTCTTCGATAGATAAAATATCCTTCTCGAAAGGAATGATCGGATCCTTAATCAGTTCCACCAAAGAATAGTAATAAACCAATTTGTTTTTCTTATAGATTCTGATAGGAACCCCGGCCAAATCGCCGATTACTTTGCTAATATAAGTCAAATCATCTAATTTCATACCAATTACCATACAAATATAAATAAAAACGAACAATCCTGCAAGATAGGTGAACTCGATGTTCCTATAATTCAAGAAGTATGATGCCTAAAGACCCTAAAGATTTGCTGATGGAGTTATCTTTAGAAGAAAAGATAGCCCTTGTTTCAGGCACGGATTTCATGTACACGAATCCGATACCTAGATTATCTATCCCATCTATCAGAATGAGCGATGGACCTCACGGTTTACGCGTCCAAAACCAGGGCGGCGACAATGGGATAAATCCCAGCGAACTCGCCACTTGTTTTCCGCCTGCCTGTCTTTCTTCCTGCTCTTGGAACGAAGAACTTCTTAAAGAAGAAGGCCGCGCCATGGGCGAAGAAGCCAACCATTATGGGATTGGTGTCATCTTGGGTCCGGGAAGCAATATCAAAAGGAATCCTTTAGGAGGAAGAAACTTCGAATATTTCTCTGAAGATCCTCTCTTAGCGGGATTGATGGCTTCTTCCATTATTGAAGGCATTCAAAGCCAAGGCGTTTCCGTTTCCATGAAACACTTTGCCGCCAATAGCCAAGAAAATTACCGCTTTATGGGTGATTCCCTGATCGACCAAAAGGCTCTAAGAGAAATCTATCTAAAACCGTTCGAAATAGCGGTTAAGAAAGCAAAGCCTGACACTTTGATGTCGGCCTATAACAAAATAAATGGTACTTATTGCAGCCAAAATAAAACCCTTCTCACCGACATTCTCCGCAATGAATGGGGTTTTAAAGGTTTGGTTATGACCGATTGGGGCGCAACCCACGATCGTATCGAAATGCTTAAATCGGGTTTGGATTTAGAAATGCCAGGCGATACCGAAATCTGCCGCAAATGGATTTATGACGCCATCAAGGACGGTACTTTAAGCGAAGAAGTTTTAGATAAAGCGGTGCTTAACGTCTTGAATCTCGTTAAGAAACACGAGAATCAAACGAAGATTGAGGCTGATTTCGAAGAACACGCTTCATTAGCTTTGAAGATCGCCCTCGATTCCGCCGTTTTGTTGAAAAACGATGGGGTTTTGCCTCTTAAGAAGGATTCTTCCTACCTTGTGGTTGGAGATTTATTTGAGAAGATGCGCTACCAAGGCTCCGGTTCCTCATTGATTAACCCTTATAAGTTAATAACCCCGAAAGAGGCTTTTGATGAAGCCGGCATTTCTTATATCTATTGCCGTGGCTATAAAGAAAACAAATTAGAGCCAGATGAGATTCTATTAAAGGAAATAGACAAAAAAATCGGTGGTTTCGACACCGTTTTGGTCTTCGTTGGTTTAACTGATTATGTTGAATCCGAAGGGGCGGATAGAGGTTCTTTCACTTTGCCGAAGAACCAGATCGAAATGGTCGCCCATTTGATGAGCAAAGGCAAAAAGGTCGTTTTAGTCCTCTATGGCGGCTCCCCATATGAAATTCCAAATAGAGAAGAAGCAAGTGCCATTTTGAACATGTATTTGCCAGGCGAATGCGGTGGCCTTGCTACCGAAAAGCTTCTCTTTGGTGAAGCAAACCCATCTGGCAAATTGTCCGAATCTTGGCCAAAGGAATACTCTTCCGTCTTCAATGGAGAAAACTACTCCAAATCCGAGATCGAAGAATATCGCGAAGGCATCTATGTCGGTTACCGTTACTATCAAAATAAAGAAGATGCCTTGGCCTATCCTTTTGGATACGGGATTTCTTATACCAAATTCAAATATGACGATATAAAGATAAAAGAGAGAGAAAACGATATCGAAATCTCTGGTAAGATCACCAACATCGGTTCCTTCCCAGGCAAGGAAATCGTCCAGCTTTATGTTAAGAGGCCAAATGATTCCATCAAAGAATTAAAAGGATTCACGAAGGTGTTCCTTAATGTCAATGAAACAAAAGAAATCATCATCAAAGTCAGCAAAGAAAATCTTAAATATTACGACGTTGAAAAGAACGCCTTCCTCTTATTGGATGGCGAATATAAATTCGAATTATCATCCAGTTCCGTTCACCCCGAACTAAGCAAAACCTTATATATTAAAGGCGAAAGCCAAGAAGACCCATATCCTAAGAATCTCCTTAAGATGACTTCTTCAGAATTCAGAAAGTTCATTAGATATGAGCCTCCTATAAAACATACCAAGCCAATAACCTTGGAAAGCCGCTTCAGCGATATGAAAGCAAGCTTCATGGGCAAGATCCTATATAACGCCGTCCTTGGGGTGGCCAAAAAAGACATGAAGAAAGCTAAAAAGCTGCCAGAAGGGGTTGAAAGGGATAATCGAATCAAAGGGGCGATGTTCTTGGAAAGAATACTCTGTTCCAATGCGATTATCACCATGAGCATGTCAGCTGGAAAAACCTTCACCTACCCATTGGCTAAACTTATGATGCATATGGCCAATGGACATATAATCAAAGGGCTCAGATGCCTGACGAAGAAACTAAATGCACCAAAATTACCCAAGGATACAAAGGAGAAGTCAAAATGAAAAATCCAATGATGAGCGCTAAACTATTTGACTCAAGAATACATTCCAAAAACGTAACCGCCAAAGAAAAATGGCTGGGCTATTTGCTAGGTCCTTGCGGCGCCTTGCTTTTGAACGCCGTCTTAGCCTCCTACCTTAATGTTTTCTATACCGACGTTCTTAAATTGAGCGGTGTTTGGGGTGGCGTCTTCCTTGTCGTTTTCCCATTGGTCTCCAAAATCATCGACGCCGCCACCAACGTCATAATGGGTCATATCATCGACCATACGAAGTCCAAACAAGGCAAAGCCCGTCCTTGGGTTTTGATCTCCTCCATTTTGGTGGCGGTTACCGGCGTCCTTTTATTCCTTGTTCCAAAGGCCAGTGAAACCGTCCAAGTCATTTGGGTTATCCTTTCTTATAACCTCTTCTATTCCTTCGCTTACACGATGTATAACATGTCGCACAACTTGATGTGCCCGCTTTCCACTAGGAACACTATTCAAAGAGGCGGCTTATCGGTCTTTAACCAGATTGCCACCATCATGATGTCCGGCATGATCGTTGCCTTGGTCTTCCCGATGGCCATCATGCCATCTATCGGGGTTGATCAAAATCTATGGATTATTGTTATGTCCATTTTGTCAATCATCGCCTTGCCGACCACGATTATCGAGTACTACTTCACCAAAGAAAGAGTCACTGAGGAAGAAAACGTCAAACCTGACAATAAGAAGCAAATCTCTTTCTGGACTCAGTTAAAAATCGTCTTAAGCGATAAGTATATGATCATCACCTTTGTCTATTTCTTGATCTACACCATCGCGATGTCGGTCAAGAATTTGGGCTTAATCTATTATTGCAACTACGTATTAGGCACCTATAACGATGGCACCACTCAGATGCTCGTTTCTGTCATCGGTGGCATTCCAATGGGCATTGGTATCTTTGCCGTTTGGCCTTTAGCCAAGAAATTTGGTAAGAGAAACGTCACCGCTGCCGGTTTCTTGCTCTATGCTTTAGGCAGTGCCATTTGCTGGATTGTTCCAAATAATCTCGTCATCGTTTTAATCGGCCAGTTCATCAAGAACATCGGTGGTTTGCCATGTGCCTATGTCTTCATGGCCTTATTCGCCGACTGCTTAGACCACATCGAATGGAAGTCGGGTTCTAGGTGCGACGGAACTGCGATGAGTATCTATAACATCTTGGCGACCGCCAGCGTGGGCGTCGCCACAGCTATTTTCAATGCGATGTTGTCCTCTTCGGGATATAAGGCCCCTGAACTTGTCGATGGCGTCCTCGTCGCCGAGCAAACTGAAGCCTGTAAGAATATGATTACCTTTGCCTTCGTTGGTTTGGAGGCCATCACCGGCATCATCCTCGCTGCCTTATTGCTCTTCCTCAACGTTGAAAAGAACATCAACCTCAAGCAAATCAACATCAAGGAATACAATAAGAAACTTGCTATCGAAAGCGGAGTCGAATATGTCGATCCTGAAGTTGCCGCCGCCAAAGAAGAAGAACGATACATCATCGAAAACGAACAGGCTTTCAAAGATAATCTCAAAGCCAAATGCGAGAAGAAACATCTCGATTTTGAAACCGAATTAGCCAAGCATAATGAAAAGAAGGCTAAGAAAGAAGCTGACCAAAAGGCCAAGAAAGAGAAGAAAGAGGCCAAGGTTCAAGCTAGGACAGAGGCCAAGAAAGCCAAGAAAGAGGCTAAGTGGGCCACCCTTACATCAGAACAAAAAGCCAAGAAAGAAGAAAAGATTGCCCTTAGAAAGAAAAGGGACGATGAGGCCTGGGAAAAAGAACGTGCCTATGGCGAGGCTTATCGTGAAAAGATTCAAAGCAAGCTTGCTAAATAACCATTATGAAAGCAATCAATATCCAAACCGAATATCTTACTAATCCGATAGGGATAGATGTTATTTCTCCACGCATCACCTGGAACGATGAGGGAGGCCTTTATCAAAAAGCCTATCGCATCATCGCCAAGAAAGGCGACGAAAAGATCTATGACTCTGACAAAGTCGAATCTTCCTTGATGGAATTCACTTTCCCTCTAACCTTCAAATCCCGTGAACGAATTGATTTCTCCATCATCTTGTGGGATGAAAACGAC
Organism: bacterium; assembly: GCA_963622135.1. GTDB lineage: Bacteria > Bacillota_I > Bacilli_A > RFN20 > CAG-826 > UBA4951. Next base: position 53,364 of record CAVFGR010000009.1, read on the forward strand.
TTTGAAGGCGAGCCTGTCTCCGCTTATTTCGAGATGGGCCTTCTTAAAGAAAACGATTGGATTGCTACTTGGATTACCGGCAATTACAAGCCGAAGAAAAACGTCCATTACCCGGTTGATTCTTTTAAAAAGGAATTCGAAGTTAAAAACATCAAAGAAGCGAGACTTTATATCTCCGCCTGCGGGATTTACGAAGCCAACATCAACGGTGTTCGGGTCGGTGATTTCATCTTTGCCCCTGGATTCACCGACAATAGGAAGCGAATCCAATATCAAACTTACGATGTAACCTATCTTTTAAAAGAAGGGGTGAATGTCATCGAAGTTTCTTTAGCCGACGGCTACTATAGGGGTTGCAGCGGGGCCAAAGGCCGCATGGACACCTATGGCAAAGAAACCAAATTCATCGCCCAATTGGAAATGATTGGTAACGATGGCGTCAAGCGTTCCTTAGTCAGCGATTCTACTTGGGACTGGAGCAACGATGGTGCTTTGACCTTCGCTGATTTAAAAGATGGCGAAAAGGTAGACGCGAACAAGATTCCTTCCTTCTCCTCAAAAGCCAAAGAGGTGGACTGCAAGGCCAACTTAACCCCTTCCGATAATGTCTTTGTAAAGGAACACGAGCATCTAAAAGCTATCAATTCCTTTAAGTCCGAAACCAATAAGATCATCTTGGATTTCAATCAAAATATCTCCGGTTATATTTCCTTTGAAGTGAACGCCAAAAAGGGGCAAGAAATTCATATCAAATTAGGTGAGATCTTGGATGAAAATAACGATGTCACCTTAAAAAACGTTCAATGCACCTATAAAGGCAAAAAGACTCCTCTCCAAGAGATCCATTATATCTGCAAGGATGGATTGAATACCTATAAGACCAAGTTCTTTTATGGCGGGTTCAAATATGCCGAAATTGACACCGATGTCGAATTGGATACTTCCAAATTCGAAGCCATCGCCGTTTACAGCGACTTCCAAATGGCTTCTTCTTTTGAATGCTCCTCGGAGCTGCTCAATAAGTTCTATCGGAACACCATTTGGTCCCTTAAGAGCAACAACACCGACGTCCCAACCGACTGCCCGACCAGAGAAAGGATGGGCTGGACCGGCGATTCGGAAGTCTTCTTCAACACCGCCGCTTATTTATCTAACTACGCCTCATTATCCAAAAAGCACGTCAGGGATATCTTTGACCGCCAATGGAAGAGCGGGCGCCTCCCTCAAATCGCCCCTTTCGCCAACGAAGATTGGTTCATGTGGGTGATGAATGGATCGGTAGGTTGGGCATGTGCCGGCGTATATATCCCCCTCTATTTCTATAAGAGATATGGCGACAAACGCATCTTGGAAGAAAACTACGATGGCATCGTGAAATACGCTTTCTTCATGATCAAACGCGCCGGAAGAAGGGGTGCCCCGTATGCCCATTATGTGAAAATGTCCCATAAGAACCGCAAATACTTTGTCAACTGGGGACAATCCTATGGCGAATGGGCCGAACCATCCGATGTCTGCGAATTCAAATGGTACGATTTCGCCGCCCCACATCCAGAGGTTTCTACGGCCTATACCTTCTTTACCTTAAAGAGGGTCCTTGAAGTGATGGATATCTTAGGAAAACCACACGATAAGACCTATCTGAAAATCAAAGAATACAGCGATGGCGCCAAATCCGCTTACCAAGAACTCGTGACCCGCAAAGGCTATGAGCTCGACACCGATCGCCAAGCTAACTTAGTCCGTCCTCTCTATATGGGGTTGCTTACTCCTGAACAAGAGGAATACGCCAAGAAACGTTTGATCAAAGCCTTGGATAACTATTCCTGGCGCTTAGGCACCGGATTCTTGTCTACACCGCTCATCCTTGATGTGTTGCAAAACATCGATATTCACTACGCTTATAAGCTTCTTCTAAATGAAGAGATGCCAGGCTGGCTTTATATGCCGAAGGTCGGCGCGACCTCCATTTGGGAAGCTTGGGAAGGCGATTCAACTCCTTCCAAAGGCATCGCCTCCCTTAACCATTACTCCAAAGGAGCGGTGGTCGAATGGCTCTTTAGAGAGATGCTTGGCATTCAGCTTGATAGTGATGACACTATCATCATCGCCCCGAAAGCCAGCAATGAGCTAGGCTACGCCAAAGGCAGTTATCTATCTCGCTTTGGCAATATCGAAAGCGCTTGGTCCATCAATAACGATGAAGTTACCTACAACGTGGTTATTCCTCCTAACGCCAAAGCCAGATTCATCGTTAATGGCAAAGAAACCCTTCTAGGGCCTGGGAAGTACGAATTCAAAGAGAGGTTTATTAAGTAAAAAAAGACGAGGCACGATGTGTACCCAATTTCCTGGACAAGTTAGTTGGATTATATCATAGGCAATGGATGGATGCCTCCCTGAATCTGGATGGGGGCATCCATTTTGTTTTGCTCTTGATCCTTTCGTTGTTGTAGTAATCGATGTATTTCTCTATCGCTCTGCGGAGATCTTCGAATGTCTTGAATTCCGATTCGTGACCGTAGAACATCTCGTTCTTGAGGGTCCCGAAGAACGATTCCATGATGCAGTTGTCGATGCAGTTGCCCTTCCTGGACATCGATTGGACGATGCCCATCTACCTGAGCCTTCGCTGATACATGGGATGCTGGTATTGCCAGCCCATGTCGCTGTGCATGATGAGGCCGCTCAGATTCGGGTATTTGCCGAACGCCATGTCGAGCATCCGATTCGTTTGTTCCAGGTTCGGGGACGTGGACAGGTCGAAAGCCACGATGTCGCCCGCTCCCATGTCGAGGATCGGCGACAGATACGCCTTCCCGAACGGGCAGCTGAACTGGGAGACGTCGGTCGTCCATTTCCTGTTCGGGGCGTCGCTGGCGAAATCCCTGTTTATCACGTTTTCCGCGATCCGCCCTGTCTCCCCCTTGTAGGAACGGCATTTCTGCCTCTTCCTCTCGCCGCTCAGGGACATCTCTTTCATCAGCCTCTGGACCTTCTTGTGGTTGACGGCGATGCCCTCGTTCCTCAGGGAGGCGTGCACCCTGCGGACGCCGTATCTCCCTTTGTTTCTGCGGAAGATGTCCTCGATGCGTTCCCTCAGGTCCGCGTCCCCGTCCGCTCCGGAGAGCCTCCGCAGCTCGAAATAGTGGGTCGATCTGCTTTGGCCGGAGATCTTAAGGAGGAGGCTCAGGCTGCACCCTATCTCCCTTTCGACGGCTTGGATGATTTTCGCTTTTTCGCCTTGGCCAGCTTGGCCGTCTTCTCTAATTCCAAGGCCCTCAATTTTTTTAGGTAAAGGTTCTCCGCTTCCAGATATTCGTTCCTTTCCCTGAGCAGCTTGAGCTCTTCTCGCTCCGTTTGGGTAAGCTTGGCTTTCTTTCTCGGCATGGTATCGATCGATGGCCCCCTCTTCGGGGGCCTGCCCTTCCTCAGGCATTTTAACCCATCCAGCCCCTTTTCGCGATATTTCCTAACCCAATTGCAGAGCTGGCCCGAATCCATGTGGGCGCTTCTGGCGACGCCCGCGATCGAATTGCCAGCGAGGACCTTCGAGACGAGATCGAACCTCTGCTCCGGGGTCCAGCCTTTGTTGGCGGGCCGGTGCTTCAGCCCGTTTACGCCCAGATCGTCGTAGGACCTCTCCCATGTCCGGACAT
>CAVFGR010000009.1:57037-61403 GCA_963622135.1 bacterium
TTCTGCATACACCCGCCGGGACGAAGTCGCTCCTGCCTTTTTTGTACTTGATGACGCAGTCAAGTTTGAACTTCCAATCGTATTTCATGAAAAATACCCCTTTCCTGTTTTTGTCCAGGATTAGGGGTACATCTCACAACACCCCGTCTTTTTTCTTTGCCGTTATTCTTTCTTGAATATCCAGCCTTTTTTCTCAGCGATTTTGAAACCGATCAGAGGAATGGCAAAGGCGCATATGGCTGCCAGTAATCCTCCGAATGAGGTGTCGGATAAGAAATGAGCCCCATATAAGATACGGGCGAATTCAATCACGAAGCCGTAAAGGATAAAACCGATAAGAACCAATTCTCTAACCCAGGCCTTTTCTTTGACTTTTTCGTTGAGCAAGAGGACATAGAACATAAGAATGCTCATCATGCTGACAAAACTATGTCCAGACGGGAAGGATTTAAGGCCATCACCGTTCTCGATGATGCTTTCGGCTAATCCGACCTTGCCACATTCATACCAATTCTCAAAGAGATTTAAAGCCGAATATTCATCATATCCGTTCATGATTTGATAATATCTCGGTCTCTTAATCGCCCCTTTGGTGATGAAATTGATGGCCAAGCCCAAATAGAAGGCGACCATCAAGATAATCCAAGTGGTCAACAAGAGTTTCTTGTCTTTGGTGTTGATGATAAAGAAAGAACCGACTGTCATGCCTCCTTGGAAAAGAATAGTAAGTATGATTCTGACGGCGATATGGCTGACTTCTTTGAAACCATTGTGCGAACTATTCATATCGGCAAAGATCAAATAAGCCCCCGAACCGATGAGAACGATGCCGAAGATGATCAAAAGGGCTTTGAATATTTTTTTCTCGCTTTGCTGAGCCAAGCGGAAAGCCATCGCTCCAAAAACACCCGTCATCCCCCAGCCGAATAGCTCGCCGAATGAAGCGCAGATCATCCCGAACATGTTGTCGGTATCCGCGATAGCTTGACTAAGTTTCAAGTCAACAAAACTACCGGCAACTAAGCCCGTTAAAAGCAAGGCTATCAAAGTTCCGAAAATAAAATATGACCTCTTTGTCAATGGTTTCATATAATTAACTCCATAAATTGCAGATGAACTTATTGTAATTCTTTAAAGAATTATACGCAATATAATGCCCGCTTCAATTGGATAAAAGCCTAAAGTCTTCGGAAAAAATCTAAAAGGGTTTAAATTTTATTTTAAGTTGCCGACCATTTAAAGTTTGAGAATGCAATAAGATCCCTTAAAAAACGTCGTTAGAAGAAATGAGTGAAGTCAAGCTTAGGGCGGACGTTGAACTTTTCCAACGCCCAAGGAAAGCTGACTGAAATTTCTAAATGTAGGGTGAGAACGATAAACTTGTCGAATGCGTCAACATTGCGGCAATCCCTTTCTTTCTTTCTTTCTTTTGACAACCATTCTTAAAAGTTATAACTTTTTAAAAATGGAAAACAAATATAAATGCATTCCTTTTTGGAGCTGGAATGACGAATTGGAAGAAGATGAATTGATTCGTCAAATAGAATGGATGCACGATAATGGCGTTGGTGGGTTTTTCATGCACGCCAGAGGGGGTCTTACCACCCCTTATTTGGGCGAGAAATGGTTTAAATGCGTAAACGCTTGCCTAAAGAAAGCCGAAGAATTAGGCATGGAAGCCTACGCTTATGACGAGAACGGCTGGCCGAGCGGTTTTGTGGGAGGCAAATTATTGGAGAATCCCGATAATTCAGATTATTCGGTCTCTTATAGTTATGGCCCATATGATAAGAACGCCGTCGCTAGTTTTTCTATTACCGAGAAATCTATAAAAAGAGTCAATGAAGGCAACAATGTTCTAAATATCTATCTAAATAGAAGCAAATCAACGGTGGACATTTTGAATCCGAAAGTCGTTGATCAATTCATTCAATTGACCCATGAGCAATACAAAAAGCACGATGAAGTCGGCAATCTTAGAGGTTTTTTCACCGATGAGCCCCAATATTTCAGATGGGGCACGCCGTTTACTTTTATGCTCGTCGATTATTTTAAGGAGCATTTTAACGAAGACGTTTTCGATCGCATCGCCTTGCTCTTTGTCAATAAAGAGGGCTACAGAGATTATCGTTATAAGTATTTCAAAGCCTTGCAGGATTTGATGCTTAATAACTACTCCAAGCGAATTTACGATTGGTGTGATTCAAACGGCTATAAATTCACCGGCCATTATGTCGAAGAGAATTCTCTCGGCTATCAGATTATGTGCTGTGGCGGAATCATGCCATTTTACGAATATGAGCACATCCCTGGCGTCGATCATCTCGGAAGACCAATTCCTAGGTGCGCGGTGGCTAAACAGCTCGGCTCGGTTATGTCTCAGCTTGATAAGAGACAGGGCTTATGCGAAATGTTCGCCTGTGCCGGATGGGACGCCACGCCTCTCGAATTAAAGAAGATAGCCGATTTCTATATGGTTAACGGCATTAACCTCATGTGCCAGCATTTGCTCCCCTATAGCGAGCATGGCCAAAGAAAGAGAGATTATCCGGAACATTATTCCGAGATAAACCCATGGGTCGAAAAAGCCTTCAAGACCTTCAATGATCATTTCTCCGAAGTTGGGGAGAGAATGGCTAAGAGCAGGGATGTCTGCAACGTTGGCTTATTTTCACCGATCAGAAGCGCCTATTTCGAATATCAGAGAGACAAAGAAGATATTGGTTTCAATATCGCCGAACTGGACAAAGACTTCGTCGACGCCAACCAGATGTTTGTCGAAGACGGAATCAATTTCCATATTCTCGATGAAGTGATTATGGCTAAACACGCCCACGTCGAGAACGATGAATTAGTGGTTGGCCAGGCTAGATACAAATATATCGTTATCCCTAAAGGTACCTTGACCATGGATGTTAAAACCATGGAGTTATTCAAGGAATATGCGGATAACGGTGGTAAATTCTTGCTTTTAGGCAAGGTTCCTTCCTATCTCGAAGGAAAGGAATTCAATCACGATTATCTGCATTCTAATGTCACTTTCGAAGAGATTAGGATGGAACAGCCTTATTCATCGAGCCATTCCGAAAACATCATGTTAACTTATCGTATCGGTGATGACGGAAAGCCTTTCTTCTTCGTGACCAACTGCGGCAACAAGGAAGACGAAATAAGCCTTAGCATGCCTAACTTCCAGTCCTTTGAATGCGATGGCGAGATCGTGTCCAATCTGATTCACCTTGATATCGGGCAATCCAAGATTCTCATTCCGAGCAAAGAACAGGCGAAAGTCTCTAAGAACTTGGAGGTTTTGCATTTGGGCAATTCCTTCGATGTCGTCGGAGAACCATTAAATTATCTGACTTTGGACTACGTTTCGTATTCTTTTGATAACAAGCAATATGGCGATAAGATGCACCATATGGGGGCGTTCGATCAAATCTTGAAGAGCCGTTATCAGGGTAAGGTTTACCTTAAATACGAGTTCGACATCAAGAATTTGACAAGTAAGTACGAGGCTTTGATTGAAAACACCAACACCTTAGAGGTCTATGTAAATGGCCGTAAGGTTGATAAATCCGGCTACGTTCTGGAAAAGAACTTATGGAGTTACAACATCGCTACTTACCTAAAAGAAGGTCACAACGAGATTATCGTTCTTATAGATTTCAAGGAATCCGAGAACGTTTATTACGCTTTATTCGGTAAGGATGTCCTGGAATCCATCAAGAATTGTTTGGTTTATGATACGACGATTGAGCCGATATATATTCGTGGCGATTTCGGCGTCTATGGCGAATTCAAAGATGGCGAAAGCGAGAATGTCGTTATCGGGAATAATTTCTATCTAGATAAGCAAAAACGTCATATCAATTCCTTAATTAAGGATGGCTATCCGTTCTTTAGAGGAGAAATCGTCTTATCGACCGATATCAATGTCGATAACGTCGATAAACTCTTATGGATCGATAAGCGTTTCCAATTGATCGATTTATATGTTAATGATCAATTTGTGAAGAGAATGCTATTCGATTACAAAGTCGATTTATCGTCCTGCCTAAAGGTCGGAAATAACAAAGTCACCATCAAATTGGTGGTAAGCAACAGAAATTTGTTAGGCCCGTTCCATCAGCCGACGGAAGAGCTTATATTCGTAGGCCCTTATTCTTTCGAGAGATTCCAAACCTGGGATGAAAACGGCAAATCACCTCTATGTCTAGATAGATATAGCTTTGTTAAAACAATCGTTTGATATTGAAGGGCTAAAAGGAGGCATTTATGGGAAAACACGAACGTTATTTCGGACTTCACTTCAAAAATAAAAGGTCTGACACTGTATCAAACCTATATTACTAAAATGGCGGAG
>CAVFGR010000010.1:0-3706 GCA_963622135.1 bacterium
ACTTCGCATAATGTCCATTATGTAAACAAAAAGAAAAAAGAAACGATAAAAACAAACACAAATTGATTTATAGGAAATTAATCCACAATACGAAAAATGACTTTTCCACATATTTAGTAGAAGAAATGAGAAATACTAAAAAACTACTAATCGTTATTTTCTAGGTGGGTTAAAATCCCTTATTTTTATCAAAAATTGTCCGCTCTATTTATTTTTTAAAAGGCATTTTAATATGCGAATCCAATATCGGCTACGGCTGTTCTTATATTTAATTCTTTGTCTTATTCGTAATTTTAGGCTTTCTGCGTTATTGGGCTCGTTTTGCAATAAAAAAGCGACGCTTTTGAACGTCGCTTTGTATTGCCTTTAGTCTTTGATTAATTCTTCTATTGGCGTTCCGATCAGATTGCTCGGTTTAACCAAATCGAAGTTATTTAGAATGGTAGCGCCCATATCACCGAAGGTCAGTCTATCATCTAATTTCCTACCGTTCTTATATGAAGGCGAATAGGCGAGAAGAGGGACTTTCTCTCTGGTATGATCCGTGCCTTTAAAGGTTGGGTCATTCCCGTGATCCGCGGAGATTAAGAGCAAATCGTCTTCTTTCATGTTTTCGATAAATTCTTTTACGCGTTTATCGAAGGCTTCTAAAGCTCTTGCGTAGCCCACCGCATTCCTACGATGGCCGTATTCAGAGTCAAATTCCACCAAATTGACGAAACATAAGCCTTCCCAATCCTCATTTTTAAGCTGATCGATGGTTTTATCCATGCCATCTTCGTTGGAAACGGTCGAAACTGTCTTGGTGACGCCATAGCCGTTGAAGATGTCGCTGATTTTTCCGACGCAGCTTGTCATGACGCTGTTGTTCTTCAAGACATTCATGTCGGTTTCAATCTCTGGCTGCAAAGCGTAGTCGTGTCTATGCGGGGTCCTCTTGAAGTTGGTTCTATCGGTTCCGACATATGGACGGGCGATGACTCTGCCAACTTTCCATTCCGGTCTCATGCAAAGCTCGCGGGCGATATGACAGCAGCGGTATAATTCGTCCAACCCTAAGACTTCCTCATGTCCGCAGATTTGGAGGACAGAATCGCTGGAAGTGTAGACGATAAGGGAGTTTTCCTTGCATTGTTCTTCGCCTAAATCCTTTAGGATTTCGGTTCCTGAAGCGGCGTAGTTGCCGATGCATTTATGTCCGGTCTGCTTTTCCAATTCATCGATCAATTCCTTTGGGAATCCTGTGTCGGTAAAGGTTTTGAACGGGACTTTGGTCTCGACTCCCATCATCTCCCAATGGCCGGTCATCGTGTCTTTGCCGTTGGATTTCTCCTGACAACACATGACATAGCTATTCGGATGGTCGTGTATTGGCTTTATTCCCGGGATATTGGCCAATTCTCCGATGCCTATCATTTCCATGGTCGGACAATTGATTCCACCGACTGACTCCGCGGCGTGAACCCAAGTATTGGATCCGACATCGCCAAATCTATCGGCATCTGGCTCTTCGCCGATACCGGCGGAGTCAGCGATTATCAAGAAGATTCTTTTGAAACGTTTTGGCATTTCTCTTTCCTCCTAAGAATGAATAATTATGGGGTTTTTCCTTATTTACGCAACCCGTATTTATCATAGGCGCTCATGATGCGTTTGCTAGAAACATGCGTATAAATCTGCGTCGTGGCGATATTCGAATGGCCGAGCATCTCCTGAACCATCCTCAAATCGGCCCCGTTTTCCAATAAATGGGTGGCGAAGCAATGTCTTAAGGTATGCGGGCTTATTTCTTTATCAATTCCCGCTTTCAAAGCGTAGGCTTTTATCTGCTTCCAAAAATACACGCGGCTGATAGGTTCTCCGTTCTTGTTCAAGAAAACGTATTTGCTCTTTCTAAAACGGCTTTTCGAGCGGACTTCTTGGATATATTTATCCAAGTAATCCAAGGCGAACTCCCCAATTGGGATGGAACGTTGCTTATTTCCTTTGCCGATGATGGTGACGATCCCATTCTCGAAATCTATCTGCTTCAATTCCAAGGAAACGAGTTCGGAGACGCGCAAGCCGGACGAATACATGACTTCCAGCATAGCCCTATCCCTGATTCCGCCCTTCTTGGTCATATCCGGAGCCTCCAACAGGGCGTCCACCTCTTCTTCCGACATCACCAAAGGCAATCTTTTCGGGAGTTTTGGCCCTTCGAGTTTCGGGATGATGAGGTCGATGATTTTCTCATTGGAAAGGAAAAGATAGAAATTCTTGGTCGCGGAAAGCCTTCTGAGGATCGTTGAGGCCGATAAGCCGGCTTCCGATTGGATAGTGATGAAGTCTTTGATGTCGCTGACTTTTAAGTCAGAAGTGTCCGATTTATCGGGAAATTCGCGGAAAAAGAGAGCTAAATCCTCCTTATAGTCCTCGATGGTTAAAGGGCCGACGCCTTTCTCGACTCGGAGATATTGCCAATATAGCTCCTCGGCCTTATTTATCTCCATCTTTCTTCACCTCGCTGCCTCTCATAAGAAGGGGCTTATCGTATTTCTTTTCCATCAGCTTGTTCATTTTGGAAATGATGAGACGAGTCTTATCTTCCTCTTCGTAGTCCTCATAATTCCAGAAGGACATTTGGACATCTTCTTCCTTTGGGTTATAAAGATTTTGGAGGGTAAGGCCCACCAAACGGACCATCTTTCCGGCGAAATTGGCCTTGTAAATGCTTTTGGCGGCCTCTAGAAGCTCTTTTTCGGTCTTAATCGGTTCCTTATAGGTTGAGGACTTTGATTTGGTTACAAAGTCCGGATCTCTGAAAGTGACATCCACCGTTTTGGAGGCTTTCTTGTATTTGTTAAGTTCGTAGATTATCTCATGGGCCATCGACTCGAAAACCCCGTATATCTCTTCGAGGTCGTCGGTGTCGGAATTAAGCGTGACGCTTCTGCCGATCGATTTCGGATCCCTTGGGGTCGGGTCGACGACATCATCGCCATAACCATTCACGTGTTGCTTTATGGATTCGTATTGCTTGCCAAAGAACTTAATCAAATCAGGGCTGTCTTGGTCGACGGCTTTTTTCAAATCCGAAATGCTCTTGATGCCGAATTGCTCTTTCAATCTGGATGCGGATTGTTTCCCGATTCCGAAGAAATCATCGATGGGAAGCGGATATAGTTTGCTTTCCAAGTCTTTTCGGCGAAGGATGGTTATCCCTAATGGCTTCTTCATATCGGAGGCCATCTTGGCCAGAAATTTAGTCGGGCCGACACCGATGGAACACGGTAAGCCCAAATCTTTCAAAAGGCCTTGCTGAATTTCTCTTAAAACCTTCAAAGGCTCCTTTTCATCCTTCAGACGGGCGGTCATGTCGACGAAGCCTTCATCGATGGAAACCGGCTCGATCAGGCGGGAATATTTCTCCAAATAGGCGAAGAACGAATTCGACAAGATGCCGTAATACCTGAAATCGACGGGTTTGATGATCAAGTCAGGGCAAAGTTTCAAAGCTTGATAGGTCGGCATCGCCGAATGCACCCCGTATTTCCTGGCTTCATAAGAGGCCGTGGAGATGACCGCCCTCCGGCCGTAGCCACCGACCGCCAAAGGCTTCCCTCTGGTTGAAGGGTCGCGAAGCTGCTCCGCCGAAGCGAAGAAGGCGTTCAAATCGATATGCATGATGATTTTGGCCATACGCTTATATTATGTTAACTAAATG
>CAVFGR010000011.1:0-9010 GCA_963622135.1 bacterium
GTATGAAATACGTAGTCACCATTGCCACCCTGTTTGTCATCGGATCCGTCTTCGGATATGTTCTTGAAGTCTTCTTCAGAAGATTCTTCTCCCAACATAAATGGATGAATCCCGGATTCATGGTTGGCCCGTATATCCCTTTGTATGGTTTTGGGACCGTCATCCTTTATGGCTTCTCCAACATCCCTTGGGAAAACGTCATATCCTCCAAAGCCTGGATCATTGTCATAACCATTCTCCTTATTGGTACGTCTCTAACTCTTATTGAGTTAATTGCCGGGCTTATCTTCATCAAAGGCATGCACATCAAACTATGGGATTATTCCAATAGATGGGGCAACTTCAAGGGTCTTATCTGCCCATTGTTCACCTTCTTCTGGTTTGTGGCGGGCGCTTTATATTACTTTTTCGTCAATCCATATTTGGTTGATGCCATAACCTGGATATCCGAGAATCTCATCTACACCTTCTTCATCGGCGTCGTCATCGGCATGATGATCGTCGATGCCTGTTATTCAATCCATCTGGGCATGAAGATCAAGAAGGTTTCTAACAACCTGACCGTCAGATTCGAAGACTTCAAATTGGAATTGAAGAACGCCCCAGAGGGTTCTAAGAAGCATAAGTTCTACGGCACCCTCATCGATATCAAATCCGCCAACGACTCCTTAAAGGATGCCATCAAGAAACACGTCGATAGCCTCCCTAAGCCAAAGAAGTGGTGGAAAAAGAAGAAAGAAGAAGATAAGCACTAATAAGTGCTTTTTCTTTTTGAGCATATTCTCACACTCATAATTTTCGATATGCTACAATGTGAATGTATGCAGGGAAGCATACCTAATAAAGGAGAAAATCTATGGAACTTAAAGGATCCAAAACAGAAAAGAATCTGCAAGCCGCCTTCGCCGGTGAATCCCAAGCCAGGAACAAATACACCTACTTCGCCTCCAAAGCGAAGAAAGAAGGATATGAGCAGATCGCCGCTCTATTCTTAGAGACCGCCGAAAACGAGAAGGAACACGCCAAACTCTGGTTCAAGTACTTAGAGGGTGGAGAAATCAAATCGACCGAAGAGAACTTAAAAGCCGCTGCAGAAGGCGAGAACTACGAATGGACCGACATGTATGCCGAATTCGCCAAAGTGGCCGAAGAAGAAGGCTTTAAGGAAATCGCCGCCAAATTCAGAATGGTCGGCGAAATCGAAAAGCATCACGAAGAACGTTACTTAGCCTTGCTTAAGAACGTCAAAGAAGGCAAGGTCTTCATCTCTGAAGATGTCGTCATCTGGAAGTGCCGCAACTGCGGGCACATCGTCGTCGGCAAGAAAGCCCCGGCCGTCTGCCCGGTCTGCAATCATCCTCAGTCCTACTTCGAACTCGAAGTCAAAGCCTACTAAGGAAAACCTTTTATGAGCCATCGCCCTAAGCGGTGGCTTTTTCATTTTATGAATAAAAGTCTTGCCGTTATCACTCACTTTTAGGATAATATAGCAACGTGGCAGACGGACCATTGGTGTAGCGGTCTAACATGCCTCCCTGTCACGGAGGAGATCGAGAGTTCGAATCTCTTATGGTCCGCCACGTTCCTATGGGCCGGTAGCTCAGCAGGTAGAGCAATGGACTGAAAATCCATGTGTCGGCGGTTCAACTCCGCCTTGGCCCACCAGATCAATAACTTAGCCGTCCGAAAGGGCGGCTTTTGTTATATCTACAATCCAACTTAAAACGCTAAAAATTTTCAGTTTTCCAAAGCTGGAGGCTTTTTAAAAGCCTTGGTCCGACAGGCGTGAAATTGAGACATAACGCCGAAAATAGCGTTCCATGTCATTAAAGCCGGCAACGGCGAAAATGCTTATTACCATAAGGCAAATAACTAGGTGGATTTCTTCTTTAAGTTGCGATTATGCCCCTCATATTAATAAAATATGATGGTCTGTCATTTCTCTATACAAAAAAGGTGAATGACCATTTACAATATGTAATTTGAGATTAAGTCTCGCTTAAAGGAGGGCATGAACATGATCGTTGATAAGTTCGACACGCTAGTTCAGAAACTCAAATGGAACGTTTTGAAGGCCGTTTGCAAATCATACTGGGACGGTACCTTAGAAGAAGACATAGATGAAATCCCTTATATGATTTCCCCGGGTCCTAACGCCGAATACCGTTGCTGCGTTTATAAGGAAAGAGAAATCGTCAGGGATAGAGTTAAGCTCGCTTTAGGCGGGAATCCCAAAGACCCTAACCTTTTAAAGGTTATCAAAGCCGCTTGCGACCAGTGTCCATTCGGCGGCATGACCGTTACCGATATGTGCCGTGGCTGTATCGCTCATAGATGCGAACAAGCCTGCAGATTCAATGCTATTTCCTTTGGTCCGGATCGTCGTTGCAATATCGATAAGACAAAGTGCGTCAACTGCGGAATGTGCGCCAAAGCCTGTCAGTTCGGTGCCATCGTCAATAGGCAAAGGCCATGCGAACAAGCCTGCAAGATAAAAGCCATCAACCACGTCAACGGCTATGCCTCCATCGACGAAGAAAAATGCGTCCGTTGCGGACAATGCTCCGCGGCCTGCCCGTTCGGCGCCATCATGGATAAGTCCTACATCACCAAATGTATTGACTTTTTGAAGGATTCTAAAAACGGCGAGAACAGCCACGTTTATCTCATTGTCGCCCCATCCATCAAGACCCAGTTGAAGCATGAAACCTTAGGTCAAGTCGTCACCGCTTGCAAAAAGCTCGGCTTCTTCAAAGTCGTGGAAGCGGCCTTAGGAGCGGATATCGTCGCCCTCAATGAGGCCAAGGACTTGGAAAAAGAAGGCGAATGCACCTCCTCATGCTGCCCGGCCTTCGTCTTATATGTTAAGAAAGCCTTCCCGGAATTGGCCGAGAAAGTCTCGAATAACTATTCCCCGATGGCTGCCATCGCCAAATACATCAAACTCAATGACCCTCTTGCCAAGACGGTCTTCGCTGGTCCATGCATCGCCAAGAAAATGGAGATGTTCAGGGAAGATTCTTCCAAGTGGGTTGACTGCGTCATCACTTTCGAAGAGCTTCAGGCCCTCGCCGATTCAAGGGATATCGATGCCAAAACCCTCGAAGAGACAGCGCTTGATCAGGCTAGTTTCTTCGGCCGTATCTTCGCCCGCTCCGGCGGATTGTCCGATGCGGTGGTCCAAGCGTTTAAAGAGAATGGTTCTTCCTTCGAAGTCAAGCCTGTCAAATGCTCGGGCTTGGATCAATGCCGTACCGCCCTTACTCAGATGAAAGGCGGAAGGCTTCCTGGAAACTTCCTTGAAGGCATGGCTTGCCCTGGCGGTTGCATCGGTGGCCCGGCCGCCCTCCGCCACGAGCTCAAAGACCCAATTACCATTGACAAATATGGCCAAGAATCTTCTACGCCGAGCATCAAAGCCTCTGTTGAAGCCATCAAGGTCGATGTAAGCATCGCCAACAACAAAGAATAATGATGAGCCGTCTTGATTAAAGGCGGCTTTTTCATACCCTTCTCTTTTTACATTTGGTAAAAAAGGAGAAGTTGTGCTAATCTTACGCACGTAGCCCAATCGGATTCCTTAAGAATCGATTGAGAGTTAGGAGTAGTTATGATCGAAGAGACATTGAATGATCAAGAGATTGCCCGCAGAGACAAACTCGCCAAATACGAAGAATTAGGAGTCGATCCATTCGGCAAACGTTACGAATGGAAGGACCAAATCAAGGATCTAAGAGAGAAATACGGCAATAAGAGTGAAGAAGAATTAGCCGCCAACCCAATCGAAGTCAACGTCGCTGGCAGATTGCTTTCCATCCGTAGAATGGGCAAAGCCTCCTTCGTCAATATCCACGATGAATATGGCTCTATGCAGGCTTGGCTCGGCTTAAACGTCATCGGTGAACATTCCTATGATGTTTTCCGTCTCGCTGACTTAGGCGACATTGTCGGACTTAAGGGCACCTTGATGCTCACCCGCACTGGCGAATTGACCATCCGCGTCACCGAATATACCCACATTTCCAAATGCTTGAAGCCGCTCCCGGAGAAATTCCATGGTTTGACCGACTTAGAGGAACGCTGCCGCCATCGTTATGTCGATTTGATCGTCAATGACGATTCAAGGAGAGTGGCTCTCCTTCGCCCAGCCCTTATCAAGGCCATCCGTAACTACTGCGATGACCTCGGCTTCGTCGAGGTTGAGACGCCGGTCTTATCCCCGATTGCCGGTGGTGCGGCCGCTAAGCCATTCATCACCCATCATAACGCCTTGGATAAAGACTTCTATCTCCGCATCGCTACCGAATTGTCCCTCAAGAAGTGTATGATCGGCGGCATCGACAGAGTCTATGAGATCGGCCGTATCTTCCGCAACGAAGGCATGGATAACCGCCACAACCCGGAATTCACCACCATCGAGCTTTATCAAGCCTATGGCGATCTTTCCGATATGAAAAAATGGATCGAGAACCTCTTTAAGAAAGTGGCGGCCGAAGTCGTTCATAAGAACGTCCTCCATTGGCACGGGGCCGACATCGATGTTTCCAAACCATTTGCCGACATCTCTATGGCGGACGCCATCAAAGAGAAGACCGGCGTCGACTTCAATAAGCCAATGACCTTCGAAGAGGCTTGCGCCTTAGCCAAGGAACACCATCTCGAAATCGAGGACACCTGGACTGGCGTTGGTCACATCATGCAGGGATTCTTCGATGAATTCGTTGAAGAAACCCTTGTTCAGCCAACCTTCATCCACACCTATCCGATCGAGGTCTCCCCACTTACCAAGAAGACCGAAGACCCACGTTTCGTCGATAGATTCGAGTTATTCGTCGGTGGTTGCGAAATCGCCAACGCCTATTCCGAGCTCAATAACCCATTTGACCAGAAGGAACGTTTCTTGGCCCAAATGGAAGCTAGGGAGCACGGCGATGAAGAAGCCAACGAAATCGACTATACCTTCTTGGACGCCATGAATTACGGCATGCCACCAGCCGGCGGCATCGGGATGGGTATTGACCGCTTCGCCATGTTGATGTCAGAAGAAGACGCCATCCGCGAAGTCATCCTCTTCCCGACGATGAAAGCCGAATGACAATCAAAACGAAAGAATCCTCATTTGGGGATTCTTTTTTTGTTAACAAACGCACGCATTAGGTCTAACATTCCGTAGGTATGTCGAAATTCGCGGCTAAATTGAAGAAAGTCCTAGGGGCTCAGGTTGACCTCACGGACCGTCATTTATTCAAGAACCTCATCGTTTTCACTTTGCCTATCGTCCTTTTGTCCTTGCTTCAGCTTATCTATACCGAAGCCGATCAATTGGTCGTCAACTATTATGGCGGAGGATATCGATCCTTCGTCGCCGTCTCCACCAATGGGCCGTTGATTAACCTCATCATCGCCTTGTTCGTCGGTTTGTCAGTCGGCGCCAACGTCGTCTTGGCCAAAGCCAAAGGCAAGGACGACAAAGAGAAAGGCGAACGTACATTGCATATGGCGATGTTCCTTTCTTTGATCACTGGCATCGGAGCGGGCATCATCGGTTTCTTCGCATCTCCTTCCCTTTTGAAAGTAATGAAGGTTGATGAGTCGGTTTTTGATAAGGCCACGACTTATCTCCGTTTATACTTCGCCGGCCTTCCTTTCTTAATGATTTTCAACTATGGCTCCGCTCTTTTAAGAGCGATGGGCGATAGCAAGCGTCCTTTATACACTTTAATCATCTTTGGCATCGTCAACATCGGCCTCAACTTCCTTTTCGTTTTGGCTTTCGATATGGATGTCGCTGGCGTTGGCCTTGCGACGGTCATCTGCGAGGCGGGGCAAGCCGTCACCATCGTCTTGTTTTTGATTTTCAATAAGCACGCTTTCGTGCGATTCAGCTTCAAAAAGCTCTTCAAAATACACGGGACCGAGATTAAGGAGATTCTCGTCAATGGCGTCCCAGCCGGCCTCCAATCTCTGGCCTTCACCTTCTCGAACGTCTTCGTTCAGACCTCCATCAATTCCTTTGGCTTGGCGGTCACCGCTGGCTTTGCGGCCTCCTCCCAAGTCGAAAGTTTCATTTATATGATCATGAATGGCTTCTCCGTCGCGGTGGTCTCCATCGCCGCCCAAAACGTCGGAGCAAAGAACAAGAGGAACATCAATCGCATCCTTTGGTACGCCCTTGGAACCGTCACCGTCTTAGGCTTATTGGTAGGCGGGATATTCGCCATCTTCAGAAAGGATATGATATCCATCTTCCTTTCGCAAAATTCGGTCGATTCCCCCGAAGAATTGGCCACTGCCAAGCAAATGGGCGTTGAGAGACTGGTCTTTATTGGTTTAACCTATTTCTTGTGCGGCATCATGGACGCCGAAGGGGCATATTGCAGAGGCCTTGGCCATTCCATCGCCCCGGCCGTCATCTCTTTGATCGGCGTCTCGGTGACCAGAATCTTATTTATCGAGACCTTATTCAGATTCGTTCCTGAGTTTCACACTCCCGAATGGATAAGCTATTCTTGGGCCCTAGCCTGGGTCATCACTTCCGCATCATATTGGATCGTCATACCAAAATATAGGAGAGAAGCCATGGAAAAAATCGATCGCACCTTGCCAAACAACAAAGAAATCTATGATTTGGCCAAAGAATCATTCAAAGCCAGATTTGGTTTGGAACCTGAGATGATGATCTTCTCCCCGGGCAGATTGGAAGTCATCGGCAACCACACCGACCACCAAGGTGGGAAATGCTTGGTCGCCGGCTGCTCTTTGGGCATTTACGGGGCTATCGCAAAAAGAGACGACGGGATGGTTGAAATCATCTCCGAGGGCTTTGAGCCGGTCATCTTCTCCGTCAAAGACCTAATCAATGACGAGAAAGGATCGTCGATGAGCTTGGTCAAAGGGGTCCTTTATTACTTAAAGGAGCAAAACCATATCATCGGAGGCTTCTCCGCCTCCTTCACCAACGATATCCCGGTGGGGGCGGGCATTTCCTCTTCCGCGGCCTATGAGCTTATGATCGCCGAATGCGTCAATAACCTCTATAACGCCGGGAACATCTCCAAAGAAGAGAAGGCCCAAGCCGGAAGATTCGCCGAGAATGTCTATTTTGGGAAGCCATGCGGCCTTTTGGATCAGATCGGTTCTTCTTATGGCAATGTCAATCTCGTCGATTTCAAAGAGGAAAAGCCAAGCATCAAATCCATTTTGTTCCCGAAAAAGTGGGGGCTTAACATCGTTTTGGTTAACCCTGGTTCCTCGCATGAAGGATTGACGGGCTTATACGCCTCAATCCCGGAAGACATGAAAGCGGTGGCCAAGGCTTTAGGTCATGAGCGTTTATCCGATATCGAAAACCCTTCTTTGGATTCCTTAGATATTCCTCAGCCCATCAAAGATAGAGCCATCCATTACTTCAACGAAGTGAAGCGTGTCGATATGGCTTATAAAGCCATCAAGAGCAAAGACAAGTCCTCTTTCCTAGCCTGCATCAAAGAAGGCCAAGAAAGCCAAGATAAGTTATTGAGGAATACCTTGGTTCCGAACGAGTATGAGAATTCTCCTCAAGAGGCCGTCGACCTAGCTAAACCGATCTTAGATAAGGATGGGGCATCCCGCGTCATGGGCGGTGGCTTCAAAGGGGTCACCTTGAACTTCGTCCCGAATGACAAATTGGAGGAATTCACCTTAAAGATGAAAGAGAAATATGGAGATGGTTCCGTTATCAACGTCCGCATCGTCGAGGGGTGCCATCGCTTATGAAGAACATCGCCCTTGTCTCTTTAGGCTGCGCGAAGAACTTGGTTGATTCCGAGATGATCCTCGGGATGTTCAGAAGCGGAGACTATCGTTTTACCAATAGTCCCAAGGATGCCGATTTAATCATCGTCAATACCTGCGGTTTCATCGAAGCCGCCAAAAAGGAAGCCATCGAAACCATCTTGGATATGGCTAGATATGACGCCAAATTGGTGGCGGTGGGATGTTTTGTCGAACGCAACCTCGAAGAACTTAAGAAAGAGATTCCAGAAGTTGATTTATGGGTTCCAATCAGTGACTACAAGAACCTTCATAAACATATTGATGAACTCTTAAACGAATCGGATATCGCCCCTTTGAACCCTCTTCAAAGAGTGGTCTCGACCGGCAAAGACTCCGCCTATCTCCGCATTTCGGATGGGTGCAATAACTTCTGCGCTTTCTGCGCCATCCCTTATATCAGGGGCATTATGAAATCCCGCCCATTCGATGAAATCATCGAAGACGCCAAAATATTGAAAGAGCAAGGTATCAAGGAAATCTCCGTTATTTCCCAGGATCCGATGCATTATGGGGCGGATTTTAAAGGCAAGAAACCCAATGTCTTAGATCTTATGAAGGCTTTGGATGAGATGGGTTTCTATTCGGTCAGGATGTTGTATCTCTATCCGGAAGAAATCGAAGACGAACAATTAATTTTCATCAAGAACAGCAAGACCATCGCCCATTATTTCGATATCCCTATCCAATCCGCTTCGAACCATGTCCTTAAGTTGATGAACCGACATGGCACCAAAGAAGATATGATTGCCTTATTCAGACGCATTAAGGAGCTTATGCCTGAGGCGGTTCTTAGGACCACTCTCATCTCCGGCTTCCCTGGCGAAACGGAGGAAGACCATAAAGAGACCCTTCAATTTATTGAGGAGATTGGCTTCGATAAGTTAGGTGATTTCACTTATTCCAGAGAAGAAGGCACCAGGGCTTACGATCTTCCTGACCAAATCGATGAAAAGATTAAAAAGAAGAGACATGACGAAATCATGAAAGCCCAAAGAAAAATCTCTTATCGCTTGAACAAAGGTCAAATCGGCAAGGTTATGGAAGGTATGGTCATCGGCAAAGACGATAGAAGTGGCGAATACATGCTTCGTTCTTATTGGAACGCGCCTGATGACGTGGACGGAAACATCTATTTCACTTCCAAAAAAGCCTTGAACGACGGCGACATCGTCAAGGTTAAGATAACCGACGCTTT
>CAVFGR010000012.1:0-7156 GCA_963622135.1 bacterium
GTATAGACGCTTGGCTCTTTTTCAGGCAATCCGTATTCCTTTTCACCCAAAGCGATGGATTTCATTAAGAAGGTCATGTTTTTGGCCAAGGTTCTCATCGTGCGGATGCCTTCGAGATCCTGCTCGGCTTCGCCAGGGGCGCCACCATGCACGCTATTCCAATAACAGCTCGAGGCAATTGGCATCCCGCTGATGGTGAAGAACTTATTAAGCTCGTCGAAGGTCGATGAACATCCACCGCGTCTGGCCATGACCACCGAAGCGCCGACTTTCATCGTTTTATCGAAGTTAGTGCTGTAGAAAAGTCTCTGCATGAAAGCCACTAACGTAGCGTTCGCCGAAGCATAATAAACCGGGCTTCCGATAACGATGCCATCGGCTTCTTTGAATTTTGGGGCCACTTCATTTACGATGTCGTCAAAGACACATTTGCCGTTTTTCTTGCAATACATACAAGCCACACAGCCGCGAATAGCCAATTGACCGACGTTGATCGTTTCAACTTCGACCCCTTGTTCGATAAGAGCTTCCTCAGCCTTTTTCAAGGCGAAAGCGGTGTTCCCGTTCTTCTTTGGGCTTCCGTTGATAAGCAAAACTTTCATGGTTAAACTCCTTACTTCAATATGAGCGAAAACATTATAAACCACTGATATTAATAAGATGAAACATAACAAATTTTCATCACTTCAGTAACGCGATTATTTATTAAATATCTTGCTTTCGGTGAATTTTTGTTCACCTTTGTCAACTAAAAAGCCTTTAGTACACGCATATATACATAGGTATTTATATTTATATAAATATACATACAGGTTAGCCATAACTAACTATTTTGACGTTCTCTTTTTGTCATTTCGGCTTATCTTCTATCGACTATACAAACGATAAATAAAAAAGGCATTCCTTTTTAATAAAAAGGGGTGAAGAAAAAGGAAGAAAGTAAAAATCTTGATGGTATAATCTCAATGTTTAATTGGCTTAATTAATTATTTGTTGAGTCCAAAAAAATCCCTTTTGAAGGAAGTCCAAATGGAAGAAGTGAAGATTATCGAAATCAAAAAGAGCGTCTTCGCGGACAATGAGATCGACGCCAACAACTTAAGGAAGGAACTTAAGGAAAAAGGCACCTTCTTGCTCAATCTCATGTCCTCGCCGGGAAGCGGAAAAACCACCACCCTCATCGCTCTCATCAACAAGATCAAGGACAAACTCAAGGTCGCCGTCATGGAAGCGGACATCGATTCGGATGTCGACGCCAAGAAAATCAAAGAGGCTACCGGAGTCGAGTCCATCCAGTTGCATACGGGAGGCATGTGCCACCTCGATGCCGAGATGACAAGGCAAGGAATCATGGGTCTTAAGAAAGATCAATTCGACTTGGTCATCTTAGAAAACGTTGGAAACCTCGTTTGCCCAGCCGAGTTCGATACGGGAGCCATCAAGAACATGATGATCCTCTCCGTCCCGGAAGGTGATGACAAACCGTTGAAATATCCTCTTATGTTCTCCATCTGCGATCTCGTCGTTATCAATAAGATTGATGTGATGCCATACTTCAACTTCAATCTCGATAACTGCAAGGAATGGATCCATATGAGGAATCCGAAAGCCGACATCATCCCAGTCTCCGCCCTTAAGGGAGACGGAATCGATGAATTAGCCGAATATCTACTAAAAGAAATACAGAACTGGAAAAGGAGTTAAAAATGCCAGAGATGTCCACCGCTTTCGTCCCAAAGCATAAAGGGGACAAGAATCCGAACAAGAAGTTATTGAAACTTCTCCGTAAGATTACCGACAACGTCAAGACCAAATTTGGCGGCGTCACCACCGATGACCCAGAATACTGGGGCATGGCTTGCATCTTCGAAGATGAGATGGAGCCAGAAGAAAGAGAAGCCGCTTTGGACTTGCTCCTTAAGATGGTTTCCAACAAAGCTTTCGTCGTCCGTGAGCCAAGAAGCTATCATTTGCTTCATTCTTGGAACGAGAAGTATCACTTCACCAAGGACAGCGAATCCTTCGATCATTTGCTTGATCGCGTCACTTATTTAGGCTTAGTCGAATACGACTATGGCGATAAGTACACCAAAGATGGCCCAATCCCAGGAACCACCCATAACAAAGAAGACAGACGTTATTGGGTTCCACTCTTCGTCCCAGGATCCGGTGAATACACCAACATGAACGAAGACCTCATGAAGAGACATCCGGAATTGTCCATGTTCTTCGAGAGAATGACCTTCTTGCCGCTTGAGAAAGTCACCCCGATGGTCCCACCAGGAGGATCCGGCATCGGTATGCACGTCATCCCTGTTGAAAAAGCCATCTCCATGGAAAACGAATCCATCGATATCGAACACATCTCCTATTGGTTGAAGAGATACGAAGGCCATATCGGCGCTTCTATCTGCTCCTGCCGTCATGGCAGACACACAATGGGTGAAGGCGCTCCTGATGACTTCCACGATTGGTGTATCGGCGTCGGCGATATGGCCGATTGGTGCCGTGAGACCGGCCGTGGCCATGACATCACCTACGAACAGGCGATGGAAATCCTTAAGCGTGCCGAAGATAACGGCTATGTCCATCAGATCACCAATATCGATGGCGAAGGCAAGATCTTCGCGATCTGCAACTGCAACGTCAAGATTTGTAACGCTTTAAGAACCTCTCAGTTATTCAACACCCCAAATATGTCCAGATCGGCTTATGCCGCCCATGTCGATGCTGAAAAGTGCGTCGCTTGTGGCCGCTGCGTCGAATACTGCCCAGCCGGTGCCGTCAAGTTAGGCCAGAAGATCTGCCATAAAGACGGAACCCTCCCAGAATATCCTAGACAGCCACTTCCGAAGAAATTCGGTTGGGGACCAAAGGATTGGGATGAAGATTACAGAAACACCGCTCGTATCAACTCCCATAAGACCGGTACTTCCCCATGTAAGGCCAACTGCCCTGCTCATATCGCCGTCCAAGGCTATTTGAAGAAAGCGGCCGAAGGCAAATATAAGGAAGCCCTTGAATTGATCAAGAAGGAAAACCCATTCCCAATCGTCTGTGGTCGTATTTGCAACCGCAGATGCGAACAAGCTTGCACCCGTGGCAAGATTGACGAAGCCGTTTCCATCGATGCCGTCAAGCGTTTCATTGCCGAACAGGATCTCAATGCCGAGACCCGTTTCGTCCCAGAAGTCGTCATCGGTTCTAACCTCGTCAAACATTGGGATGAGAAGATTGCCATCATCGGCGCTGGCCCAGCTGGCTTAAGTGCCGCTTACTACTTAGCCACCTTAGGCTATAAGCCAACCGTCTTCGAGAAAGAAGAACATCCAGGCGGTATGATGCGTTATGGCATTCCTTCTTATAAATTAGAGAAGAAACTCATCGATGCCGAAATCGACATCATGAAGGAAATCGGCGTCGAGATTAAGTGCGGCGTCGAAGTCGGCAAAGATGTCACCATCGCCCAGTTAAGAGAACAGGGTTATAAGTGCTTCTACATCGCCATCGGATGCAACGTTGGTCGTAGACCGGGCGTTGCCAATGACACCGCCGAAGGCACCGTCACCGCTCTTGAATTCTTACATGACTACAACTGCGGCGAAAAGAAGCTCAACCTCGACAAAGTCGTCGTCGTTGGTGGCGGTAACGTCGCTATCGATGCTGCCCGTGTTTCCAAACGCGCCGGCGCTAAAGAAGTCCACATGTTGTCCCTTGAAACCAGAGATATCATGCCAGCTTCCAAGCAAGAGCAAGAAGAAGCCATCGCTGATGGCGTCATCCTCCACCCAGGATACGGTCCAAAAGAAGTCCTTACCAAAGACGACAAAGTCTCTGGCATCGTCTTCAAGAAGTGCGTTTCCGTCTTCAATGAGGAACACAAGTTCGCTCCAGTCTATGACGAGAACGAATTGTTGACCTTAGATGCTGACTTAGTCATCTTCGCGATTGGCCAGGGCATCAGATGGAATGACCTCCTTAAGGGCGAAGATGTCGACTTCTGGAGAGGCAACTACCCAGTCGCCGATGGCAAGACCTATCAGACCAAGACCGAAGACATCTTCGTTGGTGGCGACGTCTACCATGGTCCGAAGTTCGTCATCGACGCTATCGCTGAAGGCCACGAAGCCGCCGATAGCTTGCATAGATATGCCCGTGGCGCTTCCATGACCATCGGCAAAGACCAGAGATTGTTCTATCCTTTGGATACCGATAACATCTTGGCCGAATCTTATGACAACGCTGGACGCCAGTCCACCGGTATTGATTCCTCCATCACCGATCCATTCAAGGATAATTCCAAGACCTTAACCGAAGATCAGATCAGAATCGAGACCTCTCGTTGCTTGAAGTGCGGCGTTTCCGTTGTCGATCCTAACAAGTGTATCGGCTGCGGCGTTTGCACCACCAAGTGTATGTTCGATGCCATCCATCTCACCAGAGATCATCCAGAATGCTCGACCATGCGTACCGCTGAGAAGAAGTTCGGAGGCATCCTCCCATACCTCTTCAAACACGAGAAGAAGGTCAAAGTCACCAAGTCCGAAGACAAGAAAGACAAGTAATGCACGAGCTTGGAGTTGTCTTCTATATCATCAAAGATGTCAAGAACGTCGCCATCGAGAATAACGTCACAAGCGTTAAGAAGGTCGTTCTTGACCTCGGCGAGGTTTCTTCCGTCATTCCCTCTTATCTAGCCGAAATCTGGGAATGGGCCAAGAAGAAAGAAGAGATGCTCACTGATTGCGAACTCAAGATCAACGTCGTCAAAGCCGTTACCTTCTGCGAGGATTGCAAGCAGGAATACGAAACCGTCAAGTATGGGAAGAAATGCCCTCACTGCGGTTCGGAGCACACCTTCCTTAAGGATGGCAACCAAGTCGAGATAAAAGAGATAGAAGTCTAAAACATAAGGCGCCTCGAAAGGGGTGCCTTTTCCTTTTATAAACGCGTATAAGATTTACTAAATCACTTAAAAAATAGGAATTTTTAACAAAAAAAAAATGAATTGCCGTAAAAACTAAGTTTTTAGTTGCAAAGGACCTTTCGGGGGGGTGATAATTTGGGTAGTGTTCCCGTCTCGTCAGTAGCGGGAAACCAATAACAAGGAGATTATATGACCAAGAAAAACGCTTTGACGTTAAGTATGGCCTTTTTGTTAGTTGCGCCTGGCTTAGTGTTGGCCAGCTGCGGCAAGCATGAACATACTTACGCCGCCGAATGGTCCTACGATGCCAGCGAGCACTGGCACAACTGCACCCAAGAAGGATGCGAAGAAAAAGGCGAACTTGCCGGACACACTTTCGTCAATCACCCAGCCGTCGCGGCCACTTGCTCAGCCGAAGGCAACATCGAATACAAATCTTGTTCCGTTTGTGACGTTAAAGTTAACACCAATGGAGAAATCGTCACCGACGTCAGCGTCGCCATCGTTTCTTCCAACCACAGTTTTGGAACCTGGCACGAGGAAGTGAAAGCCACTTGCTCCGCCACCGGTACCAAAGGATATAGGGACTGCGAATATTGCTCGAAGCATTTCGACAAAGACGGCAACGAGATCGCCGATTTGACCATCGCCATCGATCCTAACGCCCACACGTTCGGAGCCTGGGTAGACGAAGTTAAGGCCTCTTGCTCCGCGACCGGAACAAAGGCCCACAAGGACTGCGAACTCTGCCACAAGCATTTCGACAAAGACGGCAATGAGATCGCCGATTTGACCATCGCCATCGATCCAGAAGCCCATAACTACGGCGATTGGACCACCAAGACCGAAGCCGGATACCACAAAAATAGGATCGAACACCGCGTCTGCACTTTGTGCGGCCATGAAGGCGAGACCAGAGAGGTCGCCGGCACCCAAACCCACCAATACGGAAGCGAATGGCATTACACTCCAGGTGCTAATGGAACCCATTGGCACGAATGCGAATGCGGGGAAAAAGCCGACGTTGGCACACACGGCTTTGCGAACGAATATGCAGATGACGAAAACGGAACAACCCATTCTTATATTTGCGCTACCTGTGGGAAACCGTTCAAACAGGGAAACCATAGATATAACGATCCAGTCGTGACCAAAAAAGCCTCTTATAAAGAGGCGGGCGAGCAGACCGAGACGTGTAAAGACTGCGGATACGTCAAAACTACCGTCATTCCTAAGTTAAGTGCTAAGGATAGAGTCATGATCATAAGCCAGACCTACTTCAGCAAAAAATGGGATGGAGGTAAATTCCCGCAATCCAACTACGAAGTGTTTGCCACCTGTAAGAAAGCGAACGACTCCGATAGCGTAGTAACTACCGTAAATTCCGGCATTTGGAGTGCTCATTATCGCGTCGCCGGAACCACAGATGAATTCTCTGAAGTCAACATTCCAACCGCCGTTGGCACATACGATGTTAAACTCAAAGTTTCAGCCACCGATGAATGGAATGCCGCCGAAAGCCAAATCCTCACCCTCGAAATCACCAAGGTTGAGATCACCTTGGAATCCTCCTATAAATTAGCCTTGACCGATGACACCGTCGGCTTACCAGTCTCCACCTTGACTTACCCTGGCTATATTGATGGTGTGGCGTGCGAAAGAACCGTTAAAGTCTGGGCCCCATCCCAATACAACAAGTCTGCCGCCATATATCCTAGTTTGAGCACTGGGTCGTTCTTCTTGACCGACGAAAACGGAGCCACGGACGCCGATTACCTTTCTAACTTCGAGATTAAAACTAACGGCACCGTCGCCCTCTATGTCAGCGACTACGCTACCTTCGTTAAGAGCGGCGCCGTCCAATCCTATTCTCTCAACGATGACTACACCGAAATCACTTTGACCTTCAACATCGCATCTGGCATCTTGTCGGTCGGCGATAAGGTTAAGAGAGAAGGCAGCAATTCCGCTCCATTCCTCCTTGTTACCTCGATTACCCTTAATAACGACAAAAAGGATGCATGGATCAAGAATTCCTCTGTCTTAACGGTTACCTTCACTCGCTGTGATAGCTTTGGCACAGACTTCGAAGCTTATAATTCAGCAGATAACTGGGTTAATTGTGTTCTCATTCCTGCCACCACTGAATAAGCGTTTCTAAAATTAAAGGCGTCTTCGGACGCCTTTTTTATGTCTTTGATATCTTATTTGTTTTTAAGGATAAAGGTG
>CAVFGR010000013.1:0-16149 GCA_963622135.1 bacterium
CCCCATACATCGGCGAGAACGGCAACTGGTGGATCGGGACTACCGACACCGGCGTTAAGGCCGACGCTAAAGACGGAACGAAGACCTATACCGGTAATGGGGATCCTAGCACCGATATCGGCGTTGCCGGGGAGATATACATAAACACATCAAATGGCGAGGTTTACCTAAAATCGCAAGATGGAGTGTGGATTTACATCGGCTGCATCCAGACTTACAGAGGCATATCCGTCTTAGATGTCATTATTGAAGATGATGGATCTATATATGTGCTCATGACTGATGGCTCGAAAGAGATGGTTGGTACGGTAAAGGATGGTCCCTACACAACACCCCCTGAGGTTGAAAAATTCAAAGTAGAATTCTACTTCAAAGATGTTTTGGTGGAGACTCAAGAGGTTGAAAGCGGAGGAAAGGCTACGCCTCCTTATCTAAATGACTATGCCGAAAATAGAGGATATCTGATCGATTATTGGTTTGTGTGGGAAAACTCTTATCGCTCGCCATGGTCCTTCTCAGGCTGTACGGTGACAAGCGATGTGGAACTTCACGCCTTCTTGGAAGGCTTGGAATACGCTATGTGGTTTGACTCAAACGGCGGGGAGGAGATCGATGAGCCGATATTCATCAGAACCGATGAGGAGATTCATCTTCCAACACCTGTAAGAGAAGGGTATAACTTCGATTTCTGGGCACTTTCATCTACCCCTGATGTAGCGTTTACGTCCGCTGTGTTCAATTTAGCATATGATCCGCATTTTATTGCGCATTGGACTGCGGCTCTTCAAGAACTCAAGGTGACTAGCAGCGATGATACAAAAGGAAGCGTTTCTATTGCATCCGGAAGCGGCTACACCGATGAATCTATAACCGTTGAAGCAACACCAAAAGATGGATGTGTATTCATTGGCTGGTATAGTGGAGACTCTTTGATTAGTCCAAGTTCTACCTATACATTTACTATGCCACCAAAGGCATATGAACTTACCGCTAAGTTTGTAACGGAAGAGGAAGCAAATAAACTCATAGCCTTAGGAGCGTATCCTAGTGTTAACTTTACAAATAACACCATTACATATGGTTTATACCCGCAATCAAGAGTTAGTGACAGTACCTTACTAACCTCATTAAATGCTTTGACATCCGATAGCGTCGGTATTAATGGCTGGTATCTATACAATGATCAATATTACGCTAAAGTATCGGCGACACCTTGGCCGATGTCGAGTGACAAATGCGTCTTTGATGATGGCACTGTAATTAAAAAGGGGACCACCTATTGGTTTAAATGCGAACCGATAACATGGAATATCATTAAGACTAATGAGAACGAATATAGCCTAGCTTCAAATGTCATTTTGGATTGCCATAATTACCATGGCAGCACCGAGGAAAGGACGATCGATGGCCAAACTATATATTCTGTCAATTATGAGCATAGCGACATCCGCTCTTGGCTCATTAATTCCTTCTATAATACGGCATTCAATTTGAATGATGATTTCCTTCAAACAGCAATTGTGGACAATGGCACGAATTTAAACCCATCTTCCGGGGCCAACACAAGCGATAGGGTTTATTTGATGGGCAAAAATGACTCCGGTAAGGGAGTTTGCAAGACTAGTGAATATTCCAGGGCGAAAGGCGTTTTCCCAAGCGACAAAGAAGATTACAAATACTGCGGAACTTATTGGCTTAGAGGCACTGATAGGGATTCCACGATGGCTCTTAGTATCTCGGATAGCGGCGGAAATGGTTGGTGGACGGTTACCATCGAGAGAGGAGTTCGCCCGGCAATCACTATCAAGCTTTGATAATCGGTAAAAAGAATTCCCTTTTGAACGATTGAATGTTTGAGACTGTCTTGACCAATAGCCAACTTTGCCCACGATTCATAAAAGGGGCATAAGCAAACAACAAAAAGGAATCATGGCCCGAACCAAATTGGCAAACGGGCCTTTTTTAATTCCTAATGCAAAAATATGTACGCTT
Organism: bacterium; assembly: GCA_963622135.1. GTDB lineage: Bacteria > Bacillota_I > Bacilli_A > RFN20 > CAG-826 > UBA4951. The sequence goes on from CAVFGR010000013.1 coordinate 1,993, forward strand.
TTTCTTTTTTAAGCGGCTTTCGTCTATAATTAAATTAGGAGTTTATCCATATGACAAACAAAGACAACTTCCTAAGTCAGGCAGCAGATCCTTTTGGCGAAGGAAACAAAGAGCCATCATTTTTCGACATCCTATTCGGCAATCATCACGTCGAGGATAATAAGACAAGCTCTCGTCCTTCTCACGATGAATACGATTGGGATGATCCAGATAATTGTTCCGATAGGGAATACATGGATGACGACGACTACGACGATTTCGATAACTAACCCGTTCATACTGCGCAGTTTTTAAGGTTTTGGTCGTTTTGCGCAGTATAAACGCCTTTTTTGGCTGAAAAATGACTATTTTTGAACTTTATACTGCGCAGTTTGACGTTTTTCGTGAAAAGTGCGCAGTTTAAAATCTCGTCGATTCCGTTCTCTTAAAGCCCGTTTTGCTATATAATCACTCCTGCCGGGATATAGCGCAGCTTGGTTACCGCGTCTGTTTAGGGTACAGAAGATCGCCAGTTCGAATCTGGCTATCCCGACCAATTGATAAGAAGGACGTCTCTATCTTGCGGGCGTCTTTTTTTATTTCCGGAAATTTCCTTAGCCAAAGCAATATTCAGGTCGCTTGCAAATATTTTCGCATGCACCTACAATAGAGACGTGCAAGGACTATGTCCTAAGCACAAAATGGAGACACAAAAAATGAAAAGAAAAGCTTTAATGGCCGTTTTGGCTCTCGCCGGCGGCACTGCCATCGTCGGCAGCGGTTTCTCTGCTTGGTTCTTTGAATCAAACGAAATCACCGCCAACAATTCCGTCAAAACCCACGTTACCGAATTAGCCGATGGCCTCGGCACCTTAACCGACAACAACGCCGGCAAAAACCTCTACGTCATCCTTGACCAGGGCGGTGCGAAAAATACCGAACTCACCAAAGGCATTTCTATCACCGAATCTGCTACCACCCCAACCGACGCTGCGTTAGGGACTAACGTCGCCTCATTTGGCTGCACTTATGCCGCTACCGCTGAGCAAAGCACCAACTTGAAGAATGCCGGCATCACCAGCGGCAAGATCACCGCCACCATCACCTTATCGGCCAAAGCCGCCGAATATTTGGAATGGAAGAGCACCGCTCAATGGACCGCGGACGATAACGTGAAAACGGATACGACCAAAATCGTCGGTACCCACACCGTCAATTTTACTGGCGAGGCTGTTAACAAAGTCGTTTCTATCGAGACCGACACAGTTTCTGACGTTAACAAATTGCTCCAATATAAAGCGGGCAAAAAACCAACCACGGCAGCGGCTTACACCACTATGAAGGACGATTTAGATACCACGCAACTTTTGACCATCGATTACAAGTTTGAGGTTACCATCGCCTAATAAATTAGCGTTTTTTGGAGACATAAAATGCTTTTTCCCATTTCTTTGATAGAGACAGTCTTTTATGCCTCTTCAACCAGTGGATCCCATAGATTGATCGAGATAGTTTTCTATGTCGCTTTGATCGTCGTGATCTGCTTAGCCATCTCTTTCAGCCTTCTCTTCGGACTTTATGGTTTCTATAAAAGGAAACATATCAAATACGGACACGAAGACGAAAAGATCTTAGGCGAATTAACGAAGAAATATCGCCGCCAGCTATCTTCTAGCGGCGATATTTCTGGTTCTGATAAAGATGACGATGAGCCAAAAACTTTGACCGCTTGTATCAAAAACGACGAAAACAAATCGGTCAACAAGAAGATCGCAAGCGGCATTTTCGCTGGCTTCTTCTATCTTTTGGTCGCCGTGATGGGGGTTTATATCATCACCTTCAAAGTAAGCGGTGATAACTTCTTCATCGGCAATAACACCTATTTCGTCATCCAAACAGGCTCTATGGAAGAGCCTTATGAAGGCAACACCTACATCAAGGAGAACAACCTCACCGACCAAATCACGCAATATAGCATGATTGGGATTGAGAAGGTCGAGGCTAAGGACATTGAATTGTATGATGTCGTGGCTTTCAAAAATAGCAGCGGCGACGTCATCGTCCATAGGGTAATCAAAATCACCATGGTCGATGATACCTACGTTTTCACGATGAGGGGCGATGCGAATACCGGTAGCAATATCTGGGAGACCGCCGTCCAGGATTATCAAATCATCGGGCGTTATAATGGTTTCCAAAACTACGGTTTGGGAATCGCCATCACTTACTTCAAGAGCAGCGCTGGCATCGTCGCTTTGTTAAGCACTTTGACATTCTTGATCGTCTTTGAGATATCGGAAGACAAAATCGATAAGGAATATTCTTCAAGAAGCCTTGTTTTGGCCGAAGAATATGACAACAAGAAGGAATAGACCCAAATGGGGAGCAAGAAGATTTTAGCTATTACTATGCCTATAGTGGCCGTGACCGCCATTGGCGGTTCGGCTTTTTGCGCTTGGTATTTCGGCGAAGAAACCTTGGATCCCATCAGCAAGAACATTTCTGTCTATACTACCTCTGATGTCAATAAAGGCGTACTGACTGCTCTAAAATCCCCTTCTAAGCTCGTCTTTTCCCAAGGTTTAGGCGAGGCTTCGGATTTAAAGGATGGGATTGATTTCTATACTTTAAACGATGGAGACACGACCTATAGCTTAAATGACGAAGTGGTGGTCAAATACTCGTTATTGGACGCCAATGATTCCATTGAAGGAGGCTCTTTCCGCGTTTATATCGATATCGGTGGCACTTCGTTGCCAAATTACGTCAAATTGAGCGAAGAATACGAAGATGCGACTGATCTAAAAGGCGGGCACGATTTCTCTGCCGACATCGAAAAGATCTCCGATGTCAGCTTGGAAGATCCAAACGGCTATTTCAAATACACCCTCAATCTGAATAAGGCCATCGAGTATAAAAACGCCGATGTTAAGCCCAATACCAGAGACAAATATCAAAACCTTCAAAAAGCGTTAGCGGACGCAAATATCACCATCAGGATCGTGGTTATTTAAGGAGAGACGATGAAGAAAGCCTTAAGAAGAATAGCATTCTTAGCCTGCGTCGGTGTCCTAGGCACCACTTCTTTTGGCTTGGCTTATTGGTATTTCGATAACCAGCAGGAAGTCGATAACTCTCTTACTTCGAATAACATCGTTGGAGACGACATCGAAGAAAACTATAACTTCGGCAAGAACACGAGCGATAAAGAAGGGAAAACCTACACCATCTATTTCTTCCCAAGCGCCTCTTATTTGCATTTATATGATGAATATTTAGATGATCAGCAACTCGCTACCCCAACGGGCGTGGCTAAACCGGAAGAGCAATTCGGTTACAAGACCGCTCTTCTCAGCGACTCATCCAGCGGCGTCTCCGTCACTTATCAATTGAGCGAAAACACCGGCCTTTATTCCGGAACCGATACCGATGGCCAGCCTTTAGATTATGGCGATGTCACCTATGATGGGGCTTATCGCCGTTATATGGGAGAGCATTTCTCTTGCTCGGTTTTCGAAGCCGATGGCGGAACGGCATATGGAAGCGGAACAGCCTACACAGCCTCCCAAAACGTCCTCCCAAGCGGGGATAGACGCACATGGGGTATGCCTGGAAGCATCGATCAAATCTCCATTTTCGAAGATGATCCAGATAGAGTTGAGCATTTCAACGGCAGGAACCAATATTCCGCCGATAGATTAGGCTCTTGGGGCGATTGCTATTATTACGGTGAGACCATAAAGGATAGTTGGTCAGACGATGGAGCCCCGGCAGGCTTGATTTATGGGGATTCAACCGATTCTAGCAAATACGCCGATATGGATAACACCAACACCGGTCGTTATATCCCTATCAAATTGACGGTCACCAACGAACTTGTGAGCTCGGTGATGGAGAAGGTCATCCCTTATATCTTCACTTCGATGGGCACCAAATTGGATGATAGCAAATATACCTACTCCTATATGCATAACTACACTTTCACCGAGTGGACTTACGTTAGCAATCCTTCGGCGGCAACCGATGAAGATAGAGGCTATCCATATTCGCCGGTTGATAACAACGAGGGCGGTGGGGAATGGCAGGAAAATAAGGTAGGAGAAGCCTTCCAGCCTTCGCCGAGAAGCGATTATTTCGATATGCTAAGCGATTTGGACAAATACGCCGATAGCGAAGGTGTCATCAGACTTTTCCCTCTTTTCTCAAATGGCAAGAAAGGGAACAGCGGCAGCACTTATTTAGATGGCGGTGGCTCTTCCGAAAGACTAAAGATAACCGAGAGTGACAGCTCCGTCGAATACAAATACCCATTCTTCCATAGCGACACCTATAACGAAGGAGTCGGCGATTTTACCTATACGGACGATAGCGGCAGCGTCGTTGACGCCGTGAACTTAAGCAGTTCCTACATCCGTTTGTTCAACTACAACAACATCTCTATAAACTCCTCCTTATCGGAGTTGCAATTCTCCGCCAATAACGTCATCGATAGCCCAAAGAACTGGCTGACGGACGAAGGCAAATTGCAATGGAAGAACCTCTACACGTTGGACGCTGACGAGATTCAGAATAAGCTCATCAAGCAATATGGCGAAGGACTATATTCCTTCTATGTCTTCGTCGCTAACTACTCTTATCAAAAAGGCCCGACTTCATCAAATATCGATTCAGATACATCCATCACCCAATATTTCGATGCTTTCTACGATAATATTGTTTCGCAAGCGTCTTCTGGGTCGTTTGCCTCATTGACGGGTAAACGCTTGACCCAAATCGAAATCTCCCCGGATGATCTGACTTCGATGGGCTCTTATAAGAATTCGCCGACTGTTGTGGCCTTCGAGAAAATCGATGAACCAAAGATCATCTCTTCTTCCTCAGAAATGAGCGAAGTCTCTACCTTTATTTCCGGCAATTACTCATCGGGAAGAAGTTTCTATCGAAACGTCAATCCATTGTATGTCGCTAAGCAAAATGGCTCCACTTACGATAAAGATGGGGAAGACCTAAAGAAAGATTCCCCATATACCTATTTGGTCAAGAACGTCGACCTCTCGGAAACCTCGAAATCCTATTTCGTGATCTCCTTCGACGATTCGTCTATTTCGACGGATGTCTTTAACACAAGCAATGACGACATGGCTTACGAATATCTCGTTTCCAACCCATCGAGCGAAACGGGAATCGCCGAGGATCAGGTCTTCGTGCGGCCTTTCGATGCGACAAACGGTTATATAGAAGCCATCAAAAAGACCGATTCCGACGGAACGAAACAAGTCGTCTTCAAATTGAAGGGCAATGAAGCCCTCGATGTCTATGACATCCTTATCAAATACAATCCCGCAAACGGGAAATACGACCTTTATATGCGTCGCCACGATAAACTCTTCTTCTATGTTTTCGATGAGCAACTCCCAACCCCAAATGTCGGGGATTTCGTGGACCATAAGTTCGGAACTGATCTTAAGACATCCTCTGGGGCCACCCTTTTGTTCGATAGGAAATACTCCGAAGGGCATTATGTCCTTCCTACGGATGTTTCCTCAACCGCCAACCCTGGCGGACATTCCTTGGATGAATGCCTAAGATACAAAATCAGCGGAAACACCAATTATTCCTATTCTGATTCATCCCTTACCAAATATCGTCTTATCGATAGGGTGACGGGCGAGATAGTTGCCAAATACGTCGATAACGGTGATGGAACCTATTCCTTGGATTGCAATTTCAGAATGGATAAGAACCATATCCTCTATCTTGACGGGAATGGGAAATGATCATCAGGGAAGGAATTTAAAAATATGAATAAAAACAACGATTCCATCTGTATTAAAGGCAACAAGGCCCCGATAATCGTATTTATCGTCTTTGGGTTCATATTCATCGGAATGGCGATTGGCTATTCTCTTTTTGCTGCGTTGAAATTGGAAGAATTCCCGGCTCCTGCGATCGCGATGGTCGCCATTTCCTCGGTTTTTGGAGTCGCTTTCCTCGTTCTTGGCATCGTTTTATGCCGTGTCTTTGATAAATTGATCGAAATTAAGGGCGATAAGGTAATCGCCCATGTTCCTTTGAGACGAGCAATCAATTTGAAGGATATCGAGAGAATCGAATTCGCCAAAGTCCTTCCGTATAGGAACGCTTCTAAAGGTATTGGTAAAAGTGGTGGCATCCTTTTCACCCTCAAAAGCGGGGAAAAGCTGGTCGTTAACAACCTAAAGAACGCCCAAGAAGCGGCGGAAATCATCCGAAAGCATCTAGAATCGGATGAGCAAAACGTTCTTTAACACAGCCATAAAGGAAAGCACTAGAATTGAATCATGATAAAGACTTACTCGTTGGCTTTTTGGTTTCTCTTGCCAGGGATCATCGTTAGTTGCTGCCATAACAATGACCAAGAATCTGTTATGACGGGCATTGAAGCCGAACTCGATACTTTCGACGATAGCGGAAACGTGGTCCGTTCCCCTAGCGAAAATGTGGATGGGGTGGATACCTATTATGTGAACACCTTGAAATACTATTATCTGGACATACATTCCATTTCAACCATCCAACACGAGTACTTCGAAATCAACAAAGATGCGGTGGTTTTCACCGATAAATACAGCGATATTGTCTTAAATGATGGGAAAACCATCTGCACGCCATATGCTGAAATAAGCTATTACGATGAGGATAGTTTCGGACCTATATACAAAGTCTGGTTTACCAAAGAAGGGACATTCGAGTTGAATGTGGCTTACGGCAGTTTCAAAACCAGCCTTAGGATTTGTTCCGATAACGATTCATACCTCCATAATTATTGTTGGAAGGATATGTTTAGCGTTCTTCCTTGGATAGAAACCTTAGATTATCGCGATTTAAAAGAAGCGATCATCGAAGAAGGCTATATTGGTGTGGCGCCAGGCTCTTTCATTGACGTGACGCACACAACTGACGCGAATGATATGTCGAACGTCTGGAATCTCCTTAATTCATCGTTGATTAAAGTAGACACGCCTGTTTCTCAGGTCTCCGGTGGCTCTTATAAGGAATACACCTACATCACTTCCGCCTCTAGAGAAACCCTCACAATCAGCAACGGTTTCCTTCGCGATACGGAAAATGATGGGGTTTATTACCTCTTACCAAAGGACGTAAAGATTAATAATCCATACCAAGAGGGCTATAAATTACTCACTTATGCTTCTTCTTGCGATATCAAGAAAGTCGCCGATGATTCAAGCGTAACCACCATTGATTATCTAAACCAAATCGAATTCACCGAATGGGGAGATGAGGCTTCTTCCGCTAACGAGCCTCTCTACTACATCGACGCAGGAATGTCGGTTTCAGCCAAGCTGAGCATTTATGCCAGCAATCGTTTCGAATATAGAGACGTATTCTACAAGATTATCAACGACAAAACCTTCGCTTTCTGCGAATAAAGATAAATCAAAAGACGATTTTTTAAGTGTTGTGTGCCCCTTTCTTCTTTTTCCAAGAATAGGGGCATATTTCATTTCGTTATTAAATCAATATGAATCGTAGGCATTCACGGCGATAAGGACTTTATTATCGCTTGGATCGATATAGACTTCGTATCCTAATTGGACGGAACTGCCTTCTTCATCGTCGTTATAGTAGACATAATCGAGCATTTTGCCCGGGATTTCATCATCTCCAAAGGTGGCTTTGCTCCACTCGCCTTCATTGACATCGTTAAATCCGCTTGGAATGAGATTGGCGCTGGCAAAGTTACAGCCTTCGTCCACGCTGGTGACACCACTTGGCTTCATTTCCAAACGGTAATAAGTGAAGGTCGAACCATCACTTTGAGGGACATCGACTTGTTCCGGGACGGCATATCCTTCATCGCCTTCAGATAAGTTGAAATAAGCGTTAAACAAATCCGCGACTTTTTGGATGGCGGAATCGAAGGTGTAATACTCGGTAACCGAGACATAAGCGGTGGCACTTCTCTCGGTGGTTTCCCCCTCGGCTAAGATGGTGGCGGTGATGGTGGTGCCTTCTCCTGGTAGGGCGTCAGCCGAGGCGGTGACTAAGCCATTGCTATCAACGGTGAACTTGGAGTTGGAAGATTTATAGGTTACATCGCCCTTAAGCATGTCGCAGACTAACTTGGTCTGGTAGGTTCCGCCGGCGGCGATATGGCAGTCGGTGGCTTCGAAATAGAACTTCGGTTCATGGGCTTGCTTGGAACCTGGGGCATAGGTGACGGTGGTGGCCCCGTTGGCTAAGGTGATGCCAACTAAGACGGTGCCGGTTGGATCTTCATAAGCCGCATCATAGACGTAGGAAGTAACCTTGGCCCAACCATACTTAGCAAGGATGGAAGAGGCGTATTCATAGGCTTTATGGGTGGTTCTGGTGCCTTCGTTATCTAAAGCGATCTTCGGATCAAAGACTTTGACGGCAAAGTAGATGTTTTGCTTAGCCAATTCGCTGGCTTTCGCCGCATAAGCGGCATAATCGCCTTCCTCGACATCATACCAATCCGGAGAGATCTCGATTTCGGCATAGACATCATCGTAGGCCTCTTCATAGGTATAAGTGACAACCTTTAAGGTTGGCTTGGAACTATAAGAGGTGAAATCGAAACTCGGAAGGGTTATTCCGCCTAAGGAATTGTCGTTTAGGAACTTATTGATCTTCTCGTTTGGATAGGTAGTTACCATCTCGTCGTAAGGTTCATCCAATAAACCGAAAGAAATGGTGAAGATATCATCATAGGTGATGCTGTCCCAAGAAGAAGAGGCGGATAAGAACCAAGTCTCTTCCCAGTCGGTATAGAAATGTTTGGAACTATCATAGAGACCGCCCTTATTCTCGATCATATCGGAATAAGTGGTTTCGATATAGAATTCCTGGACAAAGGCGTAGATATAAGAGATTCCGGCCTTTTCGTAATAGGAATACTTAGCGATTGAAGTATCCGGGAATTGAGGAATGCTAAAGCCAGTTGCTTTCTCGAAGGGAGCGACGAATTCGCTTGGCCAAGTAGACGAGGTCTGGATGTTGGCATAGTAAGTGAAAGCGATGGTGTTTCCGGAGTAATAATAAATCGAGGCGTAAACGGTGGCCCCTTCGGAGGTCTTTTTCTCTAAGACATAGGTACCATATTGTTTAGACATCGAATCATTCAAAGTCCAACCATCGTTTTTTAAGATATTGACGTTATCGCTAACGTAACTGACCGCCGATAAATCCCCGACGATGACGGTGTCTTCTTCCTCAGCATAAACACCGTTGGTGACGCTTAATTTGAGTTTGGCGGGGAGAAGGGAAAGATGGGTGTTGAAGATGGATTTTTCACTTTCAGACCATTCGTTCTTGCTATCTTTTGCGGCATCCAAGTCGTTATAGCATTGGATGACGTTGAAGCCATTATTGGAGGACTTTACATAGTAATAGACTAGATCGTAGCCGACTTTTCCGTCCTCAGAGACCTTGTTGAACTCATAATATGTCGTTCCGGAGCTATCGGATTGGGCGATATTGCCGTTATAGTCATAGATTCCACTCCATCCGGAATTAAGTAGGTCATATTGATAATCGGCGATGCTAAAGGAAGGCGAAGCCGAGGTGATCTGAAGGTATTTGTCCCCGTTATCGTCGGTTAATTCCTTCACGCTTGGCTTGGAAGAAAAGCCATAAGGATATAGGAGGACTTCCCCGCAGTATTTCTTAAGCAAGGTCTTATCGGTCTCCGACCAGTCATCCCCGATAGGAGTGATGGAACTGCTATCTGGTTCCTCTGATTTAGAACTAGAGGAGGCATCGGAAGGATTATCTTCGTTGCAGCCTGCGAGCATCAATATCGAGGCGGTCAGAACCAATAATTTTTCAACTTTTTTCATATTCGTATCCCTTATAACTTCACGGAACGTTTCGCATACTACTCCAAATGAGAGAAAAGTAAATGATTATCATTTATTTTTCAGCCTAAGGACGAAAGTGGCTTCGTTTAAGAAGAAACGGACGCTTCATATGTCCCTAAGATAAATCCTTTGCTAAAATGAGAGTATGATCAAGAGCTCGGTTTTAATCCTTTGGCTCATTTTGCCTTCCATTGCCTATAGCTGCAGCCCCAGCAAAAACAGGGTGCCGGTTATGACGGGCATACAAGGCGGCCTTTCCGTCGTTACCGATGATGGCTATATAAAGGAAAATTGCCGCTACCGGAAAGTCGACAATGTCATAACTTACTATGTAAGCACCCTGAAATATTACGCCCTTTCGATTACGCCTGAATACGACTTTCGACGTAAAACGGTGCTGGGTGTCGATGGAGACGCAGTCACTTTCGATGACGCCTACGAGAATGTGAGTGTCAATAGCAGAACCATATCCACCCCATATGCCCAAATCAATCATTGGTACGACACTAATTCAGGTCCCGAATACAGAGTTTGGTTCACCAAAGAAGGCACTTATGATCTTAATTTCTCCTATGGTAACCATAAGAACTCCATCAGGGTTTGTTGCGATAACACCTCCACTTTCCACAGCGAATATTGGACGAGGATATCCAATTTATATACTTGGATTGATGACTTGAAAGTTGAAGATTTGACCGAGGCTATTTTGGAAGAAGGCTATATCGGAGTGGCGCCAGGCTCCTTCGTTAATGTCACCCACACCAAAGATACTGACGATATGACCAATGCTAGATATTTATTAGATTCCTTGGCCATCAAGGTCAATACCCCGGCCTCACATATAAGCGGTGGGAGTTATAAGAAATACATCTATCAAACCGCGGCCGAAAGCCACGCCCTCAGCGTTTCCAACGGCTTTCTTTATCACGTTAACGATGATGAAACCGATGTCTATTATCTGCTTCCTAAGACCATAACGATATCTAACCCATATCAAAAAGCCTGCAAGTTCTTAAGTTATGGTTCTTCAACGGAAGTTAAGAAAGTGTCCGATGACACGGTTCTAACCTCTATCGATTACTTAGCCGACATCGAATTCGTCGAATGGGGAGAAGAAGTTTCCAGCGCGAATGAGCCTCTCTATTACATTAATGATTCCTCCATGCTTTCCGATAAATTGACCATCTACGCGAGCAATCGTTTCGAATATAAAGGCGTCTTTTATAAGATAATCAACGATAAGACCTTCGCTTTTTGCGAGTAAAAATAAAAAGGCATCCGTTCCCATATTAAGATAAACGCCACAAAGGCCTACGATAAAGCGATAGAAGACTTCATCGAGAGAAACTTTAATAAGCCTCAACAAAATTCGTAAGGAAGGAAAATCAATTAAAAACCGAGCCAATCGACTCGGTTTTTTCATTCAATAAGAGCTTAGTTTTTCAAACATCCGATTGGAACGATATATATTCCGTCCTCGCGACGGTAGGCATATGGCCCAACTCCTATCAAAACCATAAGGAAAGATGGTGCGTTCATCTTTGAGATATCGAGCTTATTTTCCATCGCTTTGAGATTCTTAACCCCTTCGGCGATTTGCTCATCGCCGCCCAACTTAATTTCGATCAGCCCGTATTTTCCATTACGGAGGTGAATGACAGCGTCGCATTCTTGCCCATCTTTATCTGCGGCTGGTTGGGTTTCATTGGACTTGCCCTCGGCATCGTCGGTCTTTGCCTTCGTGGCAAGTTCGCTTTGAGAATTCCTGCCTTAGTATCAATCCCGTTTGGGGCTGTGTGCGCTATCCTCTGGATAGTGGCGTTAGTTGCCCTTTGCGCCTAAGAAAAAAGGAGACGGCTCAAATCGTCTCCTTTTTTATTAATGATATTGTCCGCTATTAGCACTCGGTGATTACGAGTTTAAGATAGACAGCGCCATCTTGGCTATAAGCATAGACAGTGAAGTCGACTTCGGTGTCATCTTCGTTAAAAGCAACGTAGTCTAATTTCTCATAGGCAACGCCACTATCGAAGGTGCCTTCTTCCCAGACGCCATCACTGCAATCGCCGAAGACGGATCCCGGTATCAAAGAAGAAACAAAGAGATCTTCAGCGTCAGAGACGGCGGTGATTTCATCGCTATGAAGCAACAAGGAATAACCTTCAGCCTCAGCGACTGGAGCGGCATAATTCGCGTCCCCTTCGCTCAAATTGAAATGATTGTTGAATTTAGAAGCGATGGCATCGGCGGTTTTCTCTGCGGTCCAGGTCTCGCTGACGGTGACGATCGCGGTGGCGGTCATGACCTCATTGGTATCTTTGAGGGTGATGGTGGCGGTGATGGTAGCTTCGCCGGTCGCGTCAGCGGCCGCGGTCACCAAACCATTGTTGTCGACGGTGAACTTCTCGTTGTCGGAAGTATAGGCGATGGTGCCTTCAAGCCCCTCGCAGACGAGGTTCAATTGATAAGTTCCGCCCGCTTCGATGTTGACGCTGCTAGGGTCAAAAAGGAATGTAGGCTCGGAATGGGCATTGCCAGTTCCATAGGTGAAGGTGATGGTGGTTATGTCGTTAGCTAAGGTAAGGCCGATCATGACTTTGCCAGTGGCATCTTCGTAAGCGAGATCATAAGTGCTGCTTGAGACCTTGAAGAAGTCGGATTCCTTAAGGACGTCAGCGACATAGTTGAAAGCCTCGTTGGTTGCTTCGACCGTCTCATCGAACATATCGCCGACAGGGGCGTCGTAGACAGAGATGGTATAAGAGGTGTATTCATAAGCCATTTGGGCGGCTAAAGCCTCGATGGCCTCGGTATCGGTAGGATCATCGATGCCATACCAATAGTAGCTTTCGGTGATTTCCGCAACGAGATAGGCATAGACTTCGTCATAGTCCTGATAATAAGCGTGGATGTTATCCTTCACGGTGTAGTCGTTCAAAATCGGGAAGGTTGGGACGGTGACGCCACCCATATCGTTTCTTTCAAGGAACTCATTGATGGCTTCCGCTGGATAGGAGGTCAAGAGCTCATCGACAGGTTCGGCCAAAGCGGCGAAGGTGACTTTGAAGATGCTGTTCCACTCATCATCGTAAGATTCCTTGGCTTCGACGTAATAGGTCTCGTTCCAATCCATATATTGCTCGAGGCTGGAATCATAATAAGCCCCGATATCCTTCAACTTTGTCGCGTAGGTATCGACGAGATTCTCATCTTCGGTCTTGGCATAGATGATGAATTCGCCTTTGGCTTGATAGAAATAGTATCCAGAGATGTCGTCGGCGGTGAATTCAGGGATGCTGACGCCGGAGACTTCCTTAAAGAGGGCGACGAATTCAGTCGGCCAGGTGACGGATTCATAGACTTCGTAGGCATAATCGAACTGCGCGTGATTGCCACGGTCATAATAAAGGGTGGCTTCCAATCTGGCTCCGTCAGAAGCGGTCGTATAAAGGATATACAATCCATATTGGGCGCTGAGTTTGGTATCGAGAGTCCAGCCAGCGTTCTTTAAGATCTCGGCGTTCTCTTGGGTATAGTCGATGGCCAAATCGTCATAGGCGATGGCGCAATAATCATCATAGCCATAGACTTCGTAATTCGAGCCCAATTTGAGCATCGGTGGGATGGCGGTGATGGTGGCGTCTAAGCTATATTTATCCTTAGCCGTCCAATTCTCGTTCGCAGCGAGATTGACATCCAAATTGTTATAGCAATAGATGACGTTATATCCATTCCCGTCATCATCTTCGCCATACATGTATTGGATGCTATATCCAACGTTCCCGTTGATCTTGATGGCTTCGTAATATTCATAGCCATAGCTGTCATACTGGGCGGCGTCGTTGTTGTAATCATAGATTACATTCCAGTTGGCTGCCTCTAAATCCTTGTAGTAGTCGGTGATGGTGAGCTTCGCGGACTCGGCATAGATCTCCAAATACTTATCGCCATAAGTGCTGACGACTTCGGCGACGGTGACGGAATCACCCATCTTAGTTGGGTAAGGGAGGATCTCGCCGCAGTATTTGCTAAGCAATTTCTTATCCTTCTCCGACCAGCCGGCACTTGGGGTAACTGAGCCGGAATCATCGCTTGGGACAACAGAGCTTGTGTCATCCCCTTTGATATCGGAACTATCGGAAGAATTGCCTTTATCATCGCATCCCGCCAACAAGAGGGCGGAAGCGGCTAGGACCATCAATGTGTTGATTTTCTTCATGATCTTAATTTTCCTTTCGTTAAAAAGCGAAATGGATAATACATTAATCCGACGAAATGTAAATAAATTTATTTA
>CAVFGR010000014.1:0-18416 GCA_963622135.1 bacterium
AAGCTAACGCTCTTGAAGAAGCCGATGCCGCTAACCTCTACGTCGTCCACGGCTACGTCCAAAAGCTTACCAACGCCAGGTATGGCACCGGTATGATCATCGATGACGAAGGCAATACCATCACCATGTATGGTGGCTATAATGCCGCTTCCGCCGCTTACTACACCTATTCCAACGGCAAGTATTCTCTTGCCACTTCAAGCTCCACGGCCATTGATTCCACTTATGTTGGCAAAGAAGTTACCATCATCGGTACCTTCGATGTCTATAACACCACCAAGGAAATCAAGAATGCCATCGTCTTCGAAGAAGCTTCCGACGCTACCGTCACCAAAGAATTCGACGAGACTTTAGGTACCGTTACCTTGAGCAAGGAAACCGGCATCAAGTCTGGTGATGAAATCACCGTCACCGCTACCCCAATTGAAGGCTACAAAGTTGCCTCCATCAAGGTCACTCAATACGGTCAGACCACTGACATCACCAAAGAAGGCAAGTTCGTTGCTGCTGCCGTCAACAAAGTTGCAGTTGAATTCGTTTCTGACAGCACCCCGGTTGCTAAGGCCTATAAACTTGAGTTTAATTCCACCAATAACAAAAAATCCACTCAACAATACAACACGACTTGGCAAAATGTTTCTGATGGAGTGAGCTACACCTTGAACGGGTTCAGCAACAACAATAATGGTTGGAAATATGTCAAGTGCCGTAGTTCGAATGGAACCGGCTTGGCTTCTATTTCTACCGACCAAGTGTTCGCAAACAAGATTTCGTCAGTTTCCATTGATTTTGGTGCGATTTCTTCTTTAGCTAACATTCAATCTTTTAAACTAATTGTCTCGACTGATAGTACATTCACGACAAATCTCGAGGAAATCGATGTTGCAGTTGCCGCCAACAAAGTCGTTGAAACTGCAATTACGACCCCTACTGCTTCGTGTTACTATAAGATCGCGATTAGCATGAACAAGGAAGAAAACAAGAAAGACATCCAAATCAATTCCGTCACTTTCCAAGAAACACTCTAATCAATAACAATCCCACATCCTAAAGCATCCTTATCTCGCCTCCTCGGCGGGAAAGGATGCTTTCCTTTTATGTAAAAGGCGAAAAACATCTATAACAATTTGAAGTAAGTTAAAAGCAATGTTATATTTATTGTCGCTGCATCCGTAGCCAAGCGGTAAGGCAACTGACTGCAACTCAGTAACCAGCGGTTCAATTCCGCTCGGATGCTCCAATTGATAGAAATAAGGCTCGATCTTCGGAAAGGGGTTGGGCCTTTTTCTTTATCTTGATTGATTGACTATTCGCTTTTGGCCGAAAAAGGCCCTAAAACCCCTTGAATGATAAAAAATAAGTGAGTTAGTAAAGAAATTATTGACAGTTTGTTAAGTACGTTAAAAATGTAAGGCGTTTTTTAGGAAAGGATTCTCATATTAATATGAAGAAAACCAAGATTTTAATTCCATTGGCCTTAACGATGTTATTGGCCGGCTGCGGAGTGGATGACTCGTCTGTACCATCTTCTCCAGTTGATCAAGGAAGCGACACTAGCAGCGTCACCCCAAGCGACGACTCTAGCAGTTCCACTCCAAAAGGAGACGACTCTAGCTCCTCTGTCCCAAGCGGAGATTCTTCTTCCGTTCCGGGCGGAGACTCATCATCCTCCGATGTACCTGGAGGCGATAGCTCTTCCTCCGAGCCAACCCCGGTGGATGTCACCATCGACGCTCTTGAAACGGTGGCTGCCGAATATAAGACCGGCGTCAGCAACATCAAAAGCGGCAAGATCACCCATGACGAAAGTGGTGAATACCAATCCGAAACCTATACGACTAAGAAAGAATACGTATATGGTTCCGACAAGTATGGCATGACCGCCAAATTGACCGACAAAGACGATGACTGGGGCGATACGGTCACCTACCTTATGTATGACTCCGACGGAGAAATCCTCACCATCACCCAGAACGATGAAGGGGACTTTGTAAAGGACGATTACAACTACTACACCAGCATGGGCACCAAGTTCGAGAACTACATCGAATGGGGCACCACTTCCTATGGCGCAGAAGGATTCTTCTCTTCCGTTATTCAATATGGCAAGAAGAACAAGAACAAGGACTTCAAAGCCTATAAATTAAATAACCGCGTCTATTTCTCTTATGGTTGGCATGACGGCGGCGATGGTACCGATCCATGGGACTATTACACCGTCGAAGGCAGCTTCCCAATCTGCGATGGATATCTCGATTCCTTCGATGTCACCTTCAAATATTATGATTCTGGCGATTGGGACTACGCCGATGGGGTCTGCACCCTTCATAGCGACGCTTTAGCCAACAACGTCAACGAATGGAAGATCGAGCAAACCGCTGGCGAACGCGACTACACCAACCCAGTCGATCTCGATTCCTTCAACTATCTTGACTTCTCCTTAGCCGATAACGAAGGCAATGTCATGAGCGATAGCCAAGGCGTTACCATGGAAAAAGGCGGTTCCGTCGAACTTAACGTCCAAACCACCACTTCTACCGCCAACCTCAACTTCGATACCCCGGTAATCTCTAAGATCGTCGGTGGTGAAGAGGGCGATGTCACCATCTATGCCAGCCGCAGCAGCGACGGAACGATGGAAACCGTCACCGTCTATGGCTACACAGCCGGAACTTTCACCATCAAGGTTTCCACCAAACTCTGCTCCGTCACCTTCCCGGTCACCGTCAATGAGATCAAGCCAACCTATATGGCCTTACGTCATTACACCGATAGCCCGGATTACGATTACAGCACCGATAAGGTCTCTAATGGCGATACCATCAACACCTATCAGGGCGTTATCCACTACTTCACCGCTTATACTTTGCCATATAACGCCAACGGCGCCATCGCTGCCAGATTGACCGATAACGATGGCGATCCAGTTAACGAGGACGAATACGAAATCTCTACCGATACCGTGTATCCTGGAGATGACGAGAGAGAAACCACGGCTCTCACCGTCCAAATCAACGCCAGCGGCGATTATATCCTCACCATCTACTGCGAAGCCGATAACAGCGTCTCTCAGGAGATCTACTTCAAAGTCAAAGACGCATCTATCGCCGATATGTTAAGCGCTGGTACCTATATGGTCCGCGATATCCTCGGCAACAGCAATAAGTATTCCTTGACCTTCTCCCCAACGACCGAATTAGAAGGCAGCATCGCCATCGTTGACTACGAGATGGGCGAGAGCGTCAATGGTTCTTATAGCATCTCCAAAGTCGATGACGAAGATTTCTACGAATTCTTCTTTAGCGGTTGCGACGTCCCATTCGATGCCTTATATGTCGGAGCTGACTTAAAACTCTATTGCGACTCCGATTATAGCTATCTCGAATGCGCCCTCCAGGGTTCTATGGCCGCCACGATGCCGAGAAGATGGACTGGTAGCGCTTCTGATGATGATTATACTTACGAGATCAGCTTAGACTTATATATGAGCGGCAAAGCCTCTGGCGTCCTCACCTATGACGACGTGGACTACTATCTTGATTGCGAATACAGCATCAAGAAGAACAGCGGCGAGAACGCTGGTTGGACCATCACCTTCGTCGATGATGGCTTCGTCGATGAGACATACTTTGATTGGTTCGAGACTTGGAATGAAACTAAGACCGCGACCTTAAGCGAAGACCTTAGCACCTTGACTCTCACCTGCACTGAGTGCGGTATGACCTTCGATATGGTCAAAGCCGACTAAGCTTAGAAAGAAAATGAAATTCCATCCTCCATTTAACCGAATTCTCGGTAAGGAGGATGGATTTCTTTATCTTAGATAAAGATTGTCTTTAGGCCCCTTAAGTATTAAAGTATGGGGCGGAAAAGAGGGATATATGATGAAAGAGAAAACCTTATTGGTATCCTTATTGGCCATAGGCCTTATTTTAACCGGATGCAATGAAGATAACGCTTCTTCTAGTTCAGAGCCAACACCCGATACGTCTTCCTTGGAACCTATCGTTAACGATTGGAACGAGGCAGAGAAAGCTTTGATGAAGACCTATTGCGGCTCGATCCTCCCTTATCCTTCTTCCTATCTGACCGGCGAGATCAAAGTCTATGAATCCGAAGACTATAACGGCAAGTATTTAGCGATCGTCAATGAGTCCGAAACCTTTAGCTTGAAGGACTATTATAAAGCGTTAGAGCAATGCGGTTGGGATTGCGTGACCGCTTATAGCGGAGCCCATGTCCAATATAAGGAAGGGCAGGAATACGTCGAATTAACCAAAGCCGAAGATAACGTCGGCTATGGGATCATGTATTACCATCTCACCGACGTGGATTTGGATGAGGATGGCCATAAGTCCTCTTATAACATCCTCGTCTGCCATAACAATTACTCCATAAAAGCCAGAGACGAGGCTTCTTGGAGCAAAGACGATTTAAGCGTTATCGAATACGTTTGCTCTTTGGAACTCCCTTATATCGCCTTGGGGAAGGATTATGGCATGTCCGCCGAAGACGCCAACACCTTGATGATTTATGACTATTACGTTAAGGACCTATCGAAAGAATATTCTACCCTTTTGCAAGATAACGGCTTTAGGCTCGAAGAAGGCAAGTCCAACATCAATAACGTCTATTATTTATCCAAGATATTGGATGATGGGGCTAAGTTAGAGGTGGTCATCCGTTATTTCAATGGCAACAACATCTATGTTTATTACACCCCGAAAGTAACGACCTTCACCTCTTGGCCGAGCGAGATCGTCGATCCTATCTCTTCGAAAACCGGGATTAGCATCCCTGCATTCCCGGTTGCTAAGGACGGCATTTACTATCATTACCAAAAAAATGGCACCAACTACATCATCGCCTATGATTTGGATAGCAAGTTCGATTATTACGGCTATGTAACCAATGTTAAAAGCGAGCTTTTCGCTTGGAATGAGAAATTAGACATCAACGCCTATATCATCTCCGAGGATTACGAAACCTACGATGGCTTCTATATCGCTTTCGCGGAATCCAATCCTACATCAACATTCACTTCTTCCTGGCCAAGTAAAGACATTAACGACACCCTTAAGGATGTCTTAAACGCCGAAGGGGTCGAAGTCCCTACAATCGATATCGCTTCGTTTAATTTGGAGAAAGATATCAAATATGCGGTGGGCACTAAAGAAGAATGGCAAGAAGCCTATGAGTATTACTTAGAGGCCTTCCTAAGGAATTATGGCGATCAATACGACGAAGAAACCCTTAAGTCCATGGCTGAGGAATACGCCGATAGGGACGTCAAATTAGGCATGACCATCAAGGTCTATGACTCCGAGTTAGACGAACAAATCGACTATGTGATCAGATATAAGGTCAATGAGGCCTATAAGAAGGCTTTATATAACGCGGGATGGTATTTGGTCCCTGAAACTTCCAACTGCACTTACGAAGATCCAAGCGGAAAAGTCTCCATCACCGTCTCCAATACGCCTTATACCGATAACGGCTATACCTCCATCACCATCAGTCAGGGAAGCGGGGAAGCCCATACCCCAACCCTTGCTTTTAGCAAGGATAACTACGACATCGCTAACGGCAGAAGCGTCACCCTTAGCCTCTCGTCTAGCATGCTCCCATACGATATCACCTACGAATCATCGGATACGTCTAACAAGGTAACGGTGGACCAGTCTGGCAAAGTGACCGTTTCCGAAGATGCCGTGATTGGGGAAAAAGTCACCATCACCGCCTCTTGTATCGATAAAGATAACGTCAAACACTCGACTTCTTGCATCGTCACCGTTATCCAAAATTACAACTACAAGGCCGTCATCGCCGATATCCAGGCTTTATTGAAAAACCAAGGATATGACGAAGATTCCTATAGTTTGGATGACATTTATGTCTATGGCAGCAGCACCAAGATCGTCGGCAAATCATTAACGCTCAATTTTGGTACCTCCAAGACCAAAGCGGAGGTCAAATCCTTAGCGGAGAACAAACTTTTGCCTTCTGGATTCGTTACCTCTAGGTGGACATCCGCGAATGATTATGATTCCTTTATCGATAATCCATTCTCCGGAAACGTCAAGAAGAAGTCCTTGTTCCCATTAAATAAGACGATCGGAACTTCCGACAGCGAATACCTCTATTGTTATAAGACAACGGATTACACCAGATTAACCATCTATTATTACGTTTGGACAGAATCTAATGGAGATATCATCCTCTATATCGAAGCTAGAGGATAAAGATATAAGCCCCTTTGGGGCTTTTTCTTTTGTATCTGGCTTAATTGCCTTATTTGGTCAAATGAATTATAATTGAATTAAGGAATTGACCAAAAACTAGATAATATGTCTTTAGAATCATATGAATATCCTTATGAAATGCAGATAAGCGATGAGCAAAATCTCTCTTTTAAATATTTTGAAAGGGTCCTAACGGAAAAAGGCATAAACGACATAGAAAATCAAAAAGCTAGGTTATGTCTCATCAACGGGAAAAAACTATATACAAACCTGGGATTGTTGCTTTCCGACCAATCACCCTTAGAGGCCAAAGTCGGGGAATTAGATGATCAAATCAATTTGAAAGTTAAAAAGACTTTCACAGGTTCCTTATTAAAAGTTATTGACGATACGTTAGATCAAATTTCGAGGATGAACGATGTCTCTGCGACGATAGATAGCAAAACGTGGATTAGAAAAGAAACCCAATCTTATCCCGGCGATTGTTTGAAAGAAGCCGTTCTTAACGCTTTTTGCCATTTCAATTTCCTCATCCGTTCCAATGTCAAAGTCGAATTCAAGAAAGACAGGTGCAAAATCATCAACGCCGGAAATTTGTTCGATTTTTCCCTTGATGAGATGTTCGTTGGAAAGCGTGCTTATCGAAACGAAAAACTCGCAAATGTCTTAAAAGAATTGGGCTATATTAAGTGTGATGGAATTGGCATCCCGAAAATCGTGTCAGCTTACGAGAATTATCCGGTGAAACCTGAATTTATCAATTATGATAATTTCTTTATCGTTACCCTTCCAAACGTCAACTACAACCCTGACCAAATAAATGACCAAATAAATGACCAAATAAACGATGACATCACCGACGATATAAATGACTTGGGTTTAGAAATTCTTAAAATCGTTCAAAGAAACCCTGGCGTTAAAGTCAATCAGATGCATGACTTATTGGAAAAATCTGGCATTAATGCCTCTTTGGATATGATCAGGAACACCATTAAAAGGCAAATCAAAGATTACATTGAATTGGTAGGCTCTAAAAAGACCGGTGGCTACCATCTTAAGGAAAGTGGGATTTTCGTTCCTAAATATAGTAAAAACGATAAGTGAAAATATGCTAGATTAATCTAGAAAGGGGAACTTTATGAAAAAGAACATCAAAATCAATCCTTATATCTATCCGATGCCAGTCATCATTTTGTCTACCTACAATGAAGACGGTTCAATCGATATGATGAACGCGGCTTGGGGGACGGCCATCGACACCGATATCATCGGAGTCTGTCTTTCCGAGCATAAGACAACCGAGAATTTCTTAAGAACCAACGGAGTGGTCATCCAGTTGGCCACGGAAGAAACGATTGTTCCATGCGATTACGTTGGATGCGTCTCTGGAAAAACCACCAAAGACAAATTCGAAAAGACGGGATTCCACGCCCATAAATCGGAATATGTGAACGCCCCGATCATCGAGGAACTCCCATTGGCTATGGAATGCGAATTCCTCTATGACGATAAGGAATCGGGCATGCATTACTTCAAAATCAAGAACGTCCAAGCCGATGAAACATTGTTCGATGAAAACGGCAGACTCGATCTTTCCAAAGCCCACGCGGTGGTCTATTCCTCCTTTGACCATAAATACTACAAATTAGGTGAGCCAATCGCCGAGGCTTTCAAAGCAGGATTGGCCTTGAAAAAATAAGCTTTTGCCCTTAAAAAGAGAGACGGACGTTGCTCCGTCTTTTCTTTATAAAGAAAAAATATGTTTCAATTTCCCTTCTATCTATATAAACTACGCATATAATGGCAAAAAAGAAAAAGAAATCTGTATTGCCCCGTCACCAGTTCTATAACACCTTAGGGAAGATCCTGGTCAGGCCAATACTTCATCTCGCCTTCGGTTATAAGATCAAAGGCAAATACAAAATCAAGAAAGGCGAGCAAGTCATCGTCCTTTCCAATCACCAAGCGAATTTGGATCCTATTTTCGTCGAATTTTCCTTCAATAAGCATCTTATCCCTGTCGGAACCGACACCATCGGACATGGCTTAAGAGGGAAACTCCTCAAGCATTGCTTTGGTTTCATCTGCAAGAGAAAAGGCGAGACCGATATCCAAGCGACCGCCCATATGTCGGAGGTCATTAAGGACGGCGGAAACCTCTTATTCTTCCCTGAAGGGAATAGATCCTACGCCGAATTCCAGTTCTTTATCTCCCCGCATCTCCCTTCGATGCTTAAGAACTTCAAATCCACCATCGTTTTGTATAACCTTCACGGTGGGACGGGATGCTATCCGAGATGGAAGGACGATCATCGCGTCAAAGGCAACTTCTACGGGGAAATCAAAAAGGTTCTGAGATACGACGAATACAAGGATATGCCTGATGAAGAACTCTATCATATCATCGTCGATAACCTCAGGGTCTTCGATTCGGAATCCAATGAGAAATTCAAATCCAAATACAGGGCCCAATACCTTGAAAAGATGCTTTTCGTCTGCCCGAAATGCGGGAAGGCCTCGACCTTAAGAAGCGAAGGCGAGGATATCTCCTGCCTTAGCTGTGGCCTCAAAGTCACCTATACTGAGAACCTCCATCTTAAATCCGAGGATCCTGACTTTAAGTTCGATATCCTCAACGATTGGTACCAATATCAACGTCAATGGCTCCTTAAGATGGAAATCAAAGAGGACTCTGTAATCTTCGAAGACGAGAATATCACTTGTTACCTCTCCGATCCGAACAAAATCAGGAGGCCTATCTACGAAGGTAAAATCGTCTTAACGGATAAGGAACTGATTTTGGGAACGAAGAAATTCGCCCTTTCAAAGATTTCCGGGGCCTCGCCTATCTCCGGCCTCCGCTTCTCGTTCACTTACGACGATCACCAGTATGTGGTGGTCGGCAAGGAGAGATTCAACCCTTTGAAATACGTCTTGATCTTCCATAAATTGGATACCAAGATGAAGAGAGAAAACCTCGACCAATACTTCACTTTGGAGGATTAGCTATGACCATTCTCGATACCAGTTGGACTTTTGATCTTACCGACTTCGACAACGTTTGGAAATTCGTTGTTCAACTAGGCTTATTGCTGATTGCCTTGCTACTCGGCAACCTCTTAAGGAGGGTGATTCCTTTCCTTAGGAAGGCCTTCATCCCTTCTGCCTTGTTAGGTGGGCTCCTCCTATTTATTCTAAACATCATCCTCAAATACGCGGCGGGTTATACCTTGATCGATAACCGCATCATGCAGATCATCACCTATCACGGCTTAGGCATCGGCTTCATCGCGATGTCGTTGAAAATCGTCGATAAGAAAGAAAAAGCCCCGATGCTAAAGGTCTGGCAAAACGGCGCCCTTACGGGCGGCACATACATGCTTCAGGCTGTTTTCGGGATGCTCACCGGCCTTATCTTCTTCTGGGCCGGAAGCGGGCTTTATTACGATGCCGGCGTCATTCTTCCTTTAGGCTTTGGCCAAGGGCCAGGGAATGCGCTTGCCTGGGATATCAACTTCACGGCGTTGACCCATACCGAGAGTTGGGAGGGCACCGTTTTCAATGGCCAAGGATCCTTTGGCTTAACTATCGCCTCCATCGGCTTTGTGGTCGCTTCCATCGTCGGCGTTATCTATATAAACATCATGAAGCATCGGAAGGAGATCCCGGAAAGGACATCGTCCATTGGCGAAAGGCCGGTTGAGGTCTTCGAAGGCAAGAACGAAATCGAGGATTCCGAATCGGTGGATAAAACCTCCATCCAGATCGCTTTGGTGGCGGTGGCCTACGCCATTTCCTTCGGTATCATGGTCTTCTTCGCCAAATTGACCGATTGGACGGGCGTTAAGCTATTCAATTCGGTGGCCTGGGGCTTCAACTTCATTTGGGGCGTCATCGCCGCGACCATCATCCGCGTCATCCTTAAGGCTTTGGAGAAAAAGAAGATCGTCAAACGACGCTACGTCAACAACTATCAGATGGACCGCATCTCTGGCTTCGCTTTCGACCTTATGATCATCGCCGGGGTGGCCGCCATCGACGTCGAGGTGGTCGGAGAATACATCTGGGTCATCTTGGCTTTGTCCATCGTTGGGACGATCATCACTTATATCTATCTCCGTTTCATCACCAAATTATGTTTCAAAGGCTATAACCACGAATCCTTCTTGGTGAACTTCGGGACATTGACAGGAACCGCCTCGAACGGGATGATTCTCTTAAGAGAAGTCGATCCGAATTATGAGACCCCGGTCGCCAACATCTTCACCTTGAGCCAGTTGCCGGCCATGATCTTCGTTGCCCCATTGTTGTTATTATTGAATCTCTCGGCGAATTCCTTAAAAGGCTGCTACATCGCCCTTGGCATCTTCGCCGCGTTATTAATCGTTTATACTCTTTTCCTTGTTTTAACAGGCAAAGGAATCCTTTTCTCGGGCAAAAAGAGGAAAGAGAAGGCTAAGTAATTTGCTAAAATAACCATATGTTGCTTAGATTATTGACCGACATATCGTCCTCTATAGGAGAAGAAGGCGAAGAAACCGCTTCTTCGACGATGGGGCCAGGGATATATATCCCTCTTATCGTCATTGGGGCCATCCTCATCCTTTTGGTGTCGGTTATGCTCATCGCCAAAAAGAAAGGCTTCGGGCCTGTTCCGACCAAATTGACCCTTCAAATGCCGAAGGTCACCTTCTATTTGGGATTGGTGTTCGTAGCGGCTTTCGTCATCGGAACCTTCTTAGTCTGGTTCTTGCTCCCGGAAGACACCGAATACCGTTTGCTCTCTCAAATCGTGGTTACGGTGGTCACTGCCTTATTGTTGGTCTTCTTCCCCCTTACGGCCAGAACGCGTCTGATCCTGGAAGGCAATGACATCCTTTATAGGCCGATGATCGGAAAAGAAAGAACCTATTCCTTCAAAGACATCCATATAGTCGTTATCAAACCTGCCGGATTCGATGGCAATTCCTATAAGTATTACGATAAGAACGGGAAGAAGTTGTTCTCGTTCGCCTCTAGCACCCCATACGCCGAGAACTTCTTCGAGAAAGTCCAGGCGATGAATAAAAAGGTTATCGTAAACGATAAAAGGGTTTATGGCCCTACAGAAAGAAAATAGAAGATAAAGTGATTAAAGAAAACGCGAGCGTTCGGCTCGCGTTTATTAGTTATTGTCGATACTTTATTAATTCAAGGAGAATTCAATCATCGCTGGCTCGTGATCGGAATAGGCGAATCCGTCAAGGCCTTTTTTACCATTCTTGGTTTGGATATTGTAATGGTTGGAGACGGTGATGTTATCGGAGACGATGAAGCCATCGACCACGCAGGTGTAGGTGGTTCCTGGAATCCATTCGATGTCGTTGTTGCGGCAACTTGGGGTGTTATCGGAGGCAATCATCTTATATCCATCTACAAGTGGGGAAGAACCGTCTGCCCCAAACCAGTTGACGACCCAAGTCGGGTCTTTCTTGGTTTCGCCGAATGGGCGATTGGCCGACTTATCGTAGGAATAATCCGGATTGAAGGTCAATAAGTCGTGGTTATAATCCCCGGCGACGATGACGTAATCGCCCGCTTCCTTCCTTTCGGATAAGAAGGCGTTAAGCTCGGCTAATTGCTTGGCTTTGATAATCCCGCCTAAGTCGTAGGCGGACATATGGGAATTGACGAAATAGAAGTTCTTGCCGTTGGAAACGGTCATTTTCTGATAAGAGAAGCAACGATCTAAGTCGAAGAACTTGGAGAAAGAGGTAGAGACGGTGTATTCCTTTCTCTGAGCTTCGGTGATGGAGAACTTAGAAAGGGTGGATAAACCCGCCTTGACGGCGCCATGCATATCGTAAAGAGGGTATGGCAAGAAAGCGGTGTGGTAATTAACCGCATGGGTGTGATCCATATCCGGGAAGGCTTCCTTAACCGCGTCATCTTCGTTTACTTTATAAGAACGGGTGGCTTTGGTGTCGACTTCCTGGAAGGCGATGAAGTCCGGATTGGCCTGTTTGATGGTGGATAAAGCCCCAGAGATATTGAATTCAACATCTTTCTTGGAACGGGCTTTGCTCCAATGCCCAGAGGTTTCATTCCCGTCGGCGTCATAACCCGTATCGAGGAAGAAAGTGTAATCCTGAGAATAGGCACCAAAACCCAAATTGTAAGAAGCGGCCGAATAAGTGGTGCCGACTTGGACTTCGGACTGGGTGGCGCCTTTATCGATAGTTAATTCGACATCGCCGATGCGGTTATAAGAAAGCAACACATAAGCGACGTAACCGCCGGCTAATACGACGACGGCCCCGATGATGGAAAAGATCGAAACGAAGATCTTTCCGATAATTCCTAATTTTCTTTTCTTGCCCATAAGAGACTCCTAGTTAGGTTAATTAATACTACCCCATTTCTTTTTAAGAAGAAAACAGATAAGCAAATTAGTCATTTATAAAAAAGAAAAGGCCCTAGTTAGGGGATTAACCTGGGCCTAGTCTTATAAATGGATTACATCAATCTCTTAAAGAGGGCGACGACTTCTTCATGAGTGGCTTCTTTCGGGTTGCCTGGATAGCAAGCATCATGAAGGGCATCGGTGGCTAAGGAATCTAAATCGCTAGCGAGGATCTTTTCGCATTTGGTTGGGATACCGACGTCGACAGAGAGTTGTTTGACGGCATCAATGGCCGCTTTACGATATTCATCCTGGCTCATATCGTCCACGCCTTTAACGCCCATCGCTTTAGCGATTTCTCTGTATTTCTCTCCAGAGACATCGGCGTTGAATTCCATGGCGATAGGGAGCAACATGGCGCAAGCGACGCCATGTGGGACATCATAATAAGCGCTTAAGGTGTGGGCCATCGCGTGGTCGATACCTAAGCCAACGTTGGAAAAGCCCATGCCGGCGATATATTGGCCCAAAGCCATTCCTTCACGTCCTTCTGGGGTGTTTTTCACCGCATTCCTTAAGGAACGAGCGATGATTTCGATGGCTTTAAGATGGAACATATCGGACATTTCCCACGCTCCACGAGTGATATAACCTTCGATGGCGTGAGTTAAGGCATCCATGCCGGTGGCGGCGGTTAAGCCCTTTGGCATCGAGGACATCATATCTGGATCAACGACAGCGACGATTGGCATATCGTGGGTGTCGACGCAGACGAATTTCCTCTTCTTTTCAACATCGGTGATGACGTAGTTGATGGTAACTTCGGCAGCGGTGCCAGCGGTGGTGGCAACGGCGATGATTGGAAGGCATGGCTTTTTGGTTGGGGCAACGCCTTCAAGGCTTCTGACATCGGCGAACTCTGGGTTGGTCATGATAATGCCGATGGCTTTGGAGGTATCCATGGAGGAACCGCCGCCAATAGCGATGATGAAGTCCGCGTTGGCTTTCTTGCAAGCTTCGACGCCGCTGGTGACGTTTTCGATGGTTGGATTCGGCTTGATGTTGGTGTAAAGGTCGTATTTGATGCCGGCCTTATCCAATAAATCGGTCACTTTGGCGGTGACGCCGAATTTAACTAAATCCGGATCGGAGCAAACGAGTGCCTTCTTAAATCCCCTGCTTTGAATTTCTGGAACAATGTTTTCGATTGCCCCATGCCCATGATAAGAGGTTTCATTGAGCGTGAATCTAAATGACATAATATAAATTCCTTTCTTGGATATTACGTTCAATGCAATTTTAGGGCAGGTCTTTGACTGCATAAATGTTTTTTGTATGAAAGTGGTTAACTAGGTGAGAGAAATATCCGTTTTTTGTTGCGAAAAGCGATTCGAATGTCTATATTAAATGAGTTTCCGCCCGTAGCTCAGCTGGATAGAGTATCAGACTACGAATCTGAGGGTCACGTGTTCGAATCGCGTCGGGCGGGCCAACCATTGAATCAAAGGCACGAATTACGTGCCTTTTTTCTTTATTTGCTTGTCAGGTCTCTTTCAGAGTGTATAATTCAATAGCGTTCGGGATATAGCGCAGCTTGGTTACCGCGTCTGTTTTGGGAACAGAAGATCGCCAGTTCGAATCTGGCTATCCCGACCAAACTAGAACTAATGCCTTGATACAACCCGATCAAGGCTTTTTTAATAGATAATTTCAGATCTTATCTAATTATCAAATTCTATGTCTATGTCGCAATAAAACAAATGTGTCCGGTGAAATGCCACAAACTGGAACAAGTAGAATATCAACATTAAAAATGTATCCAATGAGTCTATATGAAAGTGATGAATCTTCTGGAGAAATATCACTAATTGATTTATTTGATAAAAAATTAGATTTTTTCGTTGAATCTAAGTTAACCATTGACCAATTAATATTTGCTATTTGTATAGGCAGATGGCCAAGACCTATATTTAATAAATCAAAAGAAACACAACTAGAAATAGCTAATGACTTATTTTATCAAATATGCAGCAGTGATATTTCAAGTATCGATCACACGATAAGAAACCCCGGCACAGCAAGAAAAACATTAAGATCTTATTCAAATCGATGTCTTATAGTTTTTAACTATATTTCAAAACTAAATTTTGCTTTGATTTTGCCTAAATTCCGATCATATCGGTGTTTTTTATCAACTATCAGTAAAAATTCCGCCTATGCATCGGCGTATTTTATCTATGAAACAGTCCTTTGGAATTTAGGATGTGGCTCAAATTAAAAAGCGATATTAATTGCCGGTCTAAGCGAATGGCCTTCGTTATTGACGGCGTACGATCTAATCGCACCGACGGAGCTAATCACGTTAACGGCATAGGAGTATTCGCTGCTAGGAGAACGAGTTAAATAGGTTCCAGCCATTTTAAGATCGCTGTTTTGGGTGTCTTGATAGTTAATCCACGAACCAATGCTTCTTGCGTAATCGGTGGTCAAAGCCTGTCTAGATGAAGAAACCCCACCATCGTTGGTGAAACCATAGGCAGTATTTACGTAGTCTTGGTAAGAAAGCAAATACGATTTAACTTTCATATCGGAATCACAAATATACTTATTTTCGCTTGATGAGGTGGTTGAAGCGTCGTTTTTGATTATGGTCTCTTTCAGATAAGTGCTATTGAGTGCGAAAGCCTCATTTACAAAAGAGTCGAGTTTATCGATAACGTTGCTATTTTGATAACTGCTAGGGTAGATGGTTTTCTCCCCTTCGATGGATGAATCCAATGATTCTTGATAAACGCCTGCGTAATCAAGAAGCGAATCGCTTAGCAGGGTGTAGACCCCGCCATCTAGAGAAAGAATCCTCCATTTTATCGGTTCACATTTAAACCAATAGGAAGTGCCATTGACAATGGTGTCCCCGTCATCAAAAGTGTATTCTGCTATCCCTTTGTATGTCGAAGAAGTCACCTTCTTATAGTAATTTCCGTTAAATAAATACCAGTCATTTACCGAACTTGACGTTAAAGCGTCCAATTCACTTAAAAGGGTTTCGTCTTTAACGTGGCTCTGAGGGTATAAGCCATAGGTTACGTATCTATTATCTTCGGATAAAGTCGGAATGCTTCCTTCTATTTCTTCTCCGCTTGTTGAGGAGAGGAAAGTCGCCTTATAGGTGATATCGCCTTTGACTTTGCTTATCGCAGGGCTCCAGCCATTGAAAGTGTATGTTACGTCACCATCTTGAGGGCGGGATGGCTCGTTACCATCGAATTTAGGCATGCTTCCATAAGGGACGTTTTCGTCCACTTCGAGGATGCTTTCATCATAATTGACCCACGTCACCGTGTAGGCGTTAACGCTGGATGCATAAGTTGCGGTGTAGGTTGTATCGCTTGTAACCGGCGTAAGTTCTTTGTCCCAGCCAGAAAAGGTGTAGGAATATTGCTCGTTTCCTTCTTTCGTTGGTTCATCCCCATCAAAAGATGGCATGCTGCCTTCTAAAACCTCGTTATCTCTTTCCAAAACCTCGCCATTATCGTTTAGCCAGGTGACGACATATGTTTTCTTTTCTGAAGAGTTGTCCGTACAACCAAAAAGAAGGCAACTGGTTAAAAAGAAAGGCAAAAACGTTAATTTTCTATTCATTGGTCAAACTCTCTTTGTAACTTCTGAGGTTAATTTCGATATCATCCCAAGTGACGCATTTTCTCATGCTCGCCGCAATGGATGACGTGTTAGAACCAGCGATCTTTCCTTCGATCGCCTTATCGTAAGCGTTTTTCACTTTGCTAGGAGAAACTCCGCTTGCTTCGAATATCCAAAGAAGGAGTTCAGGGCATTTCAAAGATGTGTACGATCTTTTCTTGGCGTCGGCATCATAGAAGGTTTCTCCTTCCTCTTCGACCGTTTGGCCAACCCAAGAGGTGAAGTAATGCCATTTTTGATTGGGCTCACATAAGCCTTTATTGATGGTTACGCCTAGTTTTTTGGCGTAGGCGATATAGCCGCCGCTTTTTTGCTGATATTTTTCGATGAATTCATCTGAATAAGGATAATGCTCGTTTTTCTCGCTTAAAAAGCCGCACATCTCTTTCATCGTATATGTATTTGCGGTCGTCGCTTTTAAAACGTTATCGTTGTTTAAAGAGATGCTTTGCTCGTTATTTAAATTAAAAGAGCAACAGGCCAAAAGGGATATCATCGATAAGGATGGGATAACTTTTTTAATCATTGGAAAATACTAGCATAGCCATTAGAAATTTTAAATCCTTTAAGAGGTCGTAAGAACTATGTAACCGCTTGATTGAATGGATAGGATCCAATGATAGACAAAATGTAGGCGGTCCTTACAGTTTATAGAACCAGCAAATTCTGATCGAAAAGCCCTTTTGATTATTGCTTTGTTGCAATTTAAATAAGACTTAACACGAAAAGCTATTTCTAGTCTTTTAAGATTTGTAAGTAATTATCAAGTCTCTCGTTAATATATTTCGCCAACAAATTTTCCATTGCTGATAAATCGTGGTTTACGTGATATTCGTCGAAAGCTTTGTAGTATGCAAGTCGATCCATAAACTTGATATCAATGGGAGGATAACCCGCTTTCATCAATTCCAAATTCACTAAAAGTCTGCCTGTCCTGCCATTGCCATCGATAAATGGATGGATTGCTTCAAACTCAATATGGAAACGTGCTAATTTGGTTACAATGTGTTCGTCGCTATTTTTAAAATCAATTAAAAGCTGCTCCATTTTGGTCTGAATTAAATAAGGCTGGACAGGTTCGTGCGCTGCTCCCATTATGCGTACAGGAACTCTGCGGTATACACCTCTGTCATCTTTCTTGTCGGCTAAGACCAGGAAGTGGATTTGCTTTATGATCTCTTCACTTAATGGAACGTTATCCTTCACCAATTCTTCAATGTAATCAAATGCCTCTTTGTGCCCTACGGCCTCAATATGATCTTTTAATGGCTTTTTATCAATTGTAAGCCCCCTTAGGACTAAATCGGTTTCTCTCAAAGTCAGAGTGTTGCCTTCGATTGCGTTGGAATTATATGTGTATTCAACAACGAATTCTTCATTAAGTCTTGCGACTTCGCCCTCAGTCAAAGGCCTTCTAGCATCCAATTCTTTTTTCTTTTTGTCGATAAGAAGCAAAATGCTTTCTTTAGACTTAAATCTACCATCGTCGGGTTTTAAAGCTCCGGCAGGTATTTTCCAACAGCGTCCATCGTGATACGCCCCGCTAATTTTACCCTCAGCACAAAGAACGCGAATTCGTCTCTCGGAAATGCCCCATTTTTGAGCGGTTTGTTTCACGGTTATATACATTTTGGACCTCCGAGTTTCATTTATTATAACGAATTATCGGAATAATGCCAAAGCTTGCGGAATAATATTGTCGTGATTAACGGAACAATAAAATATCTTTTTAATTATTAGATTAGGCGAATATACAGCCCACAATGCCGCTTAGTTTCCATAAACCGGCATTCTGAAATCCGAATTTCAGGAATTTTGCCCGTTGAGACCTTGACATGAATAAGGCTTCACCCCTTATAATTTGCTTAGATACCCTTGTAGGAGATTCCATATGAAAAAGAAGAATTTTATTTTATGCGTTGGCTTGCTTTTTTCGTCATTGCTATCGGCTTGCAACCCGGATGTTGTCCAAGGGCCTAAAGGCGATCAAGGCGAGCCTGGCATCAATGGCGTCGACGGAAGAGATGGAGTCGATGGCAAGGATGGCGACACCCCATACATCGGCGAGAACGGCAACTGGTGGATCGGGA
>CAVFGR010000015.1:0-71861 GCA_963622135.1 bacterium
TCAAAACGTCGTGAGACAGTTTGGTCCCTATCTGTCGTGGGCGTAGGAAGTTTGAAGGAGCTAGTCCCTAGTACGAGAGGACCGGGATTAACGGAGCACTGGTCTACCAGTTGTCACGCCAGTGGCATGGCTGGGTAGCTACCTCCGGAATAGATAAACGCTGAAAGCATCTAAGCGTGAAGCTAGTCCTAAGATGAGACTTCCCATTCGAAAGAAGTAAGGGCCCCCCAAAGTCAGGGGGTTGATAGGTCGGATCTGTAAGCATATAAGCTTAGCGAAGTTGTTCAGGAGACCGATACTAATAGCCCGAGGGCTTAATTTCACTAATTTAAATTTTAAATGTAAGTTAAGTCGCACATTTGATTCAAGTACATGATAGAATATGTTTGATATATCCAGTTTCTAAAGAACAGACAAAGAAAAAAGTCCGGTGGTGATGACGCGGTGGTTCCACCTGTTCCCATCCCGAACACAGCAGTTAAGCACCGTAGTGGCGAAGGTATCGGCTCCGGCCGGGAGAATAGCACGCTGCCGGGCTTTTTTCTTTTATAGGCCTTTTTTTCGAAGGGCCTTTTTCTTTTCTTTTATTAAAAATTCTTTCTACGTTTCGGAGAATCGGCGTCTAAATATCTTCTTGCGTATGTCTTATGCCTACGGCATAATTAATACACGCAATTTTCAATTACGTAATTTTATGAGCACTGATTCTTCGACGCCTTATGGCAACATACAAATAACCACCCAAGCCATCGCCTCCGTTGTGGCGAGGACTGTTTTGGAATGTTATGGCGTTGTCGGCTTAACTGGCAAAGATCCAGGCAGCAAATTATGCGATGGGGACTATTCCCGCGGTATACAAATTCACGAAGAGAAGATCGGATATAGCATCAGCGTCTATGTCTGCTTATTTCATGGCGTGAAAATCACCGAAATCGCCAACCAGATTCAAAACAAGCTCTCTTACGTGTTGGAAAAGACCTTCTCGATCCCATTTAAGAAAGTGGGCGTCTACGTTAATGATCTTAAGGATATCGAAGCATGAAATATTTAAATGGCCAGGATCTTAAAAAAATCCTTATAAGCGGCGCGAATAATTTATATAACCATTACCCGGAAGTCGATAGACTGAACGTTTTCCCTGTTCCAGATGGCGACACCGGCATCAACATGAATCTCACCCTCACCACTGGGTCGACGGCGATTGCCAATCGAAATGACGAGAATATTTACAATATCGCCAGGGCTTTTGCGACCGGCTTAGTCATGGGCTCCCGTGGCAATTCGGGCGTTATCACCTCCCAAATTTTCTCTGGCTTCGCCAATGGCTTAAGCGGCAAAGAGAAAATCGGCGTCAAAGGCTTCGTCGAAGCTTGGGAAGAAGCTAAAAAGATTGCTTATAAGGCCGTCAATAACCCGGTTGAAGGCACCATTCTTACCGTTATCAGAGAATCTTCCGATGATTTAGCCAAGCATTTCGAGACCAAAAAGGATATGTCAATCGAAGAAGCGATGGACTATCTCTTCAAAGCCGCTAAGAAATCCTTGAAACATACCCCCGAACTCCTTCCTGTCTTAAAGGAAGTCGGCGTTGTCGATTCCGGCGGCGCGGGCTTATGCTTCGTGATGGAAGGCATGCTCAAAGCCATGAAGGGCAAATTCGTCGAAAGAAGCGATATGAACGATGCGGTCGCCAAAGATGATTCGATGACATCCTTCCTTAAAAACGGCGAAGGTTATGCCGGCGCGAAATTATCCGAAGGCGAAGAAGGCTACGGTTATTGCACCCAGTTCTTGCTCCGCTTAGGGAAACCGGAAGAAGGCAAGCGTCCGTTCGTGGATAAGAAATTCGAAACCTTCTTAGCCAGCCATGGTAATTCGGTCGTCCTCGTCCATGACGGCGATATCGTCAAGGTTCACGTTCATACCTTATCTCCTGGCAACATGTTGAATTACGCCCAAAACTATGGCGAATTCCTCTCCATCACCATCGAGAATATGTCCGAAGAACATGACAACATCTCCAATGGCCACGCGGCCATGGATATGGAATCCAATATCGAGAGAAAGAGAGAAAAAGAATGGTCGGAAAACGCCATCATCGTTGTCTCTTCTGGATCGGGATTGGATGAGGTTTTCAAAGAATTGGGGGCCACGAGCATCGTCTCCGGCGGCCAGACCATGAATCCGTCAACCGAAGACTTCACCAAAGCCATTGAGCAAGTTCATGCCCATAATGTCTATATCTTCCCGAATAACTCCAACATCGTTATGGCTGCCAATCAGGCCGCTGAGCTCTTAAGCAATGAAGAGCAGAAGATAAGAGTCGTGCCGACCAATACCATCCCTGAAGGCATTGCCAGCATGATGCAATTCGCCGAAGACGGAGATAGAGAAGAAGCCTTCGAAGCGATGAAAGATGCCATTTCGACCGTTAAATCGGGTTCCGTTACCTTTGCGACTAGGGACACCGATATCGACGGAGTCCATGTCACCAAAGACCAATATCTGGCGATGACAGGAAAACACAACATCGTCTCCTGCGTCCCTGATAAGAAGCAGGCCTTAAAAGATGTTCTTGATTCGTTGGTCGATGAAGATAGTTCTATGATCACCATCTTCGCCGGCGAGGATGTCAAAGATGAGGAAATCGATGACATTGCTGGCGGATTAACCGAGAAATACCCATTGGTGGACATCGATGTCCGTCGTGGAAACCAGCCGGTTTATTCCTTCTTGCTCGGCATTGAATAAAAACATGATAGACGTTCCTTCCGGAGCGTCTTTTTCTTTTTCTAGGCTAAAGCCTATAATAAACGTATGAAGAAATTCAGCCTCTCCTCTTCCAAGGTCATGAACGCTAAGCTGGCGTTGATGGGGATTTTCACCTACGAAGACGTATTGTTCCATCTTCCTAGCCGTTACGAGGATTATACCTATACCAAGTTGAAGGATATCTACCAAGACAAAGAAAGGCTTGTCATTCTCGGGCATTTGGAAGGCAACGTTAAAATCAACCGTTTCGCACATCGAAGCTTAGCGACCTTCATGTTGGTGACTGAAGAAGGCTACCTTTTCAAAGTCGAAGCCTGGAACCGCCCATATTTATCGAAAGTCATAAAGCCAAATGAGGAATATTCTCTCATCGGCTACTACGATAAGCAAAGGCATACGGTGGTGATGTCTAACTGCCTCAAGGGCAAGATTGACAAAAATGAGGCCTTAAAGCCCGTTTATCGCTTACCTGACGGAATTAGTAATCATTCCTTTGTTTCGCTCGTAAATCGGGCCCTAATCGCTTTAAGGGGCAATTTGGAAGAACAAATCCCCTTTGAGTTCCGCAAAAAATATCGATTGGATTCCATTTATGAGTCTTTGCGTATGCTTCATCAGCCAGAAAGCAGAGACGATCTCTATCGGGGCATGAGATCCCTTAAATATCTGGAAGCCCTCAGGTTTTCTCTTAAAACTCAAATCGTCAGAGACGAGAATAGAGACCTCGTCAAAGGGCACAGGCATCTTATTGATAGAAACAAACTTGAGGAATTTATTGATTCCCTCCCATATCCATTGACTGTTTCTCAACGGAAAGCTTTGAGGGAGTGCTTGGACGATATGGATTCCCCTTCCGTTATGTATAGGCTTCTCCAAGGCGATGTCGGAAGCGGAAAAACTTTGGTCGCCGCTTTGGCGGCTTACGCTTGTTATCTAAGAGGCGAGCAGACGGCCTTGATGACTCCGACCGACGCTTTAGCCAAACAGCACTTCGAGACATTGAAAGGCTTATTCAAAGAAACCGAAGTTCATATCGGTCTTCTGACAGGTTCGATGGATCCGCATGAAAAGAGAAATACCTTAGCGGATTTAAGCGACGGGACTTTGGATATCGTCGTTGGCACGCACGCCTTATTTGCCAAATCGGTGGAATATAATTCCTTGGGTTTGGTCATCATCGACGAACAACATAAGTTCGGCGTTAACCAAAGGACTACGTTATTAGGCAAAGGCGAGCACGCCGACCTTCTATCGATGTCGGCTACCCCGATTCCGAGGACGTTGGCCTTGACCTTATATGGCGACTTGGATGTTTCGACCTTGACGGAATTCCCATCTGGCAAGCGCGATGTCATAACCAAAATCATGTCCCCTCATGACAAAGAAATAGGAAAATATGTTGAATCCTGTTTGAATTCTGGACATAGGATGTATGTTGTTGTTCCTCGCATCGAAAGCGACGAAAACCCATATAGCTCGGTCAAAAAGGTCTTTTCGATGTATGAAAAACGTTTTCCGAATAAGGTGACTATGCTTCATGGCTCTTTGAATCAGGAAGATAAGGACGTAGCTAACCTAGCCTTTAGAAGCGGGCTTTGTCCTATCTTGGTGGCCACATCTTTGATCGAAGTCGGGATCGACGTCAAACAAGCCAATCTCATGTTGATTTATTCTCCTTCTCACTTCTCTTTATCGTCGTTGCACCAACTTAGAGGTCGTATCGGGCGCGATGGTTCCAAAGCCAATTGCCTCTTATTATCCGATGAAGCGGAAGAAGCCGAGAAGCTACAAGTTTTGGTCAATACGGAAGATGGTTTTGAGATTGCCGAAGCCGATTTGAAGATGCGAGGACCGGGCGAAGTCGCCGGCATTAAACAATCGGGTTTGCCTGATTTTGCCTTTGTTAATCCCATCAATGACATAAAGATTTTCGAATGCGCCAGAGATGACGCGAAATACATCAAAGAACACAAAAACGAGGATGGAGAATTGCTCGCTTTCTATCAAAAATGCGAGGAAGAGGCCAAAGAAGTTTCCATCAGCTGACCTCAAAGATAAAGCCTATCGTTTTATAATGCCTACCAAAAGTAGCGTCCTTGAATTACAATAGGTGCGTATCGCTTTAAAAGCGATGAGGTAGCTATATGATCAAAATCGCCATCGACATGATGGGCGGGGACAATGGTTCCGCCGCCACCAAAGAAGCCGTCCGACAATTTTTAAAAGACTACAAAGATGTCGAATTGATCGTATGCGGCAAGAAGGAAGAACTCTCAGATTTAGAAGGCGTGACCTTAATCGAAGCCAACGAAGTCATCAAGATGGAGGCGGGCGTCATGGAGGTTTTAAGAAAGAAAGATTCCTCTATGGT
Organism: bacterium; assembly: GCA_963622135.1. GTDB lineage: Bacteria > Bacillota_I > Bacilli_A > RFN20 > CAG-826 > UBA4951. Next base: position 5,144 of record CAVFGR010000015.1, read on the forward strand.
CAAAGCCATCCGCGCCGTTGAGGCAAACAATTGCCAAGCCGTTGTTTCTTGCGGTTCTACGGGGGCTTTCCTATCTGCTTCGACCCTTATCTTGAAGAAAATCCCAGGTGTTAAACGCCCTGCCTTATGCGCCCAGTTCCCAAATATCAAAACCGGCGGTTATGTCTCGGTTCTCGATGTCGGGGCCTCGAATGAAAATACCCCAGAAGAAATCGCCCAGTTTGGCTATATGGGCACCTTATATTGCCGCGCGGCCAATGGGGTGAAAAACCCATGGGTCGGTTTGCTTTCCAATGGTTCCGAGGAGGGCAAAGGCTCTCCGGAAGGCAAAGAGGCTTATACCCTATTAAAAGGCGATGATCGCATCAGCTTCATTGGCAACGTCGAAGGCGATATGGTCATCAATTCCCGTGTCGATGTCGTCGTTACCGATGGATATTCTGGCAATATCTGCATGAAATCAACCGAAGGCGCCGCGAAAGGTTTAGGCTCTCTCCTCAAACAGGGCTTCAAGAAAAATCTCTTTACCAAAATCGGCTATCTATTCTCTAAGTCCGCCATCAAGGAATTAAAAAATAGAATGAGTTCCAAAAAAGTAGGAGGAGCCGTCCTTTTGGGCGTCAACGCCGTGGCGGTCAAAGCCCATGGCAACTCCGATGCCGAGGCTTTCTATCATGCCATCGCTTTAGCTTATAGATTGGCGAAAGCCGATATCTGCGAAGAGATGAGGAAAGGATTTGTTGAATGAGCCGTTTTGATAAGCTTTTCAAAACTTTGAATATCGCTCCTAACGATCTAGCGTTATACGAGATGGCTTTTTCGCATCCTTCCGTTCATGGTGACCCGGATTACAAGGGTGGCGATTATGAACGCTTGGAATTCTTAGGCGATTCGGTTCTCGGCTATGTTTTAGCCGACATCGTTTACAGAGAACACCCTGAATTGGATCAAGGCGGTTTATCCAAAGTCCGCACGCAGTTTGCCAAAGGCTATGCGGAAGCCGACCTTTCTTCCAAACTCGATTTGCTTAGCTATGTCAGAGTAGGCCGCGGCTTTGTTTGGGGCGAAAAGAACAAAAGAAAGATCTTAGAAGACGTATTCGAATCCTTGATTGGGGCGATTTATCTTGATCAAGGGATGAAATTCATCTTCGCTTTATTAAGCGACATTTTCAAAGAAAAGGTCTCGGAAGCCACGCCTTCGAGCGATCCAAAGACTATCCTTCAGGAAGCTTTGCAGGCCGAAAGGGAAATCTTTGAGTATCGTGTTCTCAAAGAAGAAGGGCCAGCCAATCAGAGAACCTTTCTCGTTGCCGTATATGTTGATGGCACGGAATATGGGCGTGGAGCGGGAGCTTCCAAGCAAGAAGCGGAAACCAATGCCGCCAAGGACGCCCTCAGCAAGTACGCCCCGTTAGGAGATTAAAATGGGTCTCATATCATTTATCAAAAGCAAGTTCGGTGGCAAAAAAGACGCCAAAGCCTCGAAGTATGACCGTTCTCTTACGAAGTCTCGCTCAGCTTTCGCTGATAAGTTAAACAAATTGACCGAACGTTATAGCAAGGTCAACGAAGAATACTTCGAAGAACTAGAGGAAATTCTCATCGAAGCCGATGTCGGGGTTAAGCTTTCTTTGTCTTTGATAGACAACCTTTTATCCAAATCCGAAGAAGAAAACATCACCGACCCCAAGGCCATTAACGAAGCCTTGGTCGATATGATGTTCGTTTCCTATATTGAAGGCGGCGACTCCGTCATCAATGAAATCTCCTTCAAAGAAGGCACTCCTACCGTTTTATTGGTCGTCGGCGTCAATGGAGTCGGGAAAACAACCACCATCGCCAAGTTAGCCAAGCGTTACCAAGATAAAGGCAAGAAAGTGATGCTGGTAGCCGCTGACACCTTCCGTGCCGGAGCGGTGGAACAGCTTTCCATTTGGGCCGAAAGACTCCATTGCCCAATCGTCGTTGGCAAAGAAAATGGCGATCCTGCTTCCGTCGCATTCGATGGGGCGAGATACGCTAAAGAACACAACATCGATTTATGCATTGTAGACACTGCCGGAAGATTGCAAAACAAAGCCAATCTGATGGCGGAATTAGGCAAGATCAAGCGCGTTATCGAAAGAGAAATCGAAGGCGCCCCACAGGAGACCTTCTTGGTCATCGATGCGACTACTGGCCAAAATGGCGTCGTTCAAGCCAAAGCCTTCAAAGAAGTCACTGACTTAACTGGCGTTGTCATCACCAAGATGGACGGCACCGCCAAAGGTGGCATCCTTCTTTCCATCCGTGATGAAATCGGCGTTCCTGTTCGTTTCATCGGCTTAGGCGAGAAGATGGATGATTTGGAAGAATTCGACTTAGATCGTTACCTCCACGGCTTACTGATTGGGGGAGAAGAATGAAAATCGAAGATAGAAACAATCTGAACATCCTCCTTGATCGATATGGAAGTTTGCTAACTTCCTCCCAACTGGAAATCATGACCGATTATTGCGCTTATGACTTATCGTTAAGCGAAATAGCCGAGTCCCGCTCCATTTCCAGAGCAGCGGTGGAAGATGCCATCAAGAAAGCCACCAAAAAATTGGTGAATTACGAAGAAAACATCAAGTTGGAAGACTTGAAAAAGAGATTGAGCAAAGCCTTAAAAGATAAGGACTTAGATAAATTGGAGGAAGAGATCAATGGCATTTGAAAATTTAACGGATCGCTTCCAAAGCGTCTTTAAAAAACTCAGAAGAGAAACCACCATCACCGAAGAGAATGTTGATGCGGCTTTAAAGGAAATCCGCGTGGCTTTATTAGAAAGCGACGTCAATTTCAAAGTGGTCAAAGCCTTCCTTAATTCCGTAAAGGAAAAGGCCTTGAACACCGAAGTCATCAAGAACGTCAACCCAGGCGACCAAATGGTCAAAATCTGCCACGATGAATTAGTTGAACTCCTTGGCAAAGACAATGCCCCGTTGGACTTTAAAAAGAAACCGACAATCATCATGATGGTTGGTCTTCAGGGTTCGGGTAAAACCACGACCGCTGGTAAATTGGCTTACCTAGCCAAAAAGAAGTATGGCAAAAAAGTCTTGCTCGCCGGTTTGGACGTTTATCGTCCAGCCGCTATTGAACAATTAGGGACTTTAGCCAAATCCATCGACACCGATTTCTTTGAAATGGGAACTTCTGTTTCTCCGGTCGATGTTGCCAAAAAAGCCAAAGACCGCTGCATTAACGAAGGGTACGACATCCTTATTTTGGATACCGCTGGTCGTTTGCAGATCGACGAAGGCCTAATGCAGGAATTGGTCGATATCGAAAACGCCGTGAACCCAGACGAAGTCTTATTGTTAGTCGATTCTATGGCGGGTCAAGAAGCCGTCAATGTGGCCAACTCCTTCCATCAGCAAGTTAAACTCACTGGTTTGATCATGTCCAAATTGGATGGCGACGCCAAAGGCGGCGCTGCTTTGTCCATCAAATATATGACCGGGCTGCCTATCAAATTCGCTGGCGTCGGCGAGAAGATCGATGAATTAGATATCTTCTATCCAGACCGTATGGCGGACCGTATCTTGGGCATGGGCGACGTTATCTCCTTAGTCGAGAAAGCCAAAGAGAGTATCGATGAGAAAGAAGCCGAAAAAGAAGCCAAGAAGATGATGTCCGGCAACTTTACCTTGAACGATATGCTTAAACAAATGAAGATGGCAAATCGTTTAGGCTCTCTATCCAAAATCGCCGCGATGATTCCGGGTATGCCGCGCATCACCGAAGAACAGCAAGCCCAAGCCAAGAAGGAAATGAAGACCTTCGAGGCCATCATCAATTCGATGACACCATATGAACGAAATCACCCAGAATGCTTGAAGAACTCCAGAAAGGTCCGTATCGCGAATGGTTCTGGAAAGACCAACGCCGACGTCAACCGTGTTTTAAAGAAATACGAACAAACCAAGGAAATGATGAAACAATTCAAGCAATATCAGAATTCACCAAAAGGCGGAATGTTCAGATAAAAAAGAAAACCTCCAAGTTCGGAGGTTTTTTATTTTTTGATGAACTTGTGGCCTTTCTCTAAAGCGGTGGTTTCCCACTTCGGAGTGATACCTTCGTCAGCTTCTTGAAGAAGTTTCTTATCTTGTTTTGATAATTCCAGCTTCTCGAAAAGGTCAGGACGATATTTCCTAGTTAGGAGCAAAGATTGTTTCCTTCTCCATTTCTTGATGGCTTCATGATTGCCGGAATAGAGGATATCCGGCACGGTTTGACCTTCGTAATCGTAAGGTTCCGTGTATTGAGGATATTCAAGAAGTGGTTCGTTGAAGGATTCATCTTCCAAGGAATCGGAAGTGATGGCTCCATCTAGTAAACGCATCACAGCGTCAGTAACCGCCATGGCTGGAATCTCTCCGCCGGTGAGGACATAATCGCCGATGGAAATGAGCTCATCGACATAGTCGTTGACTCGTTCGTCAACTCCTTCGTAATGTCCGCAGACCAAGACCAAGTGATCCATTTTGGCAAACTCTTTGGCTTTGCTCTGGTTGAAGGTTGAGCCCCTCGGAGAGAATAAGCAAACGTGGCTGTTCTCATTGGAGACGGCTTTGATGCAATCGACCAATGGTTGGCATTTGAAGATAAGGCCGGCCCCTCCTCCGATAGGTGGTGTGTCGGTTCTTCCGTATTTGTCCTTGGTGTAATCCCTGATGTTGATGACTTCCACTTCGATGGCTTTCTTTGAGATGGCACGTTTCAAAATGGAGGTATCTAAATACCCCTGAAACATCTCTGGAAATAAGGTAAGAATGGTAACTTTCATTAATCTAACATCCCTGGGATAACGTTGATGATGATTTTATGGTTAATTTCATCGACTTCTTTGATAAAGACTTTTGGAAGCCATGGAACAAAGAAATCTTTGTTGCCATCTCTTCTGACTCGAAGGCTCTTGGTGGCGCAGTTATCGATTAATTCGATCGCGTGTCCCAACTTATTGCCATCTTGGTCGTAAACATCCGAAGCAAAGATATCTTCATAACGAACCATACCTTCCGGAAGGACGGCTTTTTCTTCTGGGATCATGATGTCCCATTTGATATATGGCTCGACCGAAGCGATATCTTTTAACCCCTCGAAGGAGAGATAACAATAATCGCCGGAATCTCTATAAGAAGAGATAGTGGTTTCGATTTGGCTTTCGCCTTTTACCAAGAAGACCGAATTGCCCTTCTTGAATCTTAACTTCGGGAAATCGGTATGCAAAAAGCAGAGGACTTCGCCTTTGAGCCCGAAGGTTTTTCTGATTTCTGCCAAAAGAATCATTTTCATAACAAATAGAGAAAACGGCACCCTTTATTCGGCGCCGTTCTCCTTGCTTTCACTGAAGCTTTCAAATCTTAAATGAACGCGGATGTTGCTGTTATCGGCCTTTCCGCAAATACCGATGGCTTCACGGAGGGCATTGGCGACGGAGCCGCGCTTGCCGATCAAGCGGGCGCAGTCATCGTCATCGGCGATAATCAAGAGAGTGACATCTTTCTTACTGCCGTTAGAAATTTCCTTAACGACGACGCTTTCTGGCTTTTCGACGAGCGGATCGATCAAAGAGTGGATGATCTTTTCGAAATCCATGCTTATTTGCTTTCCTTTTTAGCAGCGGCCTTGGCATTCAAACCTTTACGGTTGAACATGGCGCGGACAGAATCGGATGGGGTGGCACCAGCGGCTAACCACTTGAGGGCCAATTCTTCGTTGATTTCAGCACCTTCTGGTCCTTTGTTCGGGTTGTAGAGACCGATCTGTTCGATGTAACGGCCATCACGGGCAAAACGGGAGTCCGCGGCGACGATACGATAGATTGGGTCCTTATGACGACCGATTCTGGTTAATCTGATTTTAACTGACATGGTAGTAATCTCCTTTATGCGTGGCTAATACTATGCCTGTGTATGTATTGTGTCAAGCAAATTCGCTTTACAGATAAAAAATAATCAATGCTATGCATTAAGGGCTATAATTAAAACCATGAAACACACTTTTAAACATTATCCGAAACAATTTTATCTGGGCATCTGTCATCGCGGACTTCACGATGAGACATGTTCGGAAAACGGCATGAAGGCCTTTGAAAACGCCATCAACAACAATATGGCCTTCGAATTGGACATCCATTTATCGAAAGATGGCGTCTTGTTCGTTTCTCATGATGCCGAGCTCGAAAGGATGACCGGTAAAAAGGGAATCATTGAAGAATTGGATTCAAAGACCATCAAATCGGAGTACCGTCTTCATGACGGTGGGGAGATACCAACCCTCCAAGAAGTATTGGATTTAAACAAAGAAAAGGTCCTTATTGTCGTCGAAGTAAAAGTTTATAACGACAATTACAAGGCGGTCGCTAAAGCCACAAAAGAGATTCTTAAACAAATTAAAGATAAGAGCAAAATCGCTATCATTTCTTTCGATCCAAGAGCCTTAATTCGTGTAGGAAGTCGCTTCGAACGTCAATTATTGCTTTTAAAGGAAAAAGAATGGGTCCGACATTTCGTGCCATTCTTCGAATCCATCGATATCGAATATACGATGGCCAAAGAAGACTGGGTGAAGCGTTATAGAAAGCGTGGCGGAATCGTCAATTGCTGGACAATCGAAACAAAAGAGCAAGTCGAAGAATATTCTCAATATGTAGACGCGATGACGTTCCAACATGTCGACAAGGATATCGTCATCAAAGATCGTGAGAGCTATCTAAAAAAGAGATTGTGAAGTCTTATCTTCTTGCCAACGCGCTTCCGCGAGCGTAATATACTCACTGCGTCCATTAGGACGATGCGTGGGGTCCGCCAGCATAGACTGTGAACCTACTAAGAAAACGATTCGTTAAAGGAGGTAACATATCATGAATACCAATATCGTGAATGAGATTACCGCCCGTCAGATTCGCACCGACATTCCTTCCTTCAAAGGCGGCGACACCGTTAAGGTCTACGTCCGTATCGTTGAAGGCAAAAAGGAACGTATCCAGGCCTTCGAAGGCGTTGTCATCAAACGCCGCGGCGAAGGCGTCAGCGAGACCTTCACCGTCCGTAAGATGTCCGCTGGCATCGGTGTCGAAAGAACTTTCCCAGTCAACTCCCCAGCCATCGCCAAAATCGATGTCTTGAAGTCTGGTAAAGTCCGCCGCGCCCGCATCTACTATATGCGTGGCTTATCTGGCAAGGCTGCTCGTATCAAAGAAGTCGAGAGCAAGTAATCAGAAAAGAAATCAGGCTCGCCTATGGCGGGCCTTTTCTTTACCTAGCAAAAACTAAAAGATAGAATATCCCTATGAATCAGCAACAGCAGAAAAACGTTCATTATTTCCCTGGGCATATGAAAAAGGCCCTCATCTCTTTGGAGAAGTTTATTTCTGCTATCGATTTGGTCGTCGAGGTGGTGGATGCCCGCATCCCTCTTTCTTCGAGAAATCCTTTGCTTGATAAGCTAATCGGCAACAAAGCCCGCATCGTTTTTATGTCCAAAGAAGATTTGGCGGATGAAAACATCACCAAAGAATGGCTTAACTATTTCAAAGAGAAAGGCGTGATGGCTTCTTCTTCTGATTTAAAGAACGAGAAAGCGATGCGTTTGATTGAAGAAGCCAGCAAGCCATACATTGAAAAGAAAAGATCCAAAGAGGCCAAAATCGGCATGAAACCACAGCCGTGTAGGCTCCTTATTGTCGGTGTTCCAAATGTCGGAAAATCCACCCTTATCAACAACTTGGCAGGCAAAAAAGTCGCCAAAGCAGGCAATAAGCCAGGCGTCACTCGTGCGGAGCAATGGATAAAATTGCCATCATCTTTCATTCTTTTGGATTCCCCTGGTATTTTGCCGATGCGCTACGAAGATAAAATGGCGGCCGTCAACCTGGCTTTGACCGGTTCCATCAAAGAAGAAGTCCTCCCCATCGATGAGTTAGCTAACTTCCTATTGGATATCGTTAAGACCCGCTACCTCGAGGCCTTGAATGAACGTTACTCGATCGAAGCTTTTAGCGACACCCCTAATGACGAAATCTTTTCGGCTATCGCTCTGAAGCGTGGCTATCTTTTAAAGGGCGGTTCGCCTGATATTGAAAAAGCCAACTCCCTCCTTATCAAAGAATTCCAAGCCGGCTATCTTGGCAGGATTTCTTTAGAGGCACCGAATGCTTAACAAAGAAACTGAATTCTATTCCAAAACGGTGAGATTGATTGCGGGCGTTGATGAGGCTGGGCGCGGTCCTTTGGCGGGCCCGGTGGTTGCTGCGGCAGTCGTTTTCCCGCCGTCGTATCAAAACGAAGATATCAACGATTCTAAGCAGCTGACTGCCAAAAAGAGAGACGAGTTGTTCGAAGAAATCAAAAAGAATGCAATCGCCTATGGCATCGCTTCCGTCTCGGCGGAAAGAATCGATGAGATAAATATCTATGAAGCCACCAAAGAGGCTATGAGGGATGCTATCAAGCAGTTAAAGGGCCAATATGACCTAATAATCACCGATGCGATGAAACTCTCTTTGGATAAGCCGGTAATTGCCTTAATCAAAGGGGATGCCCAATGTTTGAATGTGGCAGCGGCCTCAATTTTGGCTAAGGTTACCCGTGATAGATATATGGAAGATCTTGATAAGAAATATCCGGAATATAAATTCGCAAAACACAAAGGCTATGGGACAAAAGATCATCTCGAAGCCCTGAAAGAACATGGCCCAATCGAAGGCGTTCATCGGAAATCATTTAGGCCAGTCAAAGAGTTTTATATCGAGCAATTGAAATTATTTTAGGAAATTACCTCCGCTAACCGCTATTAGGAAGTGGAGGTATTTTTATGACCGGAAGAGAAATGCTGATCGCCTCATCCATCAAAGTCAATGGCGATTGGGACTCATTGCTGAGAATGATAAAAAACAAAGAAACGCTTGAAGAGAATGAAGCGAAAACCCTTCTAGCGAGCCTTAAATGCAAGGCCGTCACCTTGATTGATGAGGATTATCCAGAATCTTTAAAGAGGTGCCCAAAGCCACCTATCGTCCTCTTTTATTATGGGGATTTGTCCTTAGCGAGCGACCATAGCCGAAACGTCGCTTACATCGGGAGCCGAGACGCGACCGATTATGGAATAGAAATGGCTAGATACTTCTCCGACGCCTTGGTGGAGCGCGGAGCCGTAGTCGTTTCCGGCATGGCTCGCGGCATTGACGCGGCGGCCCATGAAGAAGTCTTGAAACAAAGAGGAAAGACAATCGCCGTTCTTGGCTCTGGCATCGATAGGCCGTTCCCTGCCTCATCTGCCAATCTATATAAAAGGATTAAAACAGATGGGTTGATTCTATCGGAATATCCGAATGATACGGCTCCGGATCAGAAACAATTCCCATTCCGAAACAGAATCATCGCCGCCTTGTCGAATTTGGTCATTGTCGGGGAAGCAAGCAAAAGGAGTGGAACGCTTATTACAGTGGGATATGCTTTGACTTGCGGATCGGAGGTGGCCTGCGTCCCGACGAGGGCTGGACAACAGGCAACGACCAACAATCTGATCAAGGAAGGCGCCCATCTTTTGGACTGTGCTACCGACTTGGACGTATTCCTCAAAAGCGACCCCAAAAAATAAGAAAATTTTCTATAAATAATCCTTTATTTATATATAGGTATAAGAGCGTTGGGTCGCTTGACAGCCTTTTAAAATGCTCGTATGGTTGCTAACGGAAAAAGCAAGAGACACCTTTTTATGAAGCTCATCATCGTCGAATCCCCGAAGAAATGTGACACTATCGCCCACTACCTTGGTGCCGACTATAAAGTCATGGCCTCCCAAGGTCATATCCGCGATTTAAGCACTAAAGGGAAAGGCGGTTTGGGCATCGATATCGAGCATGATTTCATGCCTAATTTCGTCATTTCAGACGGTCGTGAACACATCGTCAACGAATTGAAGGCCGCTGCTAAAAACGCCGATGAAGTCATTCTTGCAACCGACCCTGATCGCGAAGGGGAGGCTATCTCTTGGCATCTTGCCAAGGTTTTGGGCCTTGATGTCAAAACCAATAAGAGGCTTCAATTCCACGAAATCACCAAACCTGCTATTTTGGAAGCTTTGAAAGATCCAAAAACCATCGATCTGAACTTAGTTGAATCCCAAGAGACGCGTCGTATGTACGATCGCATCATCGGTTTCAAGCTGTCCTCTTTGCTCAAGAATCGCATTGGTTCGACATCGGCCGGCCGTGTTCAATCCGCTACCTTGAAAATGATTGTCGATAACGACGATGAAATAAAGGCTTTCGTCCCGGAAGAATATTGGGACATCACCATTGAATTGAAGGCTGGCAAGCGCAAGCTCACTTTATCTTTAGATAAGGTCGATGGCAAATCCGTCGATATTAAAAACGAGGCAGACGCGGAGAAAATCCTTTCTCGCATCGGTGATGAATTGGTTTTGGTTAGTTTGGCCACTTCGAAAAAATCCATCCCTTCGAAGCCTGCTTTAACCACATCGACGATGCAGCAAGAAGCTTACGCTCGCTATCGCTTCTCCACTTCCAAAACCCAATCTTTGGCTCAAAAACTATATGAAGGTCTGACTGTTAACGGGGAACATGCTGGTTTAATTACCTACATGCGTACTGATTCCACCCGCTTATCACCTGTTTTCTTCAATGGACAAGCCAAGCCATATATCGAAGAGCATTTCGGAAAAGAATATGTTGGGCACATCAAAGAAGGCAAAAAGCAAGCCAACGCCCAAGATGCCCACGAGGCCATTCGTCCAACATCGGTCGAACGCACTCCAAAAATGGTTGCCGCCTCCCCGAATGTAACTTCTGACGAAGCAAAACTTTATCGTTTGATTTATGAACGCACCTTGGCCAGCTGCATGACGGATCACGTCCAAGACGTGACTACCGCCATATTCGAAACCAACGGGCTCACATTTAAGATTTCTGGCTCTAAAACCGTCTTCCCTGGCTATTGGGCATTGCTCAAGGATGAAGATGAAAGCAAGGAACTCCCTGAGTTGGAACAAGGCAAGCAATATTCCTTATTAAGTAAAGAAAAAGAGCAAAAATTCACCAAAGCACCTGCTCGTTTTACCGAGGCTAAAATCGTCAAACTAATGGAAGAAAAAGGCATTGGTCGACCATCGACCTACGCCACCACTCTTCGCACTCTCCAACAACGTGGATATATCACTTCGAAAGGCGGCGTTGTCACTCCGACGGAATCTGGCAGCAAGACCACTTTCGTCTTGAATAAGTATTTCCCAGAAATCGTTTCGGTCAAATATACCGCCGATATGGAACGGACATTGGACGAAATATCTGAAGGGGAAATGAAATATTCGAAAGCCATGAAGGATTTCTATGATCCATTCATGAAAAAATTCGAAGAAGTCTCGAAGAAGATGTATAAGGATCCCGACCAAGAAACGGGTGAATTATGTCCGGTCTGTGGCTCTCCTTTGGTCATCAAAAAGGGCCGTTATGGACAATTTGTCGCGTGTGGCAATTATCCGACTTGTTCTTATGTTGAGAAGAAGCCAAAGGCCGAAGTTATATACGTTGGCCGTGACTGCCCGGTTTGCGGGAAGCCTCTCGTCGAGAGGAAGGATAAAAAAGGCAAGACCTTCGTCGCCTGCTCGGGATACCCAAGTTGCACCTACATCGAAAATGCCCAAGAACAAAAGAAAGCTACGGCCTACACCGAAGCTGACTACATCAAGGATTGCCCAAGTTGTAAAACGGGGCATATCGTCCTCAAGCACGGCAAGAAGGTAGATTTCTACGCTTGCACCAATTATCCTAAATGCAAGTATCACGAATGGTTGACGACCAAAAAGAAAAAGACAAAATGAAGAAAAAAGCGGTAAAGATCATCGGAGGCGGTTTGGCCGGATGTGAGGCCGCTTATTTCTTATGCAAAAAGGGCGTTGAGGTCACCATGTATGAACGCCGCCCCATCTATGATGACAAAGCTCATGAAACCGAGCTATTAGGTGAGTTGGTTTGCTCCAACTCTCTTAAATCATTTCAACTTTCCAATGCTTGCGGGCTTTTGAAGGAAGAAATGCGAAAAATGGGCTCCATTATGATGGAAGCCTCCGATGTTTCATCTATCCCTGGTGGAAACGCCTTAACCGTAGATCGCACATTGTTCGCAGAGGCGATGACGAACATCTTGCTTAAGTTTCCAAACTTCCATTTAATCCGCGAAGAAGTAACTGATTTTGACGACGAAATAACCATTTTGGCCACTGGTCCTTTGACCGATGGAGCTTTATATGAGAAATTAGGCGAAATTTGTCAAAGCAAGCATCTCTCTTTCTTTGATGCGTCAGCCCCAATATTGGCGAAATCTTCTTTTGATTTCAGCAAGGTTTACGCCAAATCTCGCTTCTCGCAAGACGATGACGCCTATCTCAATTGCCCATTCACCAAAGAAGAATACCTTCGTTTCGTTGATGAACTTCTTAAAGCCGAGAGGGCCCATATCCATTCCATTGACACGGAATATTTCGAAGGCTGCTTGCCCATCGAAATCATGGCATCCAGAGGAGCCGAAACTCTTAGACATGGCATGTTGAAGCCTTTTGGTTTAGGTACCGATGAGCACCCAAAACCATATGCCGTCGCTCAGTTAAGACAGGATACCAAATTAGGCGATTATTATAATCTTGTCGGTTTTCAAACGAACTTGACCTATCCTGAGCAAAAACGTGTTTTCCGCCTTATCCCAGGCTTGGAAAACGCCGAGTTCATCCGTTATGGGTTAATGCATAGAAACTCTTATCTCGATGCCCCTCGCTGTCTCAACGAAGACCTATCTTTGAAGAATAAAAGCAATGTCTTTGTTGCTGGCCAATTATCGGGGGTGGAGGGCTATGTTGAATCGGCGGCAACCGGCATCATCGCCGCGGTGGAAGCCCTTCGCAGAATCGAAGGAAAAGAGCATATCTCCGTTCCGAAAGAAACGGTCATAGGCGCCCTGCTCGATTACGTCACCCACGCAACCTCAAATTTTGCTCCGATGAATGCGAATTGGGCCTTGTTCCCCGGAAGTGATAAAAAACATCGTGAAATAACAATCGAAAAAGCTTTGAATGCGATAGAATCGTATTGGAGCCGAATCGATGAATAAACCTGAAAAAGAATTTTTGGATCACCTCTCCAAACAACTCAATTATTCCGACAAGACGATCGACGCCTATCGTCGCGATATTGATGTTTTCTTTTCTTTCATCAACGAAAAAGAAATACTTTTCGACCAAGTTACCAAACAAGATATCAGGGATTTTTTGAGCTACGAGCTCGATAGAGGAGTCTCTAAAAGGACCCTGCAACGCAGAATGTCGGCCCTCAGAGGGTTTTACACTTTCCTTACCGAAAACAAATATTCGGAGACTAACCCATTCGTGATGATCACCTCACCAAAGAATCCCGTTCGTTATCCGAGCGCCCTTTCTCTTGAACAAATCGATACCCTCATGAAGAAAAATAATGAGAGAACCGACGAGTTAAAGGCCCGCGACCAATCTATTTTGGAACTTATGTACGCCTCTGGAATGCGCGCTTCCGAAGTGGTCGGTTTCACGCCTCAACAGATAGATTATTCCAATCGCATCATCCGCATTTACGGGAAAGGCAAAAAAGAACGCTTGGTTCCATTTTCAAAATCTGCATCGCTTGTGATGAAAACATACCAAAAGGAACTCCGCCCAATTCTTTTATCTCGTCATATGAGTTCTAAATCTCCGGTTACCTTTTTCCTATCTGCGAAAGGCGATCCTCTCACCACGAGGGGCTTGGAATACATTCTCAAAGAAATTGAGAGGAAGACGGGCTGCTATTATGGACTGCATCCACATGAGTTCAGACATACATTCGCTACCCATTTGTTAGAGGGCGGAGCGGATTTGAGAATGATTCAGGAATTGCTTGGCCATGAAAGCCTGAACACCACCCAGGTTTATACCCATGTGACGAAGGAAAACATGAAAAATCAATACGATTCATTCTTCCCTCGAGCCAAGAAAAAGGACGAAAACTAAACAAAATCAGAGTTTCCGTTAAGGAAGTTCTTTTTTCTTCCTCGCATACGTGATAGTATACGTCTCGGCTCTTTAAAAGAGCTTATGCACACTCCGGGAATTCACCGCCGTGTTCCCATTCGGGCGAAGCAGCTTAAAAAGCGAATGGGTGGTCAGGTGTTCGAACTGGAGGAGGTCTAAAAACAAATGGAGGTCACCAAAATGAGTGACGAATTAAACAAGGTTGAAGTTGAGGCCGAAGTCGCCGAACCAACCATGGACGAGATCGTTCACGATCCAAACGCCCCGATCATCACGATCAAAAAACTTTTGAATGCCGGTGTCCACTTCGGCCATCAAACCCGCCGTTGGAACCCAAAGATGGGCCGCTACATCTATGGCGCCCGTAATGGCATCTATCTCATCGATCTTTCCAAGAGCGCTGAGCAAACCAAAGCCGCTTATGCCGCTTTGAAGACCATCGTCGAAAACGGCGGAAAGGTCCTCATCGTCGGTACCAAGAATCAGGCCCAACAAATCGTTATTGAAGAAGCCACCCGTTCCGGCAGCTTCTACATCTCTCACCGTTGGCTTGGCGGAACCCTTACCAACTTCCGCACCATCCTCGGCCGCACCCGCCGCTTGAAGGATTTGCAAGCCATGGAAGAATCTGGCGCTTTCGAAAAACTTCCTAAGAAGGAAGTCGCCTTACTCCGCAAGGAATTAGACAAATTGTCCAAGAACCTCGAAGGTATTAAGGAAATGCGTCGTTTGCCACAAGCTTTGATCGTCGTCGATCCAACCGTTGAGCACAACGCCGTCAAAGAAGCCACTGCCCTTAAGATCCCAGTATTCGCTATCTGCGACACCAACGATGACCCAGACTTGGTCACCTTCCCAATCCCATCCAACAATGACGCCACCAGCGCCATCAAACTTCTCGTTGGCGTCTTAACCGATGCTATCGTCGAAGCCAAGGGTGGAATCACCGAAATCGCTTATGTCCCAGACGAAGGCGAAGAGGCCACCATGAAGGATGCCGTCAAGAACGCCGATATGATCAACGAACAGCGCCGTGCCGCTATCCGCAAAGCCCGCAAAGAACGTGAAGAACGCTATGCTAAGATGCAGGCTGAGCGCCAGGCTCGTTTCGCTGCTAGAAAAGCCGCCAAAGAAGGCAAGAACGCCGAAGGTTCCGAGGAAGCTCCTGCCGCTGAGGCTCCAGTCGCTGAAGAAGCCCCAAAGGCTGAGGAGGCCAAATAATGGCTGAAGGAAATCAAATCCAATTAATCAAAGACATCCGTGAAAGAACCGGTGCTGGCATGATGGATTGCAAGCACGCTCTCGAAGAGTGTGGTTGGGACATCGAAAAAGCCATCGACCTTCTCCGTGAGAAGGGCATCGCCAAGCAGGCCAAGCGTGCCGGCAGAACCGCCAGCGAAGGCTTGACCACCATCAAGGTCTGCGACAAGTGCGGCTGTGCCGTCATCGTCGAAACCAACTGCGAAACAGACTTTGTTGCCGCTTCCGATAAGTTCATCGCTTTCTCCAATACCGTCGCCGAAAAGGTTCTCAAGAACAAACCGGCCACCATCGAAGAAGCCAAGGAACTCGTTGCCAGCGACTTGAACGATTGCGCTCTCGCTTGTGGCGAAAAACTCGACTTCCGTCGCTTTAACATCTTCAACAAAGAGGATGGACAAGCTTATGGCACTTATTCCCATATGGCTGGCAAGATCGGCGTTGTCGTCGTTCTTTCCAAGGATGATCCAGAAGTCTCCAAACCAATCGCCATGCACATCGCTGCCAACGCTCCTCTCTACATCGCTTTAGAGAACGTTCCGGCCGCCGATCGTGAAAGAGAGAAGAACATCGCCCTCGCCGAGGTTCACGATGATCCGAAACTCGCCGGCAAGCCAGAACAGATGCTCGCTAACATCGTTGAGCGCAAAGTCGACAAGGTTTTGTCTCAGAGCTGCTTAGCTTTGCAACCGTTCTTGATGGACGATTCCAAGACCGTCGGCCAATTCCTCAAGGAAAAAGGCGTCGAGGTCATCTCCTTCGTTCGTTATCAGGTTGGCGAAGGCATCGTCAAAGAATAACGATTCATCGAATTAATCCTCACTTAAACGGTGAGGATTTTTTCTTTTGTCTCAAACTTTACAAAAAAATGAGCCCTAGGGGCTCTTTCTTTGTATAATAGAAGCAATATGAAACCTAAATACACCAAAGTCATCATCAAAATCAGCGGCGAATCCTTGGCCGATCGCTCTGATTCGACCATTCTCGACAATGCCCAATTGGCTAATGTCGCCAAGGCCATCAAGAGCGTGAAAGATCTTGGCGTCGAAGTCGGCGTCGTGGTCGGGGCCGGCAACATTTGGAGAGGGCGCTTGGCCGAGAAAATCGGCATCGAAGCCTCCGTGGCCGATTATATGGGAATGCTCGGAACCATTATCAACGCATTAGCTTTGCAATCCGCCTTCGAAGCGGCTGGCATGGAATGCCGCGTTATGAGTTCCATCAATGTTCCGCAAGTTTGCGAGCCATACCTTAGAAGGAAAGCCATCCATCACTTGGATTCTGGAAGGGTCGTTATTTTTGCCGGCGGAACTGGGAACCCATTCTTCACTACGGATTCCGCTGCGGCCTTAAGGGCCAAAGAAGTCGGCGCCGAAGCCATCCTTATGGGCAAAAACGGGGTGGAAGGTGTCTTGGATGATGACCCACGTGTCAATCCGAATGCCAAATTGATCAAGAAAATCACTTTCAGAGAGGTGGTTGAAAGAAAACTTGGCGTCATGGATTTGACGGCGGTGGCGATGCTTGAAGACAGCGATATCGATATCAGAGTCTTCAACATGGCTTCGCCAGAAGTTCTCAAAGATGTCGTCTGCGGAGCAGATTTAGGCACTATTGTCAGCAAGGAGTAAATATGGATCCATTAGTAAACGAAGCGAGAGAATCTCTCAAAAAATGCATCGAATCTTTGAATTACAACCTTTCGAAGCTTCGCTCAGGCAGAGCAAACCCTGCCATTTTAACGGGCATTAAATGCGATTATTACGGAGAACAGATGGATATCAGCTCCCTTTGCCAGATTTCCATGCCGGAACCACGCCAACTTCTCGTTAAGCCATATAGCAGAGAAGACATCAAAACCATCAGCGTGGCCATCGCAGCCGCTAATATCGGCATCAATCCGCAGAATGAAGCGGATGCCATTCGTTTGGTTTTCCCACCTATGACCGAAGAAGTTCGTAAGAATGTCGCGAAAGACGCGAAGAGAATTGCCGAAGAAGCCAGAGTTGCTATCCGCAATATCCGCCGCGATTTCATGGATTTGGTCAAATGTGACGAAGAGATGAGCGAGGACTATCAAAAGAGAGTCCAAGAAGATATCCAAAAGGAAGTCGATGCCGTCAACAAACAGGTCGATGAGATTTTGGAAGGCAAAACGAAAGAAATTCTTTCTATCTAACTAAAATGCCAAATACCGAAGAACACGAAACAAAGAAAATACAGCCTAACGAGCTAACCTCGGAACAAAAGACCAGCATTAAGACTCGCACATTGGTGGCGATTCCTTTGGTGGCCACTTTCTTGGTGGCTCTTATTTTCGGTGGCTGGGTCATGATGGCTTTCATCGCCTTGCTGGCTGGCTTCGGAATCTACGAAATCATCAAATCGGCCAAGAAGAAATTCCAACCATGGGTCTGGATTTTGACCTATGTTTTCGGATATGTTCTTATTTTTTGGCCGTTAATTGATCATAACGTTCAAAATGCGATGGCCGCTAAAGAAGCGGGGACGACATTCGTTTTCGAGCTCGAGACCTCCTTCGCTCACTTGAATGTGCCTATAACTATCATCGGTTTATGCTTGATGATTTATTTCTTAACCGGCATTTTGGACGAAAAGCTTAACTTCAAGGATATCGCCCATTTGTTTGCCTTTGTATTCTTGGTGGCTTTAGGCCTCCAAGCTATGCTTGTATGCCGTTTCTTCCCGTTTGTCGCCTATGCGCCTTATTCATCAATCGACACTCAGTCTTACGGATTTAAATGGGCTTGGTCGGCAGGGTTGCTCTTTGTCGTATACGCCGTCTGTTCCTTAACCGATGTCTTTGCTTATTTCGGTGGGATGTTATTCGGCAAGCATAAAATGAACCCAAGAATCTCCCCAAAGAAAACTTGGGAAGGATTCTTCATTGGTTGGGCTTTTGGCGCCGCCATCGGAATGGGCATCATGTTCTTAATGGCTGGCTTGGATTATCCGGTTATCCCTGCTTTGGACATGGACCATTGGTGGGGAATCGTCATTTTAGGAATTTTATTGCCGCTTATCGGCACCTTAGGAGATTTGGCTTTCTCGCTCATCAAGCGTAGTGAGGAAATCAAAGACTTCTCCAATTTGCTTCCGGGACATGGCGGAATCTTGGATCGATTCGATTCGCCGATTTTTGCTAGTTTAGGAACCGCCATCATCATTTCCTTCTTCGTCCAAGGATGGGTCCTATAATGAGGACTCTCATATTATTGGGGGCTTCTGGTTCCATCGGCAGCCAAACCATCGAATTGCTAGAGGGCGATCCCTCTTCTTTTCGTTTGTTAGGCGTAAGCGTAGGCACGCGCACACAATGTCTACATTCCATTATCGAGAAGTTCCCATTTTGCAAATATATCTGCGTCAAAAACGAAGCGGATATGACCTCTTTTAAAGAAAAATACCCTGAAATCAATTGGTATTTCGGCGACAAAGGATTGTTAGATTTAATCAAGGATTCGTCGGCCGAAATGGTCGTTAATGCCTTACTTGGATTTGCGGGTTTGGAGCCAAGCGTCTATGCGTTGGAAAACGATAAGATTCTTTGCCTTGCAAATAAGGAATCTTTGGTTTGCGGAGGCCATTTGATCAAAAAAGCTTTAAGGGATCATGACGGAAAACTTTATCCGATCGATTCCGAACATGTCGCCATTGCCAAGTGTTTGCATGAAAACCGCAAAGAGATAGAAAAAGTCATTTTGACGGCGAGCGGCGGCCCGTTCTATTTCAAAGATGTGGATTTCAATAAAGTCACCAGAGATGATGCCTTAAAACATCCTTCCTGGAAAATGGGGGCTAAAATAACCATCGATTCTTCCACCTTGATGAATAAGGGCTTTGAGGTTATCGAGGCCTGTGAACTATTTGATTTGCAGCCTGACGATATCGAGATTGTTGTTCATCCTCAATCCTATGTGCACTCCGGTCTTTTATTAAAAGACGGCACGTATTTGATTCAAGTTGGTAAGCCCGACATGAAAGGGCCTATCGAGTATGCTTTGAGGGAAGGAAATGTGTCTTATGAGGATGTCATTTCGGTCGGTTCCTTGAATGAACTGCCTTACGATTTCGCGAATTTCAACGAAAAAAGATTTCCTGCCGTTTCTTTATGCAAAAAAGCACGGAAAATGGGCGGTGGAGCCTTAACAATTCTTAACGCGGCTGATGAGATATCCGTTCATCTTTTTTTAGAAAACAAGATGAAATATTTGGACATAGTACATTCATGCGAATTGGCATTGGATAACGTATCCAATATAATTGACCCATCGCTTGACGATTTGAAAAAGTTGGATTCATTGACTCGTCAATGGATTCAAAAAAGATAAGAGGGGGGATATGGGTACTGTTTTGAATATCATATTGACCATCGTCCTTCTTATCGCGATTTTGGGCATTTTGGTCTCCGCCCATGAAGCGGGGCATTTCTTCTTTGCTAAGATCTTCGGCGTTTATTGCAACGAATTCTCTATTGGTTTTGGTCCAAAGATCTTCTCTAAACGCAGAAAGAAAGGCGAGACGACCTTCTCTTTGCGTGTCATTCCATTGGGCGGATATGTTTCGATGTATTCGGCCGAGGGGCAAGAAAAGGAAGCTAAACGCAACGGCGAAGAATATGTCGCCAATGAAGAAATTGGCCCCAATGAGATGCTTGACGCCAATGGCAAACCAATTCCTCTGGAACGTTCTTTGGAACACAAGGCCTTATGGAAACGTATCATCATCCTTCTTGCCGGGGTGGCAGTAAATTTCATCCTTTCCTTCGTTTTCTGCCTTATTTATGCGACCGCCTATCCTCAATATCGCGTCGGTTATCGCATGTCTACGGGTATCACGTTCAGTGAAGACTCTACCGGCATTGTTGGAAGTGATTATGGCAAAGTGAACTTATTTGCTTCCGGAACAGAGAATTACATAATCGGCTTCATCTCTTCTTACGATGAATCTCTCGGCTGGCCGGAAGGATACATTGCCTCCCCGGCTTTGGCAGAGAACAACAAAGAAACGGAGATGGGCTATATCATCGATAATCACGCGGTTCTCACTTCTTTGGGAGAAAATCGCGACGTCACGGCTCTTTATTATCCGAAATATGAAACGAAGGCCAACGATTTATTATCCTGCCTAACCTTCTATAACAATTCCGATGTTTTGATCGTGAATGAAAACGTCAAGAATCTAGGGGTTACCGTGATGCCAAATATGGAGGCGGGAGCCGTGGGCATTTTAGAAGGTGATGCAATATCTTTCGAAATCAGATCGGTGGAGAAAGATGCAGAAGGCTCATATTCAATTGTCACGCACTTGGTCACTTCGACCTACAAAGAAGGGGCTTGGGATTTCAATTTAATCCAAATGACTCCTAAAAAGGCTCA
The DNA here is from genome assembly GCA_963622135.1 of bacterium. GTDB lineage: Bacteria > Bacillota_I > Bacilli_A > RFN20 > CAG-826 > UBA4951. The sequence continues at coordinate 25,893 of CAVFGR010000015.1, forward strand.
AGAGACCTATGGGGAAAGACTGAAAACAGGATGTGAACAATGGGTTTCTTTCTTCCCGACTATCGGAAACGCTTTGAAGCAGGTATTCAGCTTCAACTTCGATAACATCGGTGGCGTGGTGGCCATGGGCGCCTCCATCTCATCTTTGACCACCTATATGGGGGCCGGAAGAACCTTCTTCCTCTACGGCGGCTTGATTTCCTTGAATCTGGCGATTCTCAACTTGCTCCCGTTCCCTGGCTTGGATGGTTGGCAAATCGTTGTCGCGATCGTAGAAAAAGTCGCTAGAAAGAAGATTCCTTTGAAAGCTAAGCGAATCATTCAAATCGTTGGTTTTGCACTTCTCGCGGTTCTCGCAATCTTCATTATGGTAAAGGACATCATTAGGCTCGTATGAATAGTAAAATGTTTCGTTTCTTAGGTTCCGTTGGCATTGACAATGTCGATTCTTTTGATATGGATTTTGAACAAGTCCAATACGACCTTAATGACCCGAACGTTCTCTTAATGGTCATAAGGAAAAAAACCGGATGGGATTACTATGACTATGAACGATTCGAAGGGGCATTAACCAAAATCGATTACGATTATCGTCTTTCCTTCGTATATGATTCGATCGATGAGGAATCGTTGGCCAATTTCTTCCAAGATTGGCTTTTGAGTCAAAGGACGATCTTTTTCGGAGTTGAAGCCAAGTTGGTTGAGAATACCTTAAGAATTTCTTATAGAAACTCAGCAGACGGGAAACGACTCAATGACTTAACCAAAGAACTCAAAAAATTATTCGAACATATCAATTACCCTTTTGACATACTCGTTGAGGAAAATCTCGAAGACGAAGAGCTTCTCAGAAAAGCGGGGGCCGAAGAAACCGAAAAAGAATATCTCGCCGCCCAACGCGTAGAAAAATACAACATCAAAGGTAATTACCTGAAACTAAACAGAATTGAAGAAGTGTGGTCGTTATTGCCTCAAAACATCGATATCGTTGGAGAAATATTTAACCTCGATAGCAAAACCGTAAAAGGTGCCAAAATCCTTGTTAAATTTGGTATCGGCGACAATGAAGGCGCCATCAATTGCAGTGCCCTCCAAAACGATAAAACCCTCGAAAGAGGTCAACTGCAGGACCTTAAAAATGGAGCTCGCTTAGAAGTCAGAGGCAAGATGGATTTTGATAAGTTCAGCGGTGAGCGCATCTTGAAGGCCGATTATATTGAGGCCCTTCCTCCATTGCCACTTAGAACAGATCCGGAAGTCGAAAAACGTGTCGAGCTTCATCTTCATAGCAAAATGTCCGCGATGGATGGCTTAGGCGAAGTCGAAGATTATTGCAAAGTCGCGAAATCGATGGGAATGAAGGCGATTGCTTTGACTGATCACGGCAACATTCAAGCTTTCCCTGAACTTCAGAAATTTGCCGCAAAGAACGACTTAAAGCCGATTTATGGCTGCGAATTTTACATGTTCGAGCCACATCAAAAATATGTTTTCAATCCTTGCGATAGGATCTTAAGCAAGGCTCGCTATTGCGTCCTGGACTTGGAATCTACCGGCTTGTCAGCCATCTATGACCGAATCACCCAGTTTGGTGGTTTCATCATCGAAAACGGAGAAAAAATCGGAGAGCTGAACATTCTTGTCAATCCTCAAATGCCAATCCCAAAGAAAATTCAGGAGAAAACGCATATTACCGATGAAATGGTCAAGGATTGCCCGACCATCGAAGAGGTCATGGACCAAATCGAAGAATTCATCGGTGACTCCATCTTGGTAACTCATAACGCCTCATTCGACTTTGGCCTTTTAAACGAAGCTAGGACTCGTATGGGCAGAGAGATTTTCCATAACCCTGTCATCGACACCTTGGCGCTATCGCATTATTTGTTCCCGGAACGCAGAACCCATAAGTTAGGTGCTTTCGCCAAAGCGTTGGACGTTGATGGCTATGATGATGAGAAGGCTCACGCCGCCGACTTCGACGCTGAGATATTGTATTTGGCTTGGGTTCAGGCGTTGAACAGATATTTGGATCCAAACGGCACCGTCAAGCATGAAGATTTGCTCAAATTGGATTTCACGGAAGCCAATTTCCCGAATTTGAAAGGCGAGGAGCTTCAAAGAAAAATCAAAGGAACGCGGTCTTCGTTCTATAAGAACATTCGTCCTTCCCACGTTGTTGTTTTAGCCAAAGACGAACAGGGGTTGAAGGATTTATACAAATTGATTTCCTTATCCAACACCGAATATATGGCGGATGTGCCGAAGATTCCGAAGGAGTTAATAGCCGAAAATCGCGAACATCTTTTGATTGGCTCCGGCTGTTTCAACGGAGAAGTTTTCGATAAAGCCAAATACTGCAATTTCGAGCAGTTGAAGGATTTTATATCCTTCTATGACTACATCGAGATTCAGCCAATAGAAAACTATTCATATCTTATAAATACGGATGAGATAAGTGAGGAGCGTCTCTACCAGACGTTGAATTTGATTATTAAAGCGGCGGATGAGGCGAAAGTGAAAATCGTCGCGACCGGCGATTGCCATTATGTCAATCCGGAAGACAAAATTGCCCGTGACGTCTTTATTGAGACCAAGGCTATCGGTGGCGGTCGCCATCCTTTAAACCCGCCATACAGAGACAAATTGCCTCGATTCCCGAATCCTGATCAACATTTCCGCTCTACCAGAGAAATGCTGGACTCTTTTGAGACTTGGGTTTCGAAAGACAGAGCTAAAGAGTTTGTCGTTACCAATTCCAATTGGGTGGCAGATCAAATAGAGGTTGTCCATCCAATCAAAGAGGGCACTTTTGCTCCGAACGCGAACCTTCCTGGTTCGGATAAGCTTTTAAGAGAACTTTGCTATCAAAACCTCGAAAAGTATTACGGACCGAATCCGGATGCAAAAATCAAAGAACGTTTGGACAAAGAACTTAACGGTATCATCAATGGTGGCTATTCGGTCATTTATTGGATTGCCCATAAAATCATCAAAAAAGCATCGGAAGATGGCTATTTCGTTGGTTCTCGTGGATCGGTTGGCTCCTCTTTCGTCGCGACGATGGCGGATATCACCGAAGTCAATCCACTTGAGCCACATTACCTATGCCCGAAGTGCAAACATTTTGAATGGAGCACCGATCCAAAGATTCGTTCAGGCTTTGACCTCGAAGACAAAAAATGCCCAGTATGTGGCACATTGATGGAAGGAAACGGGCAAAATATTCCGTTTGAAACATTCTTAGGCTTCAACGCCGATAAGACGCCGGATATCGACTTAAACTTCCCGCCAGACTATCAGGCAATCGCCCATAACTACACACGTATCTTGCTCGGGCCTAAAAACTGCTTTAGAGCCGGTACGATCCAAACCGTTGCCGATAAGAACGCTTTCGGCTATGTTCGTGGATATTTCGAAAAGCAAGGCGTCAACCCAGATTCGATTCCATCCGCCAAAATCGCGATGATCGCGAATATGTGCAAAGGGGTTAAACGCACGACGGGTCAGCATCCTGGCGGCATCGTCGTCATCCCTGCCGATATGAACGTTTATGACTTTACCCCATTCCAATATCCTGCCGAAGATATTGAAGCTGATTGGCTTACAACGCACTTCGACTTCAACTCCATGCATGATGAAGTTCTTAAATTGGATTTGCTTGGTCAGCTCGAACCTTTGGTCCTTCGTAAAATTGCTCTCAGCTCAGGGGTTCCTTTCGATACGATCCCGATGAACGATCGTAAGGTCCTTTCGCTTTTCTCTTCGCCTAAGGCTTTAAAACTGAAGACGAATCCTTTGAAATTCCAAACTGGAGCGATGGCTATCCCTGAATTTGGCACCTCATTCGTCCAAGGCTTGCTTCAAACCGCCAAGCCGAAGACCTTCAATGACCTTTTGGCAATTTCTGGTTTATCGCACGGCACCGATGTTTGGACCTTCAACGCCGAGGATTTAATCAAAGCGGGTAAGGGCGATATCACGACCGTTATCGGCTGCCGTGATGATATTATGCGTTACCTTATCGAAATGGGCTGCGACCGTCTTGAATCTTTCAAATTCATGGAAACGGTTCGTAAGAACAAAGGCCATGCGAACCGCACCAAAATCGAAGAAAAGGTGGGAATGCTACGCGAACATGGCGTTCCTGAATGGTATATCGAATCATGCCGCCGCATCCAATACCTCTTCCCGAGAGCACACGCTACAGCGTATGTCATCAACGCCGTCCGAAACGCTTGGTATAAGTTATACAAACCGCTCCATTTCTATAGCATCTTCCTTTCCGACCACATCGATAAATTTGAAATCAAAACAATGGTCAAGGGTTTAGACGCGGTGGTGGAAAGGGTCAATGTCTTAGAGACCCGTTCAAATACGCGTAACGATAAACTGTCAGAGAAAGAGGAAGAAATCTTGAAAGGATTAAAGGTCTGCGCCGAATTCTTGGATCGCGGGTTCACCTTCCATAATATCGATTTATATAAGTCCGCGGCTCACGACTTTGTCGTCGATGAGGATAATAAGGCATTGTATCCGCCTTTTACCGTTATCGATGGTCTTGGCCTAAGCGCCGCTGAATCGGTGGTAAAAGCAAGGGAAAATGGCGAGGAATTCATTTCCAAGGAAGATCTTAAAAAGAGGACTTCTCTTTCCGAAGCCAATATCAATGATTTGAGTGAGGCGGGAGCCTTGGAAGGCTTAGGGGATAAGAACCAATTGTCTCTCTTTGATTTCTTCGATTGTTAGTGATATATTTACGACTGCGATTTAATCGCAACGGGACGTAGCACAGTAGGTAGTGCGCCTGGTTCGGGACCAGGAGGTCACGAGTTCGATTCTCGTCGTTCCGACCATATCGTAATATAGGCATGTCGTAAGGCATGCCTTTTTCAATCCCAAAACGATGGTTTAATGTTATACAATATCGGCATGAACAAAGTTCAAATTTATTACGCCAAGATCAAGCCTTTCGGTTCCGAGGAATTTGCCTCGATAGTTGAGGAACTGCCAAACATCAAGAAAACTCAGCTTATGTCGTTCCGCCTTGGAAAAGATAGAGACGCATCTTTGTCGGCTTATTTGTTATTAAAAGAAGCGTTGAAGGCTAACGATATCAAAATCAATGACTACGAATATGTGGTAAGTGAAAAAGGCAAACCCTCCTTGTTCTATTGCCCATATCAGTTTTCAATCAGCCACACCGGTGGTTTGTGCGTGGTTGCCATAAGTATCGATGAGGTTGGAATTGACGTAGAAAAAATCAAACCGTATACGCTGAAAATCGAGCGCATCTTCACTCTTTCCGATTGCGAGTTTATTAATACCTCAGAACAAAAAGAGAAGGCCTTCTATCAAATTTGGACTTCTAAAGAAGCTTATGTTAAGGCACTGGGTACAGGATTATCTACCGCCTTTAATTCTTTTGAAGTCGTTAACTTGAACGAAAAGCATTTGGTTCATTTCGAGATTGGCGACTATATGATTAGCGCATATACAAAAACTTGTTCCGAATTTGAGAAGCCAGTTGAAGTCATCCTTTGATAAATCTTTTAGCGATATCGTGTCGGTCTATGGCTAAATCCGTAAAGTGGCGCATCCGATGGATCGCCCGCCAACGGCTATAAGACAGACAATTTAAATGTCGCAAAACTGCCGAGTTGAAAGAATGATTTTGTTTGAACAACCAACTTCTAAATGCGCTATTTGCTCATCACCTTTCGGAACGTTAATAAAATGCTTTTCGAAATGCGTTATGGCTAAACTATGGATGAGAAAGGCGTCCAAGGACACAAATGAATGGGCTTTCTTGTAAGAAACTACCCAATTTAAGACAAAGAGAAGTATAATTATTTTCTTCGATGAGGAGGTAAGGCCAATGAATACTTTAGGCAATATCGTAACCATCGATCAAAAGATCGCTGAATGGTTCAATAATAATTTCTCCACCACCCCGCTTCCGGAAGGTCAGTGGAGTTATGGCAATTTGATTCTCTGCCTAGTCGCCATCTTGCTTTGCACGTTGCTAACGGGCTTGATTGGCATGGAGCGTGAGAAACGTAGAAGAAGTGCTGGCCTCCGTACCCACCTATTGGTCGGTCTTGGCTCCTGCGTGGTCATGATTATTTCCATTTATGGTTTCCCTCTCACGGATACCCAACGTGATGCTGCTCGTTTGGCCGCTCAGGTCATCGCTGGCATCGGTTTCCTTGGCGCCGGCACCATCATGCATAATCGCGCCGGTGTTTCCGGCTTGACTACCGCTGCTTCCATTTGGTCTACCATGGCCGTTGGCTTGGCCTGCGGTTCGATGAACTTCATCTTGGCTGTCCTTGCAACGATTATCATCCTCTTCGTTCTTATTTATTTCCGTAGGGCTGAAGAAAGAATCGCTTCTGTCTCGCCAATCTTTGTCATTGTCGCTCCAGCTGATCAGCCATCGCTGACGAGCCTCAATAAGATTGCTGAAGAAGAAGGTTGGGAACTTTCTAGGGTCGCGTCACGTTTAATCACCGATTCCACCAACCAAGGCGCACTTGAAATAAGTTTCGTCGTCACCGCCAAAGATAAGAGAAAGCTTGATAAGAATCAGGTCATGACTATTATTGATTCGAAGATGACACTTATCAGTATCCTTCCTGTCGAAAACATGTAATATGCCTCTTAGGAGGCTTATGTCGCCGTAGCTCAGCTGGATAGAGCAACTGCCTCCTAAGCAGTAGGTCAGCCGTTCGAATCGGCTCGGCGACGCCACTACGCTTATTAAGGTCCGCTTGTCGGGCCTTTTTCTATCAAAGTAATATCATTAACTTGACAACGAGCCTCCTAACGCATATATTCTTCAATGCGCTAAGCGCAAAGTTTGGGGCGTTAGCTCAGCTGGGAGAGCGCCTCCATGGCATGGAGGAGGTCGAGAGTTCGATCCTCTTACGCTCCACCAAACTTGAAAATCAACCGTCCGTGTGGGCGGTTTTTTCTTTGTTTTCTCCCAAACAAAAAACGGACCGTTGGGAAAAATTCCCAAATAGGTAATTCTTTTTCGATAAATATCTTAAAAGTTGTCTATAATCATTTGAGAAGAAAGACTCCATCTAAGCCATGAAGAAAAACAAATGGAAACAAGAAGGTATAACCGCCGAAGAGTTACTTCGGAGCCTTCACGATAAAGACAAAGCCACCCTTCTTTATGGAAACGGGGATTCTTTAAGCAACGCTTTGCCGAAATACGATGTTCCGGCCTTCAGGATGCGCAACGGTTCGTGCGGCGTTGCTTTTGATTTCAACAAACAATCTTTATGTTTTCCTTGCCCGTCTGCTGTTGCGGCGACATGGAACAAAAATCTCGCCAACTTGATGGGCAAAGCCATAGCCAACGAAGCGATCAAAGCTAACGTGGATGTGATATTGGGCCCTTCTTTGAGCATTAAACGCAATCCATTGTGCGGAGATAGTTTCCAACATTATTCAGAAGATCCCCTTCTTACTGGAAAAATGGGCGCTTCTTTCGTATCTGGCATCCAATCGATGGGGGTTGGGGCTTGCATCAAAGATTTTGTTTGCAGCAATCAGGCCACTTCCCGTTCGCATATGGACGCCGAAGTCGATGTCAGGGCTCTCAAGCAGATTTATCTCAAGCCTTTTGAAATTGCCATCAAGGAAAGCGATCCTTGGATGTTAATGACCGCCTATAACAAATTAAATGGTGTCGATTGTTCCGAAAATGAATCGCTTCTAAATGATATCTTGAAAAAAGAAATGAAATTCAGAGGGGTCGTCGTTTCCGCTTGGAGCGCCTGCCCGAGCCCAATTCGTTCCCATGCTGCCGGCGTTGATTTGGAGATGCCATGCTGGGTTAAAAGGAACAAGGATATCGTCAAAGCCGTTAAAAAGGGAGAAATCGACAGGGAACAATTCGAAGATTCCGCAAAACGTGTTTTAACCTTGGCTTTGAAAGCTAAGCAAAGACCAAAAACTGTCTCGGTCAGCGACCAAGAACAATATCAGATTGCGCAGGAAGTTGCGGAAGAAAGCATCGTCTTAGCCAAAAACGAAGATAACACATTGCCGCTCTCTTCATATAAAGATACTTGCGTCGTGGGCGCTATGGCGGAGAGTTTCCAAATCGATGGCTTGGCTATCACAAACGTAAATCCACAAGAGTCTCACTCCTTATTAAGAGAGATCGCCAAATACGCTCAAGAATCCGGTGATACTTTGGCCTATGCCCCTGGATATTCTTTGAGAGACGACACCCCACAAGGAGAAATTGACAGACTGATCGTCGATGCCGAGGAACTGGTTTCCAAATATAAGAGAGTCATTTATGTGGTTGGCCCGGAACATGGGGCATCCACGACAAAATACGATCGTTCTAACATGCGATTGCCCCATGACCAATTGATGCTCTTTAAACATCTCTATGAGCATAACAAGAACATCATATTGATTGTTGTCACCGGAGCGCCAATCGAATTACCGATGATCGACGATGTCAAAGCGGTCGTCATTAACTACTTTGGGGGCGAGATGTCGGCGAAAGCCTTGCATCGCGTCTTGATCGGCAGGGTCAATCCATCTGGCCGTTTGCCAGAGACTTGGCCAATAAGCTATTCCTCCGTTCCATCTAGCTGTTTCTATCCCATTCACAGAGTTCCATCTCCATATAAGGAGTCCATTTATGTGGGCTATAGATACTACCAATCCGCTGGGATACCGGTTCTTTTTCCTTTCGGTCACGGCCTCAGTTATAGCCGTGTCGTTCTCAAAGATTTGTCTATAGATAAAGAAACAATTGGGGAAGGCGATAAATTCGAAGTCTCTTTGAAGGTCCATAACCTAAGTCGCCGCATCGTTAAGGAAACGATCCAATTTTATGTTTCCCCAAAGGGCGGGAATATTTATAAACCGACGAAAGAACTCAAAGATTTCGTCAAAGTCACCTTAAAAGAAGGGGAGACGAAAGAAGTCAAAGTCACCATTGCGTATAAGGACTTAGCCCTTTGGGCATTGGAAACCAAGAAGTGGTTGGTTGAAGAAGACGACTATGACATTCTGGTCGGCAAATCGGTGGAGAACCTCCAACTTGCCGGGACAATTCATATCAATTCCGGCTGGAAGCCGAAGCGTATGACAATGCTCTCATCCTATTACTATTTTACGAACAAATCGTTATATATTCCTGGCGATTATGAGTTCGAACGCATCTTGAAGCACCGCATCAAAAACAGATCTTTGGCTGAGCCTGATCCTTATAGTTTTGAAAGCACCGTTAAGTCCCTCGGTGAGACCAACATCGGAAGAAGAATCATAAAAGGGATTCAGGAACAGATGGATCCAAGCCTCACCGACTCATATCGAAAGATTCTCTTTGCTAACCTTCTTGAGATGCCAATTCGCTTGCTCGTTAATTATGGCGCCCCTGAGCATAGGCTTATGTCCGCGTTGGATTTGGCAAACGGAATGCTTTTGCATGCTTTCTTCCACTTGTTTGGAGGGAGAAGAAAATGATTCTTACCTTGTTAGCTAGAAAAGAAATGAAAAAGACTTTGGATCATAGATGGGATGGCAACCCTAACCTCCCATATTACAATCCAAAAGACCTCTCGTTGGAAGAGGAGCCTTTTTCTTTTATGGACAACGGTCATAGGATTGATGGCTCTAGATATTGCATAAAAGATATGAAGCCAAAGGCTTTGGTTTGCTTTTTCCACGGGATCGGTGCTGGAAGAAACGCTTATATGAAAGAAATCTCTTTGCTTTGCAAAGAAGGCTATTTGGTTTATGCCTATGACAATCTTGGCTGCGCATATTCGGAAGGTATCGGAATTGGTTCCCTTGGCCGTCCTTATGAGACCCAAAGGAAGTTTTTTGAATGGCTCGACAAAGATGAGAGATCCCAAGGTTTGAAAAGATACGCGATGGGGCATTCTTGGGGCGGATATGGGGCGATGATAGCCCTTAAGACCGAATACAAAATTGAGAAAAGCGTTTCTCTGGCTGGTTTTCTAAGGCCAAGCACGATTATTTTCAAAAGGGCGAAGGGCCATCTCAAAAGAGCAGGCCTTTTGTCTATTCGCATAGCCAATCGCCTTCTCGGCGGGAAAAACTCCGATATCGACGCCGTAGATATCGTTCGTCAAAGCGGGGGAAAACTCCTTTATATCGTTGGGGATAAAGACCCTCTCGTTCCGATGTCGTTTAACGGTGAAGCATTGAAAGAGGAATTTGATGGATCTCCTCGCTTCTCTTATATGGTCATCCATGGGTCCGGTCATCAGGTTCATTACACCCAACAAGCGGAGAAATATATCCTTGAGTTGACCGAAAAGGGTTTAACTTCTATCAATTCTCCGGTTGGTTTGCATATGGATATAGATAGGGCTACGGAGATGAATATGGACGTTTTTAAGGCCATATTCGACTTTTTAAAGGACTAAGAGTAATATTTTTAAGCGCGCTGGTGGCGGAATGGTATACGCTCTAGCCTCAGAAACTAGTGGGGAGACCCGTGCGGGTTCAAGTCCCGCCCAGCGCACCAATAAACATTTAATTTATCACTTACAATAAAAGGAAAACTATATGGGCACTCTGATGAAGATAATTGCCATATTATCTCTCTTGGCTAGCGTTGCTCTAGGTATTTCGTATGCCTACACATCGGTTGAGGTGTTGCTTACTTTAGCCATAACCTTTGGGGTGATTGCCTATCATTTCATCATGCGTTTGCTCGTTGGTTTTATTTATAGTCTTACGATGAAAAATAAGGCCGATTACCACAAACGGTGGTATCGAGTTAGCGAACGCGAGTTCGCTTTCTATCAAAAACTGAAGGTTAAAAAATGGAAAGGCAACATTCCGACTTACGACAAAGCTTCATTTGATATAAAGACGCATTCTTTGGAAGAGATCGTCGGTGCGATGTGCCAAGCTGAATTGGTCCACGAAACCATCATTCCATTGAGTTTCCTACCAGTTATCTGCGGAATATGGTTTAGTCCTTGGTGGGTGTTTTTAATCACTTCTCTTGCAGCGGCCATGTTTGATTCCGTGTTCATCATCGTGCAAAGATATAACCGTCAAAGGATAATCAAATTGTTGGAACGTAAGAGCAATTTGAAATAAAGCAAAACGGAAATTGGAGGCAAACGCATGGACCAATATTTAAAAGAAACCAAAATGTTGGATTTTTCTTCTCCTTCGATTCAAAAACTAATTGATGAAAAAGGCTGGAACAACCTTAACGAATTTGATCGCCTGAAGGGCATCTACAACTATGTTCGTGACGAAATCCTATTCGGATATAACGTCGATGATAATATCCCCGCTTCGAAGGTTCTGAAAGACGGATATGGTCAATGCAATACAAAAGGAACGTTGTTTATGGCCTTACTTCGTGCTTGCGACATTCCTTGCCGAATCCATGGATTCACAATCGATAAGAAACTACAAAAAGGGGCAATGACGGGACTCGTCTACAAGAAAGCCCCCAAAGAAGTTTTCCATAGTTGGGTGGAAGTTTATTTCGAAGGCGAATGGTATGAACTTGAAGCCTTTATATTGGACTCCGGATATCTAAAGAAATTGCAAACTAAATTCAGCGATTGCGATGGCTCATTCTGCGGTTATGGAGTAGCTACCGCGGACTTCAAACACCCAACGATAGATTTCAATCGAAACAACACCTACATTCAAAGCGAAGGCATCGTCAAAGATTTTGGTGTTTATGATTCTCCTGATGAACTACTTAAGGAGCATCACCAAACGATGTCTAAATTCAAAGCCTTCTCTTACCGGCATCTTGGCCGACATTTAATGAATAGAAACGTGAAAAGGATAAGAAACGGATAATTAAGCACGAAAGATAATTAATTGAAATTTGATAGGAAGCGCCACGCTTTGTACTCAAAAAATGTAAAAAGATGGTGAAGGAACTTGTTACAAGCTTATAAAAGCCACGACTTTGGGTAATGGAGAACGTTGCGACTATGCCATAAATGGATATAAAGGTCCTTATGTTAATAAACACGAGGAATATCATGGCGAATTAGGCCGACGGCGGAACCATTAACCAAATTGACTTTGGTTTGTGCTTTAATATTAGAGCGTGTGCCTGTAGCTCAGTTGGATCAGAGCGCAAGCCCCCGAAGCTTGAGGCCGGCAGTTCGAATCTACCCAGGCACGCCATCCTTTATTCATTTTCTTGAATAAGGAAGACTTAATCCCTATAATACTTTTCGCACATTCAGTGCCCGAGTGGTGGAATGGTAGACGCGGCGGACTCAAAATCCGCTGGATGCATAATCCGTGCGGGTTCAAGTCCCGCCTTGGGCACCAAAGCAAAAACGGCTTCAGGGAGACCTGAAGTTTTTTTGTTTATGATAGAAACGTTATTCAAAACACTTTCTCTCATAACTAAACGTGAAGAAACGGATATAATACAAAGGATTATGGAATACGTTATCTCGATAGATTTAGGCGGAACCAACTTAAGAGTTGGCATCGTATCCGACGATTTAAAGATCGTCAAAGTTCTTAGGGAAAGAACCGTCAAAAACGACAAAGAACAACTCTTTGAGCAAACTTGTCGCATGATAGATTCTTTGCCATATAAGGAATACGGCGTCACCAAAGTGGGTATTTCGGCTTGTGGTTTAATTGACGGTGATCGTATTTCTTTTGCAGGGAATCTCGGAATCACGGATTTCGATTTGAAAGGTAAACTCGAGAAAAAATATGGATTCAAGGTAGCCATCAGAAACGACGCGAACTGCACGGCTCTGGCGGAGGCCACTTTTGGCTCAACCAAAGATGTCAAAGACTCATATTTCATGACCATCTCGACCGGAATCGGTGGATGTCTTATTCATAATCATGAAATGATCAATCTTCCTTTTGAAATAGGACATGAATTAATTGGATACAAAGGCGGGTACCAGGAATTCGAACAGCTCTGTTCCGGGACCGGAATCGTCAAATTATGCGCATCGAATTCGTTGGATATTGAAAACGCCGGCGATTTCTTTGCCAAGGTGGAAAACAAAGACGAGCTCCCTCTTAAGGTGCTCGATATCTGGACAGACTTAGTTGCGGTCTTTATCGCCAACACCCAAATGGAATTCAATGTTGATAAGTTCTGTTTGTCCGGCGGAGTCATGAAATCCAGCGGTTGCTTCATAAAAGACATTGAAGACAAAGCCAACAAAATATTGGCTCCATATCCATTTAAAAAGGTAAATATCGTTCTTGCCGAGATGGACCAGGATGCTGGTTTGTTCGGTGGTGTTGCCGTTGCTTTAAAAATCAAATAAATAAAAGGCTTTGAGATAAAAATCATCAAATAAGTTGCAATCTTTATTAATAAGTATAGAGTATGTGCAGTTAGCCATGACTAACTAGTGATTGTTTTTAGTTCCTCGAGGCACTAAAAGAATCATAACGTAGCCAAAAGCTAACATATTTTTTCGAAAAGTAGTTAGCGGACACTAACTAAAGGAGGACACGGCATGCCATTGATGATTGCGCCAATGAACGTTGACCTAAAAGTCAAAAAAGTCATTGTCGATGACAAACTCAAAAAGCATCTCCAATCCTTGGGAATCACCATCGATGCGGAAATCAAAGTCATTGATAACGTGAATGGCAATCTCATCGTCATCGTCAAAGGGGTTAGATTGGCGTTGGACAAGGGCATTGCGGGGAAAATCTTCGTTGCATAGGAGGTAGGAGTTATGCAGAAAAAACTAAACGAATTCGAAATAGGCGAGACTGGCCTAATTAAAAAAGTGGAAGGCGAAGGCCGTCTGCGTCGCAGGCTGTTTGATATGGGCGTCACCCCTGGCGCTACCGTCTCCATGAAGAAAAAAGCCCCTCTGGGTGACCCGATCGAGATCACTATCAGAGGTTACGAACTGTCTTTGAGAAAGGACGAAGCCAGTTTGGTCGTTATGGAGGTGGAAAAATGAAACACGTAGCTTTAGCCGGCAACCCGAACTGTGGTAAAACCACCTTATTTAATGTTCTCACCGGATCTACGGCGCACGTTGGTAACTGGCCGGGTGTTACGGTGGATAAGAAAACCGGAACTTACAAAAAACTAGAAGAACCACTCGAAATCGTGGACCTTCCGGGCATTTATTCCCTCTCGCCATACACCCCAGAGGAAATTGTTTCTAGAAACTATATCCTCGACGAGAAACCGGATGTCGTTATCAATGTCGTTGATGCGACCAACATCGAGAGAAACCTCTATTTGACCACCCAGTTGATGGAAATCGATGTCCCTGTTGTCATCGCCCTCAACATGTGCGACCTTCTTAAGAAAGATGGAAGCAAGATCAATCCTGAAGTCTTATCTGGCAAATTGGGAGTCCCAGTCGTTGAGATCTCCGCTTTAAGAGGCGAGGGTCTTGAAGAATTGATGAAAGCCGCTCTCGAAGCCGCCAAGACCAAGAGAGAAGGCAAGACCATGCTCGAGGATCAAAACCTCATGCATTTGGTCAGAGATGTCACCATCGCTTTCGAAGGAAAAGGCGTCGAGAATCCATTATTCCACGCTGTGAAGCTCGTCGAAGCCGATGAAATCGAAACCCAAAACCATGGCGATCTCATGCCGATGGTTACAAAGTTCAAAGAAACCTTCAGCGACGATACCTTCGGTGATGATTTCGAAGCTTTAATTGCCGATGCTCGTTATAAGTTCATCGCCAAAGAATTCGGCAAAGTCGTCGTCAAGAAAGAAGCCGAACCAGAGCCGGAAGTCATCGAGGATAATACTGACGGCAAAAAGAAAAAGAAGAAAAAAGCCAAGGTCGGCACCAAATCCGACCGCATCGATAAGGTTTTGACCCACAGAATCTGGGGTCTCCCAATCTTTATCGTCATCATGTTCTTCTTGTTCCATTTCACCTTCTCTGAAGACTTACTCTTCATGGGCAAGATGGGACTTACCATCGAAAACGAAGCCGCCATCAACTTCTTCACCGGCATGGGTTATGAAGGTGAAGCGATGGAAGGCATTCCTTCCTTAGGTGTCTGGCTGCAAAGCTGGATGGGATACATAACCGGGCAGATCACCGCTGGATTCCAGTGGTTATGCAATGGTTGCAAGGACTTCGGCGAAGTCGCCGCGGCCAATGCCAGCGCCACTTGGTATGGATCTCTCATCTGCGACGGTATCTTAAATGGCTTGGATGCGGTTTGCTCCTTCATCCCGCAGATCATGCTCTTATTCTTCTTCATCGCGATTATGGAAGACACTGGCTACATGGCCCGTATTGCCTTCATCTTGGATAGAGCCTTCAGAAAGTTCGGTCTTTCGGGCAAGGCCTTCATCCCAATGCTTACTGGCTTTGGCTGCTCGGTTCCGGGCATCATGGCCACCCGTACGATCGAAAACGACGTCGAAAAGAACAGAACCATCCGCTTGATGACCTGCTTCTCTTGCGGCGCGAAAGCTCCTATTTGGGCTTTATTGGCCGGCGTTGCCAACGCCTGCGGATACGGCTATGGCGATGTCTTCGTCTTCACCATTTATATCGGCGGTATCGCGTTAGCGATTATCCTTGCCATCTTCATGCGTGTCTTCTCCAAAGAAAAGTACGTTTCCCCATTCATCATGGAATTGCCGCAATACCATTTGCCGCAAGCGAGAAACGTTGCCGCTCACCTTTGGGAGAAACTGAAACACTACGTCATCAAAGCCGCGACTATCTTAACTGCTTCCTTGATCGTCATTTGGTTCCTTAAGACCTTTGGCGTCGAAGGCGGCAAGTTCTGCATGGTCGAGGATATCGATCATTCCTTGATTGGCTACATCGGCATGGGCTTGAAGTACATCTTCTATCCATGTGGCTGGGCTATCAATGCGGATGGTTGGAAATACGCTGCCGCTTCTGTCACTGGCTTAGTTGCCAAGGAAGACGTCGTCGGCACTATGGCGGTCTTGTTCAACGGTGGAAACGAGGATTCCCTCGCCGAAGCCTTGACCAGTTTATCCGCTTCAGGCGTTTATTCCTTCGCTATCTTCAACTTATTGACCTTCCCTTGCATGGCGGCCATCTCTACCGCCAGAGCTGAGCAGACCAGAAAGGAATTCTGGAAGACCTTGCTCTTCTGGTTCAGCGTTTCTTACATCGCTTCCGCCTTGGTTTATTGGGTTGGAACCTTGTATGAGATTGCCTGGTGGGGTGGATTGCTCGTCACCTTGGCTCTCATCGGTGGCGTTGTCACCGCGGCCATCTTGGTCGTCAGAGGCAATAAGAAAGCCGCTCAAAAGACCGTTGCTTAATAATGGAATGGTATGAATATCTGATTATCGTCGTCGCCGTCTTCTTGGTGGTGGGGCCGATAGTTAGTTACTTCGTTAAAAAGAAAAAAGGCACTTTGAAATGCGAGTGCGGTCACCTTCAAAGTGAATGCACTGGTAACTGTGCCTCTTGTTCCCTGACTAAAAAAGATAGCAAAGGCAAAAAAGGCACTTTGACTTATGTTGTTTCCGTCCAAGGGATGAAATGTGGTATGTGCGAAAGCCATATCAACGACATCATCCGCAAGGAATTCGACGTGGTCAAAGTCAAATCATCGCGAAAGAGCCAAACCACGACAATCGTCACCAAGAGAATCTTAAACCCCTCCAAAATAAGATCAGCAATTGGTTCTCTTGGCTACAACGTTCTCTCGGTGAGGCTTAAATAGGTAAGATTAGAGGAGATAGCCACTCCTCTTTTCTTTTTCTTTGTGCCGATGGAATCACACACTTAATGAAATCAATAAGCCGGCTTTCAAATGTAAAAAACGATATGGTTGCTCTTTGTTATATTTATTGTGATACAATAATTCATTCCGTATGCCTTTTTAGGCAACAAGGAGAATTTATGAGAAAAATTAGTAAATTAACAATTCTGACATTAGGGGCGATCGCTTCTGCGTGTTTGGCCTCTTGCGGGCCTGATGCCAGCGATTCCTCTGATCATAGCAGCGTTCAGCAAACGCTTACCAGCATCAAAATCGTCTCCGGCTCCATCAAGACCAGCTTCAGCCAAGGCGCAACCCCGAATTATAACAATCTCGCCATCAACCTTCTCGACCAAGACGAGAAGAAGATGGATACCTTAAAATGGGTTGATAACAAGGACAAGATCACTTTCACGGAAATCGATACTTCCGAGTTGGCGACGGATAAGGTCTTCACCGTTACCTATAACGATGGTCAAAACGAATTCACCGACACTTTGAAATACAATGTCGTTGAGGCCTACACTCTTTCTTCCTGGGCCGCCAATCCGAATTATTCCTATACGACCGGATATCAGGCCAACAACAAGATCTCTACCGACGAAGATAACTTGGAGAAGGGATTCATGAAGACCGCCACCTTCTATGTTGGCAACATGAACTCCGTCAATTTGCTTCCAGAATTAAATGGTTTGAACAAAGAGACCTATGAGGTTACTGAACTTACCACCATTCCAACCGGCGCGACTGTTAAATTGGTTTCCGAAGGCAAGGATATGGTCGTTGACTCTTATATTGAAAACGCCGATTCCTTCATCAAAGATGGCCAATTGAAATTCAAAGATGGTGTCACCGGCTCTTTCGCTATCACCCTCAGCTATTCAGGCTTGCAGGATATCGTTTATAACGTCGAAGTCGTCGATGCTTATAACGTCAGCAAAGCGACCGATTTGTACGCTTTCTACACTAACAACACCAACGATTCTTCTATCTTCACTCCAGTCCATGAATTCAAGAAAGAATTAGGATTGCCTGATGCCGATAACATTGTTATCCAAAACGACATCACCATCGGCAAGAACGACATCCCTTCCGCCTTCATCTGGCAAGAAAATTGCGACGAAGTCGTCAAAGGAAGCTTGAAAGACTGGATCCGTCTTTATGAGCATCAATTCGATGACGCCAATGAAACCGCCACTGTCTATGGCAACCTCCATAAGATTTCCTTCAACACCGATGAAGACGACGAGAATATGTTCCCGTATGTCATAACCGACTCACAGGAAGGTATCGCCCAAAGCGAATCCAAGCCAATCTCTTGTCACGCTTCTTTGTTCTATGGCACTTATGGCGCCAATCAAGATCCGTTCAATTGCCAGATTATCTTCAAAGATCTTCAGGCTTCCGGCAATAATGGCGTCGATGATACCGCCACGACAGCCAAAAAAGTTGGTCCGATGTTCTTGAAGTCCGAAGTTAACTCCAAATTTGACAACGTTTTGGTTAACAGTTTCTATATGGCTGCCATGGCTGACGGTCCTTATTCTTGGTATGAGAACGGCGTTAAGAAGTATGGCAAGCAAATCGATGGTGTCTTCATTGATCCAAAAATCGAAATTGATTCCTGTCGTTTCAATGACTCCGCCAACGCTGCCCTCTATTTCTTCGGTCAGTCCAAAGGCGATATCAAGAACTCCGATATCACCAAAGCCGGTGGACCATTGATCTTCACCAACCCACAAATTGAGCCGTTGCCAGATGATGTCATCTCCGCGTTAAGCTACGCCCCGACATTCTCCACTGAAGTCAATATCGATGAAAACAGCTTCCTTTCCAACTATACCGCTGGCAAAGGCGGATGGTTCGATGCTTATAGTGCCAGCGCTATTGCCGGAACCTTACAATCCATGGATGGACTTTTCACCCCTTATGGCATGTCCTTCTTAAGAACGAAGAACGATGTTAAGAAATTCAATCTTATCTTAGTTAATCTTCCTATTTCTGGAGAAGAAGCCCTTGCGTTGCCATCTTTGGATGAAGGCTGCACCAATGTCACCATTAAGAAAGGCAACAACGTTGTTTACAGCACCCTTGATGGTTATCAAGAAGTTATGACTGCTTATGCCGCTCTCGCGGCCGCCACTCAATCTGCTGCTTCGGCTGAGGAATTAGCCACCCTCTATCAAGCTTATGCCGATGCTATCTCCAGCAGTTTCTATGGCAATAACTTAGCCTACGCTAACATTCAGAACGAAATGGTCTTTGCGGCCACTAACGGCGAAGGCAAACATGAATTTGGCATCGTCAATGTTGATCAAAGCAGTGGACAATACTATCTCTGCTCCAGCGACTACGCCATCAAAGCCGGAATGGCTGCCGCTAGCATCCCTGTCACCGTTCCAAGCAGCTATCAGCCAGGCGAAACTATGAAGAGCGCTGGATTCTTATCCGCCACCATCAACGGAAACATCGTTTATGGCTCTTCCCAGCTTACTACCCCGACCGCCTATAACGGCGCCAACAACTACGGCGTCATCTTAGGCGACTATCACGCTATCTAATAATTTATGACAAATAAGGCCCTGAAAAAGAACATTTGCCTCTTTGCGGGCCTTTTTGTCGTTTTAGGGCTATCGTTCGGCTTATCTTTCATCAATAAGAGCAACTACGCTCTTAATTTCTTGCCGTTTGTCTTGCTCTTATTGGTCTTAATCGGCGGCTTCATCTTATTGAAACGCTACCTTAAAGACCATAAAGCGAAGTCTTTTAAATCCAAATGGCTCACCAAGATGAGTGCTAGATTAGCCACCAAAGAAGGCCGTTATAAGTACCTGCTTTGTCTCCTTTCCATCATTCTTGGAATCTTGTTTTTCGCCCGTTTCTATTTCTTCAAAGGCACTTACGATTATGTAGATGCTTACGGTGGGGCGGGCTCTTTCACTTACTACGACATTTTCCATCTCGAAAGTCAGCTATTGATGCTTCGTTTGGATCCATTGATGCTAGCTAAATACGAGTCGGTTATCGGCACGTTGGCTAATGATTTATGGACGGCGTTGGTCGTATTGAGCTTGGTCAGCGCTTTCTATTTGGAAGAATCTTCCTTAAGCGTCCGTCGTTATATCGGCGTTCCTGGCGCCATCTTGATCACCCTAGCCTTCCCAATCGTCCTTAAGGGCATCGTTGGGTCCGATGCGGTTTCTTATCGTTCCATCCTTATGGGCTTGGAATTGGCTATCATTGATTTCTATTTCTTCCATAGCCTTTTTGAAGAAGGAAAGTTCAAGCTCAATAAGAAAGAGATAAGGAAAATCATCGCCATTTTGATTCCGATGTTATTGACGATGGCGACCGCTTATTCCCCATCCTTATTATTCGGAAGGACGGTTAATTTGGGCGGTTACACCTTAACCAATCCAAAAGGACCGAAGAATTTATCCCATCGTATCTATCTATATTTGGCTTTCATCTTGCCAATTTTGTACTTTGCCTTGCTATATCCTATGAGCAAAGAAGAAAGAAGAGGCGCTTTGCTGCAGATATCATTAGGTACTTTGATTGGCTATGCCTCTATTCATCGTTATGACATCTGGACGGATTTGTCCTCTTGGCCATTACATCTTTGCAACACCGCCATGTACACGATGCCGATAACTTTGTTATTTGCTAGTTACGGTCTTTATTACTTCACCTTCTTCGTTAACGTGTTAGGTGCTTTCTTAGCGTTATTGATGCCTAATTTCTCGGAAACCCTATATGTTTTCGATCCGAAAATCGTGGCTTTCTTCATCAACCATTTGAACGCCTTCTTCATGCCGGTGCTAATCGTCATGTGCGGAGTATATAAGCGACCGAAGATGCGTTACTTCTTATATTCCCAGATAGGGTTCTTTGTGTATTTCGCTTTCGTTATGGCGGTCAACACTATCCTTACCGCCCATGGCGTCTCTAGCGACTTCTTCTTCATCAATTCCTCATTCGTCGCCGATAAGTTGGGCGAATGGGCCAAAAACCTATTTAAGACAACGATTTCTTGGGAAAGCAAAGGATATACCTATGTCTTGCATTTGGCTTACGACATATCCTATTACCTTGTCTATGTCGTCTTAGCCTTCGGCATGTGGTTCTTATACGAATTGTTATTCCGAGTGACCGACGAATTGGCTGCCATTCGCTTAGCCAAAGAAAAATCAATCAGCCGTCATAAGGCTTACTTAGCCATTCACCAAGGAGGAAAAATCATGAGCGAGAAAATTGAATTAACCATCTCTCATCTTTCCAAACGCTATCACGGGAACGATTTCTTTACCGTCAAAGATTTCTCTCTGGACTTAGAGGGCGGAAAGATCTACGGATTCCTTGGCAAGAATGGCGCAGGCAAATCTACCATCATCAAATCCATCGTTGGTATCCATGGCTTTGAGGGTGGCGAGATTGACGTCTGCGGGCATAATGTCATCGAAGAGCCATTGGAAGCTAAAAAAGAAATCGGCTTCGTTCCTGATAACTATGCCTTATATGAGAACTTGACCGGCAGACAGTACATCAGCTATATTGCTGACCTTTATCATGTTTCCAAAGAGCAAAAAGAAGAAACTGAAGAGAATCTCGTTGCCCGTTTGGAATTGGTGGACCGTTACGACAAGCCGATGAAATCTTATAGCCACGGCATGAAGCAAAAAATCACCATCATCGCCGCTCTTATTCATAAGCCGAAAATCTGGATTTTGGATGAGCCTATGACTGGTTTAGATCCAAATTCCATCTATCAGATCAAAGAATGCATGAGAGAACACGCTAAAGAAGGCAACATCGTCTTCTTCTCCTCCCATATCATCGATGTCGTTAAGAACCTTTGCGACGAAGTTGTCATCATTAAGAAAGGTGACCTCATCAGGCGCATTGATTTAGACGCTGAGCCAGAAGAAAGGGAGAACCTCGAAGAGACCTTCCTTCGTTTAACCAGCGACAGTGAGGAAGAATCAAACATTTTGATTGAAGAAGAAAAGAAGGAGAAAGGAATCGCGTGAAAAAGGTAGCGAACGAAAAAACATCTGCTTTCCGACGCTTTTTCGCGGTTGATTGGCGTGCCTTTTGGGTGTTGGTGAAAATGCTTTTCTCCAACTCCATGTCCATCAACTGGAAGAAAGATAAAAAGAAAGCCATCATCAAGATCGTTTTGAGCTTGGTCGCTTTCGCAGCGGTTGCTGCCTTATCTTACGTTTTCTTCTATTTCTGTATTCGCTTTAGCATTTTCTCCTTGCTAGCCTTCGTTCCGATGAGCGTTCCATCTATCGTGGTGACCGTCTTATTGATCATCTCGTTTATTGCTTCCTTATCAAAAGTTACGGAAGAACTTTATTTCGGAGAAGATAACAAGGTTTTGCTCACTTTGCCAACGAACGGGAATACCTTGTTCTTGTCCCGATTGGCGGTACGCTACATCACCTCATATCGCCGTTCCTTGTTATTAGAAATCCCATTCTTGATTGGTTATTTTGCTGTTAGCAGATATCCGGTTTATATGTATTTCGTCTTGTTTGTTATCTGGGCGTTGATCGACTTAGTGATGTTATTGCTGGCTTCCCTCATAAGCGTCCCTGTTTATTACATCAAAAAGGCAATCCGCACCCACACTTGGGCTAGCATCATCGCTAAATCCATCATCTTTGCCATCATCTTGGCTTTATGTATCACCGTCATTGTCCTTGTACCTGATAATATCGATATTTTCTCGAACTGGGGCACATACTTTGCCAAGATTCAGAACGGTCTAAATTACTACAAAAACAACCTTGGGTTCTTCTATCAAATTTCCATGGTCTATTTGGGCAATTTCACTGGATTCAGTTTCTATTTCATGTCTCGTTCGGCTATTGCTGGTCTATGGACTTTATTGGCCATAATTGGCCTTATCGTCGTTCTATTCGTGGCATCGTTAGCTTTGGCTAGCCCGCTATATTTGAAGTTAGCCAGCGGCACTGGAGAACTTCAGGCCAAGGGCAGGAAGAATGCCAAAGAAAAAGAAAACAAGTCTTTGCCTCCGTTCATTTCTCAAATCAAGAAAGATGCCATTCTGTTCTTCAAGAATTCAGATATTTCTTCTTCCTATCTCGGAACCTTTACAGCTTTGCCTTTGTTGATCGCTTTGTTGGCCAAAATCTTCAACGCGATGGACTTAAATAGCCGTGGGGACGCTTTGGTGCAGGTCGTGAGCTTACTAATTGCTCTGCTTATCGGCTTAAGCACCAATTCGGTAATTGCCCGCATCTATTCCGAGGAAGCTGGAGCCTTCAAATTGGCGAGAACCTATCCACTTAAAGAGCATTACGCCGTCGGAAGTAAGCTCTTTATTCCTGGCGTATTTGGCTGTTTGAGTCTTGTGGCGTGCACTATCTCTTTATGTTACATCCGTCCGGAGATGCTCGAAGGAACTACCTTCATGGGCGTTGCTATGATCTTCGTTTATGTCGGACATTTGCTATACAGCGCCGGACTCGACTTCACCAATCCAAGTTCTACGTTCGGCGGTGGTTCTTTCTTAGCTAGAAACGAAAATCGCTCGGTTATCATGGCTTTTATCACTTCGGCCTTCTTTGCGGCTTTGTACTACTATTATTTCCAAGACCACATATTGTGGCTCTCGTCCTTGCAAGCGACCGCCGGATTCAAGGTATTCATCTTAGGTGTCATCTATCTAGCTTTTAACATCATTCTCTATATTCGCAAAATCAAATACATTTACAAAACGGGGGAGGTCTTATGAAAAAAGGTGTTGCCGTCTTAGTTAGCGCGATATGCCTTTTGGCCGTGGTTTTCGTTACGGTCTTCGGCACTCGCCCACAAGGTATCGTCCCTGTCATTTACATTACCAATCTCACCATCAAGCCAAGTGACAACAGCCGCTACTGGACCACTGATAGCGGTGTGCATCAATGCGTTATCGAATATGATCCAAATAAGGAAGTCACCGATGGCGAAGATTGCTATATGCCTTATATTTTTGTCACTGACATTCTTCCTGAAAACGCAACGAACAGAAGCTTTGTTTATACCCTCGCTAAGGAATATGAAAACTACATCACCTTCTCTTCTGGCGACCAAGCTGCTAGACAAGGCGCTTTCCTTATCAAAAAGATCACTGACCGTGCAGATCCAATGGTCGTTTCCATCTCCGTTTCCCCGCAAGATGGCGGCAGTGGCAAAGGCGACACTTTAAAGATCGTCATTGTCTACGACAAGGTCTATGGAAGTTCTTCGACTCCAAGTGGCGATTAGCCCGTTCTTTTATTCAATAATCTAGAATGCTAAAATCTTGACGGATATTTTACTTTGCAAAATATCACTATAAACGATGCAATATTTCTACCTAACATTAGTAGCTCTTTCTCCGGTTGTTCTCAGCATCGTTTTCTTTTTGCTTGATAAATACACGAAATTCAAGAATCTCAAATACATAGTCAAACAAATTATCTACGGCATCGCTTTCGGCGGACTAGCCATAGTTGGCACTGAATGTGGCATTCCTATCTCGGGGGCTCAAATCAATTGCCGTGACGCTGCCGTATTAACTGCTGGGCTTATGTTTGGTGGGCCAGCCGGCATGATTGCTGGTGTTATCGGTGGCGTTGAACGTTTTGTTAGCGTTTATTGGGGCGTTTCCTCTTTCACCCAAATCGCTTGCAGCGTCTCTACTATTTTGGCTGGCGCTTACGCTTGGTTAATTCGCAAATTCATGCTTGAAAACAATCGCCCGGGAATCTTCTTTGGCTTTTGCGCTGCGGTGGTTATGGAAATCTTCCATTTGGCCATGATTTTCTTCACCAACTTCAGCGCTCAAGCGGAAGCTATGGCGGTGGTTAGGGCCGCAACCCTCCCAATGGTTTTAAGCAATGGATTGTCTGTGGCGGTTTCAACCTTAGTCATGACCTTGCTTAACAAGGAGAAACTTTTTGCTAAACTTAGAGACACGAAAACATCGAAAATCGTTCAGCAATGGCTTCTTTTGACGGTTGTTATTGGTTTCTTAGCTTCCGGTGTTTTCGTTTATAGCTTCCAAACCTCATTAGCCAAGAGCGAGGCTAAAGAATCATTGAATTTGGCTATTTCGGATACCGAGGCGGACATCAAAGATAAGTCTGATGCGAACATCTTATCTATTTGTCATGATGTGGCCTCTGATTTAACAGCGGGTGATGACATCGATCTTATCGCTGATAGACGTGACGTAACTGATATTCATGTCGTTAATAGCAAAGGCATCATTATCAAGAGCACTGATCTATCCTTAATTGGTTGGGATATGCATAATTCCGACCAATCGGAAGAATTCCTATGCCTTTTGGATGGAAAGACCACGTCTTATGTTCAGGCTTATGGACCGATTGGCTCAAATGAAGAAATCTATCGTAAGTTTGCAGGCGTTACCTATGATGATGGCTTCGTTCAAGTTGGATATGATGGCGAGCGTCTTCAAAGAGATATTGCCGAGCAAGTCAACAACGTAACCAAGAACCGCCATATCGGCAAAGGAGGATGCGTCCTCGTCCTCGACCAAAATAAGCAAATAGTTTCTGGCCCAGATTCATTTATGAAGGGCGGGCCGCTGGAAAGTGGCAACAGTTCCTTCCCAATTTCCGATACTTTCAAAGTTACCGTAAAGGGAACGGAATACTATTGTGTCTATGCCATGTCGGAAGGCTATTACATCGTTTCCTTGTTGCCAATCGAAGAAGCTTTGGCTGATCGCAACGTTTCGTTATACCTAAGCACCTTCATGGAAGTAATTGTTTTCGCAATTATATTTGCTTTGGTTTACGGCTTAATCGAAAAGACGGTCGTCAAGCAACTTAAGCATGTCAATAAGACCTTGTACGCCATTTCCAATGGAGACCTTTCATTGGCGGTAGATGTTAGAGGTTCATTGGAAATGTCCTATCTTTCCAACGACATCAATAGAACCGTTGATTCGATGAAGAAGTTGATTTCCGAAGCCAACCAAAGAATCGACGATGAGTTGGAATTCGCTAAGCAGATTCAATCGTCTTCCTTACCGGTTATCACTGAAAAAGTGAGTAAGCGGCAAGAATTCGATATATACGCCTCTATGAAAACCGCCAAAGAAGTCGGTGGGGATTTCTATGATTTCTACGGAAATGAAAAGAACTTCAACATTATGATTGCCGATGTCTCGGGCAAAGGCATTCCAGCCGCGATGTTTATGATGCGTGCCAAAGCCGACCTTAGGACCTTGACGGAAGCTGACAAGCCTTTAGATGAGGTTTTTACCTCTGCTAACTCCTCTTTGTGCGATCGTAATGATGCCGGAATGTTCGTCACGGCGTGGCAAGGGAACATCGATTTAGAAACCGGTCTTCTTACCTTCGTCAATGGTGGACATAACCCTCCATTAATCAAAAAAGCCTCAACTGGAAAATTTGAATACCTTAAGTCTAAAGCCGGCTTTATCTTAGGCGGGATGGAGGGATTCAAATATCGTTCCAATACCCTTCAATTGGAACCTGGGGATGTTCTTTTCCTTTATACCGACGGTATCACCGAAGCCGTTGATAACGATCTTAAATTGTATGGCGAACAACGTCTGCTTGATTTGCTCAATAAGACCGAGGCTAAGAATATGAAAGAACTCTGCCTAGAAGTCTCGAAAGATATCGAAGTTTTCTCCAACGGTGCCCAGCAGGCTGACGATATCACTATGCTGGCCTTCGAATATAAAGGGATTGTGCCAATTCCAAGCATTCATTTCGATGAAGCTAAGTTAACGGATATTGAGCAAATGACCGAATTCCTTAATGCCGAACTAAACAAATGCCAATGCCTTAAGAAAGAACGTTATCAGCTCGATGTCGCCCTTGATGAAGTGGTCTCTAACATCATCAATCATGGATATGACGGGAAGCCGGGGCCACTTACGATGTCTGTCGAATATCGTGAAGACAGGAATGCCATCTATCTCAAATTTATCGATAAGGGCATTCCGTACAACCCGCTTCATAATTCCGATCCAAACCTCGATGTTTCCTTGGAAGAGAGGAAAGTCGGCGGAGTTGGCATCTATATCGTCAAGAACACGATGGACGATATGAAGTACAAATATGAAGATGGGCAAAATATTTTGACTTTGACAAAGCTTCTTAATAAGGAAGGGGAATAAGCATGGACAACATTAGTTACAAATTGGAAAATGGGACTTTAACGGTTTTCGTTTCAGGGAGAATCGATTCTTCGAACGCTCAAGAGTTTGATAGCGAATTAGAATTAATCCGCACGAATAATGCACACAATGCATTGGTGCTAGACGCCGAGAATCTTGAATATACCTCCAGCGCCGGTTTACGCGCTATCCTACGCGTTTTGAAACTCGAACCGGGTATGAAAATCATCAATGCCTCCAGCGAAGTTTATGACATTTTCGAGATGACTGGTTTCACCGAATTGATGACTATTCAAAAGGCTTACCGTCACATTTCGGTGGAAGGAGCTGAACTTATCGGACAAGGTGCGACGGGCAAAGTCTATAGAACCGCACCTGACACCATCGTTAAAGTCTATTTCGATTCAAATTCCCTTTCTGATATCGAAAGAGAAATCAAAATGGCTAGAAGGGCCTTCGTTTTAGGCATTCCGACCGCGATTCCGTTTGATATCGTCAAGGTTGGCGATAATTTTGGTTCGGTTTTCGAGATGCTTAACGCCGATTCCTTCGCGAAGTGCGTCATCAATGATCCCAATAATATTGATAAATATATCGATTTAAGCGTCGATCTTATGAAGAAAATCCATCACGCCGAAGTGAAGCCTGAAGAGATGGCGGACCAAAAGGCCGTTTTCCGTAAGAGAGTCGACTTTGCTAAAAATTACCTAAGCAAAGAAAGATACGAGAAATTGTCGAAGATGTATGAAGCCATCCCGGAAAGCAATCACATGCTTCACGGCGATCTCCATTTCAAAAACATGATGATGCAAAATGGCGAAGTCCTCTTGATCGATATGGACACCCTTTGCCATGGAGACCCAATCTTTGAATTTGCCAGCATCTATGATGCCTACCTTGGCTTTTCGGAATTTGATCACGAGAACATTCATGATTTCTTAGGCATTACCTATGAGCAGGGCCAACACGTCTGGCAAAAGACGGTTGAGGACTATTTCGAGACTAAAGATGAAAACCGCATCAAAGAAATAACCGAGAAAGTACAAGTTTTAAGCCATCTTCGCCTCTTCCATCACATCATTACCCATGGGTTGGATACCGATGAAGAACATAAAAAGCAAAGAGACGGCTATCTCCATCTTCTCGAAAAAGCCATCGATGACGTTGATAACCTAATTCTCTAGGAGTTGAAGATGGAAATAACTAAAAATTTAGATAGTGGGAAAGTCATTCTTTCCCTCAAAGGAAGGCTCGATACGGTCACTTCGCCAGAACTTGATAGAGTCATGAAAGAGACCTTTGAAGAAACCAATGATCTCGTTCTCGATTTAAAGGGACTGGACTATGTTTCATCTTCGGGCTTGCGTTTGTTTTTGATTGGTTATAAAACCATGTCCGGGAAAGGCGGACGCTTCTCCCTTATAAATGTCAATGAAGTCGTTATGGATGTCCTTGAAATGACGGGCTTCAACGATCTTCTATCCAACAATTAAAATCTGGAGGTACAACATGTTGAAATTATTGGCCAGCTCTTCCGATTCAGGAAAAAATGTCGATGTCGGTTTAATCGTCGCGATTGTCTTAGGCATCGCTCTTATTGTCACGTTGGTTGTCTTTATTATCTACACCATCAATCTTAAAAAAGGTGTCTCTTTCTTATACACCATCGTCGGCAGCGAAGCCGATACGACCATCGATTCGGCCATCGAAAAGAACGAAACGGCCAAAAAAGACATGAAGAAAGGCGTCGTCACCGACTATAACAAGCAAAGAAAAGAAATCGCTAAGGAATACGATAAAAAGATCAAAGAGATTAACGCTGGCTACGCCAAACAAGTTAAAGAGACCAGAAAGCAGGCCAACGCCGCCATCAAGGTAGCGAAGGAAGACGAAGATGCCGAAGGACTTACCCAAATCCGCGAGAAATTAGACATCGACGTCCGCAATATCAACGCTTCCAAACGCGCTGAAGTTGATCCGGTGGTTACCGAAAAGAACGCTAAGTTAAAGGAAATCGAAGACCAATATAAGCCATCGCTTATCACCTATCAGAGGGTTTTGGCGGTTTCTAGACACACAAAACCTGTCGCAAAAATTTTAAAGAAATGCAAAGAAAAAGAATACGCTTTGCCAGACTACGATAAGCAATAAAAGATTAGGCGGTTGCGGAGCTTAAGCCTTGGCAATCGCTTTTTTTATTTTATGGGTGGGAAACTTTTTTATTCGTTGACACTTTTTAAGGCCATCAAAAAAATGTATCCGCTTTCATTTATGAGGGTTAAAATTATTTTACAATCGAAATAAGCTATTCGGCTTTCTAGGGAGGATTTTTGCCACATAGTTTATTTCCAAAAACTTGCAAATAGAAAGGAAACACATGAAAAAATATTGGCAAGAGCACAAAAAGAGCCTGCTCTGGTTGATTATTGGAATCGTCATGATCTTTGTCACCAGCTTTGCTCAATTTTTGGTGCAAACAGACGGCTGTAGTGTCAAGGTCTCTGATTTAAGAGATGAGACCAATACCGGCACTATCAGCTTGAATTACACGGACGACACCGGCGCCTCCGCGACCGGCGACTTCGAAATCAAAGGCGAAGTCAAGTCTGGCATCTTATTCGTCCCTAAGGATGCCTCCGCTGAAAACAAGAAGCCTGGCATCGTCCTCACTCACGGCTATTTGAATAACCGTGAACTCCAGCTTCCTAACGCTATCGAATTGGCAAGAAGAGGCTTTGTCGTCTTGACCGTTGACCGCGAAGGTCATGGTAACTACAACAACGACGATGATGCGGGCGCGTTGATGGCCACCAAGGGCTTATATGAATCCGCTAAGTATTTATATAACCTTGATTACGTTGATCAGAGCATGATCGGTATCTCCGGTCACTCCATGGGTGGTTTCACCACTGCCATGGCCTTGATCACCGATATGAGTCAGCAGACCTTAACCCTCAATCGCAAGAGCGTTAAAGCTGATGGTTATCACATCATCAAAGCTGGTCTTATGCAAGGTTGGAGCTCCTTCATGGGCGCCGCCCCTGATGTCAGCGTTGGCTTATTGAAAGCCACTGATGACGAATTCTTCTTCACTTCTAAGGATTTGGAAGGAAATAAGACCATTTCCAGAGAATTCCTTCATAGCACCGGTGCCGCTTCCTTCGTTAAGATGGACACCACTGGTTTAACCGAAATCAACGTTCAGAACTGCGCTCGTTACGTCAATGGCGTCGTCGTTGACAAGAAGCCTGGCGAAGCCGTTGGCGAACCGTTCCGTGCTATCTACGAAGCCGATGAAATCCACCCACTCAACCACTGGTCAGTGACCAGCACCAGAAACGTCTTAGACTTCTTCTACGGCGCTTTCGGTACCCCAAACGGACACAAATACATCGCCGAAGGTCGTCAGACCTGGGTCGTTAAGGAATTATTCTCCTTCGCCGGCATGCTTTCCTTGTTGTCCTTAATCGTCCCATGCGTCAGCTTGATGCTCACTATCCCGTTCTTCAAGTCATTGAAGAAAAAACGCATCGCTGCAGTCGCTGCCGATGGCACTATCGCTACCAGAGAAGTCGAAGTTACGAAAGAAGCCATCGAAGAAGAAAAGAAACCTCTCAAGAAGTGGTATTCTCACTTGTTCTATTGGATCCCAGCCGTTGTTTGCGCGGTCTTCGCGGGCTTCTCTATCCAGAAGTTCTGCACCGAATGGGCCGATAAGATCTTCCCGAATTCTCAGTTGTTCCCGCAGGATACAACCAACTGGGTCGCTGTCTGGACTGCCGCTTGCGGTATCTTCGTCTGCATCGTGACCTTGCTCGTCTACATCGTTAAGTACTGCATCAACAAGGGCAGAGTCGCCCATGGCAAAGAGCCAATTGATGCTGATAACCCATTCGCTACCGCCAAGGTTTCTTCCTTCGGTAACGCCTTAAAGACCATCTTATTGGCCTGCATCGTCGTCTTCTTACTCTACTTAGTCGTCTTCATCAACTGGAAAGCCTGGGTTGTTGACTTCCGTCTCTGGACGCTCGTCATCAAGGTCTTCAACGTCTCTAGCATGATGCCAACCATCCTCCGCTACTTGCCGTGGTTCGCCGTTTACTACATCCTTTCCGGCATTGCCAACCAGACCTTCAGAGCCAAGAACATCCCAGATTGGGCCACCATCGCCATCAACTCGTTCTTCAACGTCGTTGGCTTGGTCTTGGTTATCGCCATCCAGTATGGCACCTTCAAGTCCACTGGCGTCTTATGGCAGGGGAATATGGCCTTAGGCTACATCGTCCTCTTCCCGACGATCGGCGTCCTTATCATCGCCGCCATCCTTTCCCGTGTTCTCTACAAGAAGACCGGAAACATTTGGCTTGGTTCCTTAATCAACGCTCTCTTATTCACCATCATCACAGTTTCCAACACTGCTGCTAGCTGGGGATATGTCTTCGCGTAATTAAACTAAGGTAACTAAAAGGCTCAGGTTAATCCTGGGCCTTTTTTCGTGCCTATAGC
Source organism: bacterium (assembly GCA_963622135.1). GTDB lineage: Bacteria > Bacillota_I > Bacilli_A > RFN20 > CAG-826 > UBA4951. The sequence continues at coordinate 57,304 of CAVFGR010000015.1, forward strand.
CATAAATATTAAGTTAGCATTCGCTAACGTAATATACGGGCCTTATAATGTGTCCCGTTGCCTTAAGGAGGCAGTATTATGTGGTGGATATATCCGGTTTATCTAGTCTTGGTCGCAGCGGTGGTTTATGTTTCCATCAAGCTTGGCGATATGGTCGATTTATTGGACAAGAAAACCAAAATCAGCGGCGCTTTTATTGGCGGCGTTCTTTTGGCGGCCGTTACCTCCTTGCCAGAATTATTCACCGCCATCTCGTCTGTCCTTATCGTTGAAGATCCTAGCTTGGCCATCGGTGATATCTTGGGCTCCGATATTTTCAATTTGATGATTTTAGGCGTATATACCTTGATGTTTTTCAAAAACTTCAGGCATTGCAAAATCAACAAGTTCCATATTTACTCATTGCTCGTTTTGATTTTCTTCTACGCTTGCACGGCCTATGCGGTGTTCGCCCCTGCTTCTTGGCAACCGATGTTGGGTGATATCAATGCTTTCAGCATTATCATCTTCATCGTTTATGTTCTTACTATCATCTTCCAGCCAAAATCCGAGGAAAAAGAAGAGGAAGTCAGTGCTGTGCCTGAAAAGGAATCGAAGCTTTCTTTGAAAGTCATTATCATCTTGTTCATCGTCTTATCCATTGTCTTAATCGGCCTTTCCATTGGCATCTCCTTAGTAACCGAAAAGATCATCGACCAGATTCCGGCCTTGGCGGGTTCTGTCGGCGGAGCGATCCTTCTTGGTGTTTGCACTTCTCTTCCTGAAGTCATCTCGACCTTCCATCTGTTCCGTTTGAAAAACTACGATGCCGGTTATGGCAACATGATTGGCTCTTGCACCTTCAATTTCTCCATTTTGGCCATTGCCGACTTCATTTCATGGGAAGGCTTATATAAGGCCGATGAACAGGAAACAATCCGTAAGTGGATTTCCGAGCGTGGCATTTTCTGCAATGACGCCAGCGCCCAATGGATGATTATTTTTGGCGCGATCGTTATCCTTGCCGTTTTGGTCACGACCTGCCTTAAATGCTTCACTAAATTCTTCGAGGGCAAGGCAAGAGGACTTGTCGCCGCTATCTTCTTGGCGCTTATCGTCCTCGGTGGCTATGTTTGTTCGTTGGTATTAAAAATCGATCTGATCAATGGTACAGTTCCGGCCACGACTAGCCTAATAGCTATTCTAAATTGATGTCCAATTCGATTGGACAATGATCGGAGCCGTAGATTTCGTTGTGAATCTTCGCGTCTTCCACTTTATCCATCAATCTTTGCGAGACTAAGAAATAGTCGATTCTCCAACCGATGTTTTTCATTCTCGATTGGAAACGATATGACCACCAACTATATTCCACTTTATCTGGATAAAGGGCTCTGTAAGTATCAATAAAGCCTTTGGACAAGAGGTTGGTGAAGGCGTCTCTTTCTTCTTTGGTATAACCTGGATTTCCTTCATTGGAGACTGGGTTTTTTAAGTCAATCGGCTTATGGGCAACATTTAAGTCCCCTGTATAGATAATTGGCTTCTTTTTGTCTAAATCGGTTAGGTAGTCCACTAAATCTTTTTCGTAGCCCATTCTGAAATCAAGACGTTTTAAGCCATCTCCCGCATTCGGGACATAGGCCGCCACAAAATAGAAGTTTTCGTATTCAAGGGTAATAACCCTTCCTTCTTCGTCATATTTGCCGTCTTTAAGTCCATAATGAACAGAAAGTGGCTCTTTTTTGGCGAAGACGGTGACACCAGAATATCCTTTGCGGACCTTCGAAACGGTCCAATAGGTGTTATAACCTTCTGGCTCAAAAGGAAAAGAAAGATGGAGATCCTCACTGAATTTAGATTCTTGGATGGCGAATATATCGGCATCAAACGATAAGAAGTCCCTAGCGAAGTCTTTGCCTAAAATGGCTCTGATGCCATTAACGTTAAATGAGATGAGTTTCATGTGAATAAGGTAATCTAAAATAATTGCAAACTCAACAAGATAAATAAAAGGCCCATACGGGCCAATTATTTAAAGAGGTAAATCCTTCTTTTTGAATTTTACGGTGCCAATCACATAGCCCGCTATTCCGATCACTAACAAAATGGCTAACTTCCAATAGATATTCACCGAATTTCTCGTGATATCCATGACGTCGAACAAAGTGATTATGGAGAAATAGTTGAAGACATTCAAAGCATCGAATCTGATGATGGAAGGAACGATTTCACTTCCAAACATGCCGACGATAGTGGCGACTAAGGCGAAAATGGTAAGCCCGCCTCCGATGGCCAAAGAGAATCTCGAACGATTGCAGAAACAACTGACGGCAAAGCAGAAACCACTTAAAGCGAATAAGACTAAGAAAGCCCCGAGGTTCATCAAGAAGATGCCGCCCAAAGTGACCGAGGTTGCAAGACCGTGCATGGTAAGGTAGCAAGTCACGGATGTGGCGGTGGTGCACAAGAACATTAAGAAGAGGCTTATCGTCATAAATAGCCCTTGTGTCAAAGTGACGGACTCTCTGCGTGTGCCGGTCGAAATGACATAAGCCATCGAACCGGAATCGACTGAGCCTGCGACCATATTGTTGATACCGAGAATCATATAAATCATCGGTAAGAGCAAGCCGGCGATTTTATAGAAAATGTATCCGACGATCAAACCATAAATATCCATCTGACCGACTTCTTCGATTGCCCCGGAAACATCCTCAGGAAGCGAAGATAAGAAAGAACCGGCAAGTTTTTCGACCAAAGAATTCATCATCTCCTGGACCTTTTCGGCGTAAACCTTATCATCCCAGCCTTCTTTGGCGGCCTGCGCATTCAGAAGTTCCAAACGGTAATTGTAATCAACCTCGTAAGAGAGGATTCTCTCATAACAATCGTTATAAACCTTATCGTAGGTATAGCCGAAACTCATGAATGTTTCTTCATCGATGCCATAATCTTCGACCATGTTTAAAAGGATTCTTAAGGATTCCTCGGCCGTTAAGGTACAGGCAGCCATCTTACAAGCCGCAACTCTTGAACGGGCGATTTGATATTCATTTCTTTCAGCGGAAGTTAGATAGGTGTCGATGGTGTTGTCGAAAATGTGGGTAATTAGGGAATCGACGTCGTAATCTGGCAAAAGCTCGATGCCGTTGTCTTCATACATTTTGATGACGTTATCCATCGGACAAACCGGACCGGTGCCGGCCTGAACGACCATAATCCAGTTATCATCCCATTGCTTATAACCCAAACTTTGGGCGTACTGATCATAGAAATTCGTGAGGGTCTCGTTGGAAGAGGCAACCGCCGTCTCTTTGGAGAACTTTTCTGCGGTTGGTCTGGAAGCCGTCCATTCATCGATGGAGCCTGTGCTTGGCTTAGATTGAATCCAATTGACGAAGGAAGTCGCGTAAGAGGTGCAAGAAGCAACACTTGAAGTTGGCTTGGAGGCCATCCAATTGTTATAGGCTTCTTGATATTCTTCGACGGTGGCATAGCTGCTTTCGGTTGGCATATCTTCATACCATTCGTCGACCAAAGGCGTGAAATCTTTTACTTCCTTATAGCAGGTATCAAAATCGGAAACGAAATAGGAATCGTATTTGGTCTCGGCGACCATGCCGACCGAATAGAAATTGAGAGACATCTTGCCGACATACCCATCCAATTCGGATTTCATGACGCTGTCTCTGATGGAAGAAATCAAAACACCGATGGAATCACCGCCGGTGATGACCATTATCGAAGCGACCATGACGCATTCGAGAATCGTGATGATGAGCCAGCTTAAACCGTTGGTCTTTAGGCATTGCTTGAATAAGGCTTTGCTCAATCTATGATCGTTGAACCATTGTTTAACTGCCATTTTATTTGCTTTCATGTTCGCCCTCCTTGAATTTACGATTGAAATAGTTTTGTAAGGTATCGTGGTTCTCCACGATGGAAACAATTGGATAATTCGATAGAACCTTCAAAAATTCTGATGCGTTTTCTCTCTGAATTTTGAATTCCAACTTCGTTTTAGATGATGTTCTTTGAACTTTGAATGGCGATTTTTTCAAGATATCTTCCGCATCATTCTCAGAGCTCATTTCGACATAGAAAGTTTGAATATCTGGGTCGGATATCTTGGATATCTCTACCAAATCGATGATCTTCCCCTTATCAATCAAGGCAACCCTGTCGCAAGTGGCTTCGACCTCTTCATAAAGGTGGGTGGACATAAAGATGGTTTTGCCTTTCTTATGTTCTTCCTCGATGATGGAGAGGAATTCATCTCTCATCAAAGGGTCCAAGCCGGTGGTAGGCTCATCGAGGATGATGATTTCCGGATCATTCATCAAGGCTGCCACCAAAGCGGTTTTTTGTTTCATGCCTTTCGACATACGCTTGAGGGAGGCGTTCGGATCTAAAGCCAGCTTTTGAATGAGATAGTTGGCCTTGGAAAAGTCTTTCAAGCCGTACAATTCGGCCTGCAATTTTAAGAAAGTTATGCCGTTCTTTAAATCAGGGAAGGCTATTTCCCCTGGGACGTAGCCGATTAACTTCGCAATCTCGGATTCGTGCTCATGACATTCCAAACCATTGATGGTGATGGAACCGGAAGTCGGCTTTAAAAAACCCATTATGTGACGGATGGTCGTTGTTTTGCCCGCTCCATTTGAACCGACAAAGCCGATCATCTCGCCTTTTTTGATTTCGAAGTTCATATCGAAAATGCCGCGACCTAAGCCGTAGTCTTTGGTTAAATTTGTGGCTTTGATAACTACGTCGCTCATTTGATGACCTCGAATTTCTTATTTGATGAATAAAATTTCATGAAGTAGTCTTCCAAGGACTCCTTCTTGTTGCTAAATGAGACGATCTCGTATTTGGATAAGTCTTTAACCAAATCGTTCACCTCTTTGTCTTCCATGCCAAAGAACAACGTGTTCTTTTTCTCGGTTGCAAAATAAACGAGATTAGGATGGTTTTCTCTAAAACTATTCATATCCGTTTCGTTTTCGAAGACGACCGTGTAAGACTGGTTGGAGGCGTTCTTTAAAGAATCGGTGGTGATTTCCGAGACTAACTTGCCGTCTTTGATGATTAACACTCTCGTGCAACAGGCATCGACTTCCGAGAAGATATGAGAAGAAAGCAAAATGGTTTTGCCCTTTTCCTGCTCCTTCTTGATGAGTTCGATGAATTTTTCCTGCATCTTATGGTCCAAGCCGGAAGTCGGTTCATCCAAAATGAGGATGTCAGGATCTTTCATAAAAGCCGAGATGATGGCTAATTTGCGTTTGTTTCCCAATGACATGCGCTTGGTATCGACCTTCATCTCATTCGGACTCAACTCAAAATATTCAATCAATTCATTCTTCAATTGATCGTTATGGTCATTGGAAAGAGATTGCTCGAAAGAAAGGAATTCATTTCCATTCAACCCAGATGGCAAAGCGATTTCCCCTGGGACATAGCCGATGTAACGCAGAGTCTGGCTATATTCTTTTCTTGCATCTAGCCCTTCGATTGTAATATCGCCTTTATCAGGGGTGGAGAATCCCATAATGTGGCGGATGGTTGTGGATTTTCCGGCTCCGTTAGGGCCTAAAAACCCAAGACATTCACCTCTATACAATTTGAAGTCGACATCAAAGATTCCACGTCCAGAGCCATAGTCTTTGGTGATGTGGTCAACGTTGATTAATGCGGTCTTCTCGAAATTTGGCATGGGGAAATAATAGACCTAATTCATTACATGAAAAGGAAGAAAACCCTCCTTTTTTAAAATAACCGACTCCCTATTCATTTTGAAGAACAATTTCTTCAAATTAGAGATTTGATATATAATTGTTTTCATGAGCAGATTCATCAACCAATTCAAATATCATGCGAAGCGGACCTTCGCCTTGATTTTCATTGTTTTAGCCATCGCTTTAGAGGTGGCCAATTTCATTCTTGGTATCTATGTTTACATCTCAACCCGAACCAGCTCCTTAAGCTTTATTTGGAACTTTGCCATCTTGATGGTTTGCTATGTTCGAATGCTTAAAGGCAATGTTGAGAATGATATGCGAGCCATGATGGGTGTTTTGACCTTTATTATTCTTTCTACCATCACTCTCGCCTTCGATAGCGTTTATTCGGTCATTATGATCGGGGCTTCTTCCGATACCGTTGAATTGATTATATATATCGTTCTTTTCGCCATTATCGGTGGCGAAGCCGCTTTGGGCATCATCACCTCGATCAAACTTCGTAGACTCCTTTATGGATATGGGAGAACGAATATCAAGCAAGTCAAAATCCTCGCTGGGTTCTTCTTCGGCTTATTAATTGCTGGGCAGGCTTTATATATCGCTATGTGGATTGTGCTGGGATTAGCTTCATCCTCACTAATCTCCCTCTTTTTGATTTTCCTATCGCCTTTGGGCGAATTCTTCGCCGCCATCGCGGCTTGGATTACCCTTTCTCGAATTGAATAAGAAATAGAATTGGGTTATATTATTTGCCGTGCCGACTTAGCTCAATTGGCAGAGCAACTGAATCGTAATCAGTAGGTTGGTGGTTCGATTCCGCTAGTCGGCACCATTAATAAAGTGAGAGGCTCAATGATGAGCCTTTTTTCTTTCGCCCGAAAAAAGGCAAGAAGGTCGGTTAATTTCTGCTTGCGTGCCGATAGGCTCGCTCATATAATAATGAACGCGCTAAAAAGCGTGTCCAGCTAAGTGGGTGTTTAGCTCAGCTGGGAGAGCACCTGTTTGACGTACAGGAGGTCGTGAGTTCGATCCTCGCAGCACCCACCACTCTATTACACAAAGAACCGAGGTCAGCACTCGGTTTTTTTGTTTTTGCCAAAGATTGCGTATATAATCTTTTTACTGCGCGTGTAGTTCAATGGTAGAATTCCAGCTTCCCAAGCTGGCTACACGGGTTCGATTCCCGCCACGCGCTCCAATTGAAAGCAAGACTTCGATAAATTTCTATCGAAGTTTTTATTTTTCGATGGCCTTTGCATGTAGAAAAACGCCATTCTAGTTAGCCACTTCGTTTCAACTCGCTATAATCAAAAAATGCAGGGGTCTTTTATGAAAATCACCAAAGAGCTAAAAAATGGTATGGAATTCATCCGAATTTCCAATAATGACAACATGGAAGTCGTGCTTTCTCCACTAGGAGGGAGCGTTTATTTGGTAACCATCGATGGGAAATGCATGACATTAACGCCGAGCGATGTGTCCGTATGGTCCAAGGGCAATATGTATCATGGCAAGATCGTTGGCAGGGTTTGCAATAGAATCAAGGGCAACGTCGTGGAGTCGGAAGGAAAACAATATAAGATCGAAAATAACGAAGGCGAAAACACCTTGCATGGCGGGGTTCACGGATTGTCTACTCAAAACTTCGATTATGAGATAGAAAGCCATGACGATTTCACTTTGGTGACATTCCATCATTTAAGCGAAGACGGTGAAAGTGGTTTTCCTGGCGAATTGGACGTAAAGGCAATCTATAAGATTCATGAAGCAAGAAACCAAATCGATTTGACCTTGCTTGCCAAGTCCAATAAGAAGACTTTGTGTTCTTTAACGAATCATTCTTATTTCGGCTTAGGAGAAGAAAACATAGATTCCTTATCTTTGTTAATTAAAGGAAACAAATACATCGTTCCCGATGAGAAGACCTTACTTGGTAAAGGAATCGATGTAGCCCCTGATTATCTAGATTTTTCTAAAGGCAGAGCCATCGGCAAAGATGTCAATTTACCAGTACTTATAAATTCGGCGGTTAAAGGATATGATCATCATTATTTCTTTAACGAAGTTCAAACCCATTCTCCGCAGGTCATCTTAAGTGGAAATAAATACGAATTAGAGATTTCCACTGACTATTCAGGCTGCCAGATATATAGCGATAATGTTAAAGACAATATCGATTACTTTGGAACAGCAAGCGAATATCATCGTGGTGTCGCTTTGGAACCACAGGAATCGCATTTGGAACTTCATTATCTAGATTCAAATGATGCTTATGAGCACCACATCAGTTACGTGTTTAAAAGGAAATAAATAATGGCTGATATCAATAAAAACGCCGGTTAATAAGCCGACGTTTTTGATTTGTGTCTATGCATCGGAAACATTCTTATGGATCTATCTGAAATCTCTTATACATTTGAGGTTTCTTCAGCTGTCATTTGCGTGATTTTGCAGTCAAATATCAAGACTTGCTTTCTAAGACTTTTCTTAAAGTGGCCGCGTATCCTTCTTTCGCGTGCTCTTTTATGTATTCGAAAGACACGCCTTTCGGGGACGTTTCATATATAGGAATATCTCGCGTATCCATTTTATTCACGCCACAAAGGACAACGATTTTCTCTTTGGGCGCGTATTTGGAAACGCCGGTGAACACTTTTCCGTGCAACGATTGTTCGTCAAAGGAGCCTTCGCCGGTTATAACGAGATCGGCCTTCGCGGCCCTCTTTTTGAAATTGGAAAGATTGAGGATCTCCTCTATCCCAGAACGCATCGTTGCATCAAAGAAGGAATAAAAAGCTGCCCCTAATCCTCCGGCCGCCCCTGAACCAGGCACGGCTTTAATGGATTTTTTGGTTACTTTTTCATATAAATCGGCCAATTTCCCCATCCTCTCTTCGAGAATGTCCAAATATGTCCCATATCCTTTTTGTGGTCCGAAGATATAAGTTGCTCCATTTTTCCCTAACAGAGGATTGGTGACATCGCTAAGACAGATAAACTCGACCTTTGTGTCTTTTAAGAGGAATGAAGAAGCATCGATATCTTCGATTTTGTCGGTGTTTATCATGCTAACGTCGTTTACTCCGATAAACTTAACGCCCAATTCCTCCAACATTCCTACACCTAAATCATTCGTGGAGCTGCCACCTAAACCGATGTAGATTTTTTTGATGTTCAGCTTCAAGGCCTCTTTGATTAAGATTCCCAAGCCCTTGCTTGTTCTTTCAAGCGGGTCGATGATTCCTTTGACCATAGGGAGACCAACGACCGAGGCCACCTCGATAAAAGCGGATCCATTATTTGTCACGAAAATAGGGGCTTTGATGGGGCTTCTCTCGGCATCGATGGTATCAACGTAAACCATTTTGCCATCCAATATCGAAGAAAAGGCTTCGACGGTTCCTTCTCCTCCGTCGGCGAGTATTTGATAGTCTAATTCCCATTCGTTTTTGAATTCATCGCTTATCACTTTCTGGGCGATGGAGACGATGTCTTTCGAAGACAATGTTCCTTTGAAGGAATCGGAGGCAAGCAACAATTTTTTCATTAACTAATTTTAATCAGTTTTTATTAAAGGGTGTGAGTGGTATATTTTTGACAAGGAGATTAATTTGACATGAAAAAAATAGTCAAACCAATCATTTGGCTGTCTTCACTTCTTGCCAGTGCCGTGGTTTGTATGGGCGTCGCTCATGGCATCCAGACTGATTTCGGCAACGTTGAAGTGTCGATGGGCCACTTTGAAAAAGAGGGGACCGGAAAAGCTTTAACCTACAAACTTTACCGCCCAAAAACAGCAACCGAAGAGAATAAAGCCCCTGCGGTTTTGTTGCTCCACGGTTACCAAAACGACCATGAGACCAGCGCGGCTTATGCCATCGAACTCGCCAGAAGAGGATACGTTTGCTTAGCTCTCGACGAGTACGGACATGGGGCCACACAAATCTCCATGGTTGAACGCGGTTATGTCAACCATAAAACCAACTTCACCTATGGAACGCAAAACGCCGATGGTAAGTACGTTTTGGAAATCGGTGGTCAGACCCGTTACAAGGTCTTGATGAACTTCTCGACCCTTGATTTCTTCAATGATATGTACACCAAGGATGGTGAATTCGATGAGAACAAGAACTATCTCGGCGTCGATGCCGATAGCGCCAATTCCATCAAGGATTCCTCTATGGGCGGCACTGCCGCTTATGCTTTCTTGGCCGCTCAATCCTTCGTCGATCCAAATTATATGGCCATCACCGGCCATTCCATGGGCACTTGGGCCTCTTGGAGTGTTGCCGCTGCTTATAGCGGTGGCTTCGTCGTCACCGAAGAAGACGGGACGACCAACCATTATCCACAGCCGAAGGCCACGGTCTTACAATGTGGCGAATTGTTCAAAAAGAGCGCCTACAGCGAGAGAAGCGACATCACTTTCTCCAACGTTTTGCTCTTAACTGCCAAATATGATGAATTCAACTACTTCCGCGATTACCAGAAGACCCCTGTCACCAAGGATCTCATTAAATCGGATTTGCGCGTTGAATTCTTAAATAACGAACATGGTGGCGTTAGCAATGGCGTCACTGCCGATAACGCCGAATGGGATACGACTTTCGGTGATTTGGCCGCTGGAACCGCAAGAAGATGCGAGTATCTCAAAACCAACCATCGTCTTGCCACTCATAACGCGCACGGCATGTCGACCGCCATCGACTGGTTCAATGGTTCGATGGTTGACGCAACGGGTGCTAAAAAGATCAATACGACTTTGGAATCCAAAAACCTAGTTTATGGTTGGAAAGAAGCTTTGGTCTTCGTCGCGATGATGTGCTCTTTGGGCATCGTCATCTGCACCGGATATCTTCTCACCCACATCAAGTTCTTCTCTGCCTGCAATCTTGGCGTCGAAGCTAACCCAGCTTACGAAAAGAAGGGCTGGAAATGGTGGAAAGGCGCTCTCATTACGATGTTATTGGGCGGACTTACCTATCCGTTCTGCACCCAGCTTGGCCATGGTTTGTTCCCACTTCCGGACACTACTGTCTTCAGAATGACCATCGGAAACGGCTTCTTGGTCTGGTATTTGATCCTTATCGTCTTCATGCTCGGATTCATCTTCGTTCCATTCTGGATCAAGCGTCATAAGAACAAGAATTTCGAGATTGATTTAAGACAAGCCGGTTTATCCCGCTACGCCCCTGTTACCGAAGCTGCTGCTCCAGTCGAAACCGTGGTGGTTAACGAGAATGCCGAAACTTCCGAAGCCGCCGTTAAGGCAGAAGAAACCGCGCCGGTTGCTGAAAAGAAAAAGCATAAGATCCATCGTGTTTGCAAGATCGATTGGCCGCTTATCGGCAAGAGCGCCCTTATGGCCTTTGCCATGGTCATCCCAATGTATATCTTGGTCGTCATCTTCGAAGCGGCCTTCATGCTTGACCTTCGTGTCATTTGGCCGTTCTTCAAAGGCTTCTCTTGGGAACGTTTGGGACAATTCTTCTTATATCTCCCGATGTTCGCCTTGTTCTATGTCCTTAATAACTCCGCTATCTTGGCCAAAAATAGAACTAAATGGACTTCCACTCCGGGTGCCAAAGGCTTCCTCAACACCTTCTGGAGAGTCGGTTTATCGATGGCTGGCGGCGTCCTCCTCATCACTTTGATCGAATACATCCCATTCTTCGCTCAACTTGGTCCAGGCGCTGACTTGTTGTTCGGTGCCACCTTCGGCGGACCGTTCATGTCCTTGCTCATCGTCTTTGTCCCGCAGGTTCTCGTTTTCTCGCTTATCGCGACGATTCTCTATCGCAAGACCGGCAACGTCTATGTCGGTGCCTTCGTCATCGCCATCTTGGCTTGTTGGATCGTCACCGGCGGTTCAGCTATCCTCTAAGTAGGAAAACATACGCCTTAGCCTTTCTCTTCATGGGGGAAGGCTTTTTATTTATAAAAGTCAAAAAAATAGCATCTTTCGAAATTAACTATTTAAAAATTCAAAACGCTCGTTATAGTTGCTCCGTTAAGACGGAGGAAACATATGTTAAAAAGAAAGAAAGTCTTATTCCCTCTGGCCGCATTCGCACTCGTAGGTTTATTAAGTGCTTGTGACTATGGACATTCATCTTCGGGAGGATCTGCTGATTCTCCTGATTCCAGCAGCGTTGAACCAGATTCATCTGATAGTTCTGATTCATCGCCTGTTGATGAAATCACCGGATCCGGAACCCAACAGGATCCATATTTGATTTCCAGCGCTAAGCAATACGGCGATTTCGTGGCGGCTTATAACGCCCTCACCGCCGTTCCAAGCGAAAAGGTTTATTACAAACTCGGCGCGGATATTAATTTAGCCGGAACCAAAATTGCCCCAGTTGGCACTGTTACGGTTCCATTCTATGGCTCATTCGATGGAAACGGCCATAAGATCAGCGGCGTGGTCTTCAACTCTTTTGATAAGAGCGTGACCATGTATGGCTTATTCGGCTATGCCTATCAAAGCGATATCTCCTCTTTGAGCATCACCATCGATTACGATTTGGCCGTTATGGGCGCGAAATCCCAAATCTATGTCGGAGGCCTTGTCGGCGCCGGCATCAATACTGTCGTCGAGGATGTCGACGTTGAAGGCAACATCGATATTGTTTCTGGCCAGAACACCAGCTCCCTCCTTTATGTCGGTGGCGTCGCTGGCATCTTGCAAGCCCAGAACAATTATTCCGTTGGTCTTAGAAATTCCTCTTCCAAGGTCGATATCAACTGCGATATGTCCGATTCCGCGGATACTTCCAACTTAGTCGGTGGTATCGCCGGTGCGTTAACCACATCTCGTAGCTCTAGCTCCATTGGCATCCAGTATGTCGCTTCTGCTTATTATTCCGGAAGCATCACCGGTGGTACGGCCGTCGGTGGCATCGCCGCTGCGATGTCTTACTATACTTCTATAGTTGACTGCTACGCCGAAGGTGCCTCCCTTAAGGCTACCGATACTGATGGCGCTTATGCCGGCGGTATCGTCGGTCAAGGCTATTATGAGTCCGCGATCTTGCATAACTTCGCTGGCTTCAGCGAGATTTCGGCCGCTGAATCCACCAGCACCTATTACAAGTCCTATGCTGGATCGGTTATCGGTTATTCTTATAAAAATGGTTATGACAGCGACGATGATACTTTAGGTACCGTCAACTACGCCAACTACGCCAAAAACGACACCAAGGGCAGCGATGTCTCGGGTGTTGATGGCGAAGCTTCCGAAAAGGGCGAAGCCGCCATCGCCGCCGCTGGATTATCCTCCAGCTGGTCTTATAAAGACGGCAAGGTCGTCTTAGGCAAATACGCCGGATCCGACAAGAAAGTCAACGTCAAGATGGACGCCAACTATGACGGTGGAGAATCCGAAACCATCACCGCTTCCAATGGCGTTTATGATTACGATGCCGTCTTGGCTATCAACAACAAGCAATATAATAGAGCCGGCTATTCTTACGTTGGCTTGTTCTACGATAAGGAAGGCAAACAGGCTTATACCTGGTACACCCCATTCGTCGCCGACACCACCCTTTATGCCTCTTATGGCGATTTGAGCCTTTTGCTCGGAACCTGGAATTATACTTGCGCTTCCGTTACCGGTATCTGGCACTTCACCGAAGACACCTTCTATTGGCAGAACAAGTACTATGAGACTCAAAAATACAGTTACTCCTTCGATGGAACCTATATCTTCATCGGCGAAGGTGAAGGCGGTTACGAAGGCGAAATCTTCAAGTTGGAAGATGGCAAGATCACCGGCTATGACATGAATGACTACGATTATGTCTATACCGGAACCAAGAGCTCTTCCACCTTCGTCGTTCCTGATTACTCTGAAGAATCCTTCCTTGGAACTTATTATTTCTCCAATGGCAACTATGTCATTTTGAAAGCGGACGGAAAGGCCTCTGGATATAGCACCACCTCCACCACCGAATGGACCGGTGGTTATACCAAATTGGCTGATGGCACTTTCAATATCAGAGTCCCAGCCAGATTGATGGCCGACGGCTTGAACTATGACGCCGCCAGCGATGTCTTCTACAACTCCGAATTCTTCGGCGCCAGAGAATCTATCGAAAAGACCTATGCTACTTCCGACAGCAAGGTTAAGGTCTATTCCACTGCTTCCAAGAACTACGCTCTCAAAGAAGGCAAGCTCGTCTCTCTTAGCGGCGAATTGGCCGATGGCAACGAAGTCGTTATCGGCGGCGTTACCTACACCGTTAGCGGCACCACTTTAACTGAGAAAGCCGCCCCGGTCCTCCCAGCTGAGGCTCTCGGCACTTGGATCGCTAAAGTTGGTTCCAATTCCTTCACCATCGTCTTAGGCGAAAACGGCGTCTGCAGCTACAACGGCACCGACTCCACCTATAAACTCACCGAAACCAGCACCGGCTACACCATCAAGTTCTCTTGCGGCGATACCGATGTCACCCTCAATTACGACACTTCTTCCCAGACCATGTCCGGCTCTTTCGAATATGATTACAACGAAACCAAATTCGATTCCGTTACCAAAGAGGCCCAGGGTGGCGACGACAAGGGCGATGAATCCTCTTCCTCCATCCTCGGCACCTACACCGACTCCAACAAGAACGTCATGGTCCTCGGCGAGAACGGCAGCGGCACCTGGAACGGAACCGCCTTCACCTACACCTACGACGAGGCGACCAAGAAGGGCACCATCTCCGCTTTCGGCGCCTTCGACTCCGATAGCAACTCCTTCACCGTCAACGCCGACGGCACCATCACCGTCTCCGTCGGTGACGAGTACGGCGAGAACGTCTACACCGGCACGATGACCAAGCAGGC
>CAVFGR010000015.1:71877-129309 GCA_963622135.1 bacterium
GACAAGGGCGAGGCCACGGCCCCAGCCTATGTCGGAACTTGGGTCGCCGGTTCGAATACCATGGTCCTTTCCGAGGACGGCAGCGGAACTTGGAACGGCGAATATAGTTTCACTTTCACCTACGACGAGTCCACAAAGAAGGGCAAGATGACCGATTTCGCGGCCTTTGATGACGGCGAGAATTACTTCATCGTCAATGATAATGGCACGATCACCATCCATCTTTCCGGCGATTACGGCGACAATTGCTACAACGCCACTATGACCAAGCAGGCCTAATCTCTTCAATCAATATCAAAAAGCCCCAAACCAATTCTCTGGCATGGGGCTTTTTGTTTGCGCGTTTACTTATTAAATAAACCGATGTATAGGACTGTTTTATTCTTTGTGTTCTTCGTCTGAATTGTTGTTTTCTGCTTGAGGCTTCTTTTCTTTCTTTTTCCTGAAGACGAAGAACTTCTCCCAAACGAACTCAAGAACGAAGTTAATGATCATCGTCACCGCTAGACAGACATAGTATTTCCAACCATCGACGGTGAAGGATTCAAGGCTTTCTCCGATAGCTAATGATCCAAGCCATGTTGAGAGAGGGATGAATGCGGCGTAGAAGGCCAATACCTCCAACATCGCGATAGGGACATTGGCGGCGGATTTGAAGGTGTATTTCCTATTGAAGGTGAAACTCCATATGACGGAGAGGACAACGGATATCAGATATACTGGCCAATAAGACCATTTAGGGCAGATGACCTCATGCATCAAGGTAAAGGAACCAAATTGAATGATTCCGGCGCTGGCCTCAAAGAGGACGAACTTGCCAATCTGAATCCAGACTTGCTGGGATTTGGTGTATTCCTTCTTGGGCCTTTCCTTTTTTGGCATAGGGACATCACCCTCCTTAAGAATGTCCATATAATACGCTCAAGTTATTTGAATATCACAACCTAAATATGTATATTTCAATAGATGAATAAATCGAAAATTAAAAAATATTCATTCATATATCCGTCAGTCGTAATGGCTTTGTTATCGTTAACTTCATGCAACGAAAAAGCCGATCCTGACACCGTTTTCGTTTCCTCTTCTCCGGTTTATTTGTTGGTCAAAGAAATAGTCGGGGATATTAAGCCCATCGAGGTGGTTACCCCTGATGGGGTGGAAGCCCACGACTATGAGATATCCGCCCGCAAAGTGGCGAGAATCTATGATGGTCTATGTTTGTTCGTTAATGGACTTGGCATGGAAAATTGGGCGAACAATCTCCCAAAGACCGCCAAAAACAAGACATACAATCTATCCGACGGAATAGATATTCTAACAATCAACGGGAATGTTGATCCACATATCTGGCTGAATCCTAAAAACGCCATAAAAGAGTTAGGAACCATCAAGGATGCGATGATTTCCCTGGATTCTTCGAATTCAGCGAAGTACCTATCCAATTACAATGAGGCCATAAATAAAATCACTGCCCTCGATACGGAATGTGAGGAAATAGCCAATAATCTCAATAACAAATACCTATGTGTTAGCCATGCAGCCTTCGGCTATATGGCGGACCGTTATGGGTTGACCCAAATCGCAGTCAATGGGCTAGACCCCAGCCAAGAACCAACCACCAAGACGTTGGAACAAATAATCTCCTTGGTCAAAGAATACAAGATAAGCACCATCTTCGCCGAAGAATTGGGAAGCAAAGCCATCGCTGAGAAGATAGGGGAAGAAACAGGCTGCAAATTAGAGACCTTATCGACGATGGAATCCGTCAATGAAGGGGATACTTATTGCTCGATATATAAAGAGAACTTTGAAAAGATAAAGGAGGCAGGACGATGATCAAATTCGAAAACGTATCATTCTCATTCGACAAACTCGAAGTCTTGAACAACGTCGACTTCCTTTTAAACGATGGCGAATTCATCGGCATTTTGGGACCTAATGGCGGCGGCAAATCTACTTTCCTCCGTTTGGCCATCGGCTTGCTTAAGCCCCAGAGTGGCAAAGTCATCATCAACGAAAAAAGAATCAGCTATATCGCCCAAACAACGGGAGCGAACGACGAATCTTTCCCTGCTACGGTGGAAGAGGTAATCGCTTCTGGCTTGACCTCTGGGAAAATCCATCCGTTTTTGAGTAAGAAAGAAAAAGAAAAAATCAAAGAGGTCATGGAAGAGATGGAGTTGACCGGCTTGAAACATCGTCTGGTCACCGATTTATCCGGCGGGCAAGCCCAAAGGGTCAAGGTGGCTCGCGCTTTGGTTTCCGACCCGTCTTTGGTGGTCCTTGATGAACCGGATGCCGGAATGGATGAGCATTCCCATGAACGTTTGATGGAAACGGTGGAATATCTCCATAAAAAAGGCATTGGCTTATTATTCGTTTCCCATCATCCACATGACTTAGAAAACGCTGATCGAATCTACTTCATCGAAGATGGAGAGATCCTTTCTTACCAAGAAGAGCTAGAAAGGGGGCATCATCATGTTGAGTTATGATTTCATGCAGATTGCCTTTATCGCGGCTCTCCTAATAGGCATTGCCCTCCCCCTTATCGGAAGCGGGGCAATCTTTAAAGGCATCGCGGATTCCGGCGATGCTCTAGCCCATTCGGCCTTGGCGGGCGTCGCCATCGGCTTGGCGGCAGGGCTAAACACTACCTGGGTTTCTATTGTCACCACCATCGTGGCCTTAATCATCGTCGAGCTGCTCAGAAATTATTTTTCTAAATATGTCGAAATAGGCTTGGTGGTCGTTTTAAGCGCTGCAATAGGCTTAGTTGGAATATTGTCAAACAAAGCCGGTGTTTCAAACCTCAGCACCTACCTTTTTGGATCGATTATTCTTATCGATAAAGAACAGTTGATCATCACCGCCGTATTAACTGGCGTAATTGTTATATTCACCATTCTTTTCGGGCCACAGTTATTCGCCTTATGGTATTCGAAAGACGAAGCCAAAGTCCGCGGCATTAAGACCGGCCTTCTCAATCTTACTCATTCCATTTTGTTGGGATTAACGGTGGCGATTGGTCAAAAAATCGTTGGTTCCTTGGTTATCGCTTCAATGATTGTTCTTCCATGCGCGACCGCTCTAATTTTCAAAAAGGGTTATAAGTTCACCCTTATTTCAGGGGTTATCGTCTCAGTCGCGACGATGCTTATCGGCCTTACGATTTCCTATTATTTGGACTGGGCGCCAGGAGCCACCATCGTCTTATTGGCGGTGGCCATCCTTGCTGCTGCCTTGATTGTCAAAGGCGTCATAAAAGGAATTTGTCTCCTCAAATCCAAGCGTTCATAATTTGTCAGCCAAAAAAGCAAAGCCCTCCTAAAAATCGCGATGGCTTTTTCATTATTTTTAATGTTTGCAGTGAATAACTGTTCACTTATAGTGATTTTTTTCTTGTTTTGTGTGTGCGTGAAAGTCTAAACTAGTGGCTAGATGAACAATGCGAAGGGAAAAACTAGCTGAAATCTTTTTAAGCCCATTTTCCTGACGCTTGCATAATGAAAGGAAAACAATAATGACCTTTGAAGAAAAGTATGTCGACCTTCCTACGCGTGGCGAGCGCTTATGCTATGCCGAAGGCGGAGACCCTAACGGCGAAACCGTCCTCGTTATCCATGGCAACTACTGCTCTTACGTCGCGATGATCCCATTCTTTGAAGAACTTCCGAGCAGCTTCCATGTGGTCGCCCCAGACCTCAGAGGCTATGGCAGAAGTTCTTACAATCACCCATATTCGACTTTGAAAGAAATGAGTGATGACCTCATCGAATTCTGCAAGGTTATCGGAATCAAGAAAGCGGTTGTCCTCGGCCATTCTTTGGGCGGTGGCGTCGCGATGCAATTCGCGATCGACGCTCCGGAAATCACCGAAAAACTCGTCTTGGTCGCCCCTACTTCCGTTTATGGTTATCCGCTATTCAAAGGAAACCAGGAAGTCGGATTCAAACCATTCGAGTCGATGGAAGATCTAGGAACCTCCGACGATCCTACCGGCAGAGCCATCCAATACGCCGTCAACCTCTTTAAGTCCAAAGATTTCGACGCTTGCTTGAAATTCATGAGCGTTCTCGGCGGACATGTCGAAGAGCCAAGCGAACGCTTCAAAAAGATCGTCGAAGAGAGCTTGCTCCAAAAAGACCTCTTGGCCGCTGACTGGGCTCTCACCGTTTGGAATATCACCGATACTCCAAGCCTTTATGGAAAAGGAACTGGGGAATATAAGAAAATCCTTGCTCCAACTATCCTTTTCACCGGAGAAAGCGACAACGTCGTTCTCCCATTTATGACCGACATGAACGTCAAAGCCCTCGAATGGAAAGGCAAAGACTTCATCCACGTCAGCTATCCTAATTGCTTACATTTCGTCTTTGGTCCAGAGGACGAAGGCGGACAGAAGACCAAGTTCTTCAAGGATCTTAATTCCTATCTTCTCACTGGCGAAATCGCCAAATAACAAAGTTATCTATTAAGGAGATATAAAAATCATGAAACCAAATGTTGGAATTGTCGGTACTGGTATCTACATCCCAGAAGGCCGCATGACCGCCAAAGAAATCTCGGATGCCACCAATGGTGTCTGGTCCGAGGAAGCCGTCATTAACAAGCTCGGCATCAAGCAGAAACCAATCCCATCTGCCGATTGGACTGTCGATGGAACCCAGGAAATGGGCGCCAAAGCCTCGCTTGATTGCTTGAAAAACACCGGTGTCGATCCAATGGATATCGATGTCATCCTTTGCTTCGGCGAAGAATGGAAGGAATTCCCGCTTACCACCTCCGCTTGCTACATCCAAGACAGAATCGGTGCTTGGAATGCTTGGGGCATCGACGTTCAAAACCGTTGCTGCACCTGCGTCGCCGCGATGGAAATCGCCCGTTGCATGTTGATTGCCGATGATACCATCGATACCATCCTCGTTTGCGGTGGCTATCGTAACGGCGATTTCGTCGATTACACCGACAAGAATATGTCCATGATGTATAACTTGGCCGCTGGTGGCGCCGCCATCATCTTAAAGAAGAACTACAACAAGAACTTGCTCTTAGGCTCTCACCTTATGTCCGATGGCTCCTTATCTCGTACCGCCGGCGTCGAAATCGGTGGCCAAGCCAACCCAATCAACGCTGAAAACTGGGAAGAAGCCAAGAAGTCTCTCCGCTTGATGGACGCCGTCAAGATGAAGAACCGTCTTAACGAAGTTTCTATGCCGAACTGGTATAACTGCGTTTCTAAAGCCTTCGAAAAGGCTGGCCTCCCAGAAAAGATCGATTATCTCTCCGTCCTCCATATGAAGAGATCCGGCCACTACGGCTTGCTCTCCCACTGGGGATTGACGGATGAGAATTCCATCTATCTCGAAGACTATGGCCATATCGGCCAGTGCGACCAAATCTTGTCTTTGCATCTCGCTTTACAGCAAGGCAAAGTCAAAGATGGTGACGTCGTTTCCATGATCGCTGCCGGCATTGGCTACGTCTGGTCCGCCAACGTCATCAAATGGGGCCCGGCTGAATAAGTTAAGGCCTTAAACCAATTTTAAAAAATGAGGGAGGCGGTAATTCGCCTCCCCACATCGACACGAAAGGAAAAATAATATGAGTGTTATCTTCTCTAACGCATCCATATTGAACCTCTTTGTATCGTTGATTACCGTCCTGGCCATCACTCTTGTCTTCAAGACTTCGACCACGACCAACTTCGCCCAGACGACTATTGCCACCTTTGGTGGCTATCTCGTCGCCAAGCTCTGCTATGAGGACAAACTAAACATTTGGCTCTCATTGGTAATAGGCTTGGCCGTCTGTCTTTTGATGGGCTTATTCATCGATACATGTATCATTAGGCGCGCCAAAGCGGCCAACGCCGTCTCAAAGCAAATCATAACGATGGGCTTCACCTATGTTTTGCTTTCCCTTATTTCCGTTGTCATGCAGATCCACGAAGCTGATGGTTCCCTTATCCAGCAGAACCCAGCGACCGTTTTCTTAGCTTTGACCAGCAACATCGATGGCAAAATCATTTCTAATGGTTTTACCGTAGGAACCATCACTTATTATTGGAATACCGTAATTTGTGTTGCCATGGCTGTTGTCTTGATCGTCATTTACTTTGTTTTAGTTTATAAGACTAAGTTTGGTCTTGGTGTCCGTATGACCGCTTCCAATGAGACCACGGCTCAAATGATGGGCGTCAACACCCATTTGATCACCGCTTTCTCTTGGTCTTTCGCAACTATGTTAGGCTGTTTCGCCTGCGTGTTCTTAAACACCGCTACCGGCTCTTTGAACACTTCCATTATGACTTCCGTCCAGTTAATGGCTTTCTTGGCCTGCGTCGTTGGCGGCTTTACCACTTTCTGGGGATCTGCGGTCGCGACCGTCATCATTTGGCTATTGGGTGCTTTGGTTAACTTGCTTGGCACCGTCGATGCCATCGCCAATATCACTATGTGGAAAGACGTTATCGTTTATGGCGTCGCCATGATTTTGGTCTTAATCAAACCGAGCGGCTTGTTTGGCAAAGCCGTCAGAAAGAAGGTATGAGCATGAGCAACGTAGTTAAATCTTATGTCGCGGCCACTTGTACCGCTAACAATCATCGCAATTTTGCCAAGGAGAAATCTAAATCCGTCTTTGGCAACACCATCAATCAATTTTTGATTCTCGGCATTGTCTTCTTGGTGCTTGGCCTATTGGCTCTGCCATCTGTCGGAGTCATCTCCCAAAAATACGCGACTGTCATCGCCAATATCATGATGTACACCATCGTTTCCTTTGGCTATTGCTTGTTATTGGGCTATGCCGGTTTGGCGTCTTTGGGTTCTTCATGTTTCTTAGGCATCGGCGCTTATTGTGCTTTCTATGCCTGCTTAACCTGGAAATTGCCTTATATCGTAGCCATTATTATGGCTATCGTTGTGTCGGTTATCATCGGCTTGATCATCGGCTTCATTTCCTTGCGTATCGAGGGCTTGTTCTTAGCCATCGTTACTTTAGGCTTATCCGAAATCATCCGTATTGTCCTTCAAAACATCCACTCCTCGACCATCAGCGTCACCCGCTTTAGCAAGTTCACGTTGTTTGGGGAAAAAGTCACCAACGCCCAGTTGTTCTTTATCGTCTTGGTTATGATGCTTATTACGGTCTTCGTCATCTATAACATCATGCGTTCTCCTACTGGACGCAGCATGTTGGCCATGAAGAACTCCGTCCCAGTAGCCCAAGCCTTTGGCGTCAATCTCCTTTACTATAGGGTTTTAGCCTTCATCATCGCCTGCGTCACCGCTTCTTTGACCGGTATTTGCTACTTATCGATTGGCTTATCCATCACGCCAACCAATGCTTCCGACCCGGCATTGAGCTTATCGCTGTCCCTTAACGTCTTGGCTGCCGTCATCATCGGTGGTTATAAGTCCTTATGGGGCACTTTTGGAGGCGTCGTCTTCGTCTTCGGCTTAAGTTCCTTGTTTGGTGCCTTGTTCCCGTCCGCTTCGAGCGCCATTGCTCCATACATGAATCTCATCATCGGTGTCTTCACCATCTTGATCGTCATGTTCTATCCGGGCGGATTCTGGCAGCTATATTGGACTGCTAAGATGAAAATCAAAGCCGCAAAGGCTAAGAGGGAGGTCCGTTTATATGGCGCAGAATAAAATCGATTCCCGCAAACTTTATCAGAAGATTCTCTCCAATAAAGGAAAGATCAATTTGTTCTCCGATTACATCGGCTACTATGGTGAGCTTCTTAATAAGAAAACCGCCGATAAGAGACAGGCTATCATCCAAAAACATGAGGCCGAAGTTGCCCAATACGATTTCTATTTGAAGCCGATTGAGGAAGTTTATGCGACTTTCGAGAAAACCGACATCAAAGAGAAAGAAAAGGAACTCAATCTCTTATATCGCAAAACTCGCGAGACGAACAAACGCTTAATCGAGAAAAATCCGGAGATGGCCGATGAATTGAACGCCGCCACGGAAGCCGCTGAAAACGATTGCGAGGCTGAACTCAAAACTTACAAGGAAGCCGTTCGTGCGGACATCGAAGCTGCTCGCTCAGAGGCTAATGTCGAAGAAATCGCTGCGAAAAAAGAAGAAATTCTTGCTAAGCACGAAGCCGAATTGACCGCTTTCGATGAAAAACAAAAGGCTTTTAACGAAGCCAAATATGCCAAAAATGAAGCTAAACAGAATAAGCGTATCAAGAAGCTTAAAGCCAATCTCGAAACCTTAGAAGCCCAGCTTGCTGAGATCAACGAGATCGAAAAAGAAAACACCATCCTTCAGGACGGTGAAGTTCTTCGCGTTCAGGATCTTTGCATGTATTTCGGTGGTTTGCATGCCGTCGATATGCTTAACTTCAACGTCAAAGAAGGCGAGATCTTCGGCCTTATTGGCCCTAACGGTGCCGGTAAGACCACAGTCTTCAACTGCATCACCCAGTTCTATAAGCCGACCGCTGGCGAATTGGCGTTCCGTTCCAAGGAAGGCGATATTATCGACCTTACTAAAGAGAAGGTCCATAACGTCGTTACTTTAGGCATTGCCCGTACCTTCCAAAACGTCGAAGTCATCAGGGAATGCACGGTTTTGGAGAATATGTTGATTGCCGCTAACAGACAATATCAATCCAATCTCTTTGACCACATCATCCATGACAACATGCTCAAACTTGAGGAAGCCGTCATCACCCAACGTGCGATGAAAGTCTTGGACTTCATGGGACTCACCATCTACGCCAATCACTTGGCTATGGGTCTCCCATACGGCATTCTTAAGAAAATCGAGATTGCCCGCACCTTGATGACCAACCCACAGCTCATCATTCTCGACGAGCCTGCCGCCGGTCTTAACGATTCTGAAACTAAGGATTTAGCCAAACTCATTCATCGCATCCGTGATGAGTACCATTGCACCATCTTGCTCGTCGAGCACGACATGGGCTTGGTCATGAGCATTTGCGATCGCATCTGTGCGATTGCTTTCGGAAAGCTCCTTTGCCTTGGCACCCCAGCTGAAATCCAGGCCAACAAAGCCGTCCAGGAAGCCTATCTAGGCGCCTCTGATGAATAATTAGAAAGGATAATAAACAATGTCTACTATCTTAGAAATCAAAGATCTGCACGTTGCCTATGGTCCAATCGAAGCCATCAAAGGCATCAATCTTAAAGTCGAAGAAGGACAAATCGTCGCGTTGCTTGGCGCCAATGGCGCCGGCAAGACAACGACTCTTTCCTGCGTCTCTGGCGTGGTCAAGGCCAAGTCAGGGGAAATCGTCTATAACTGCAAAAAGCCTGTGAAAGGCAGTGAAGATGAATTAGACCTTTCGGTTGAGATTACCAATATGAGGCCGGATAAAGTTTCCAGGCTTGGTATTATGCAATCTCCTGAAGGCCGTAAGATCTTCTCCGAGTTGAGCGTTGAGGATAACCTGATCGCCGGAGCTTATAAAATCAAAAACAAAAAAGAGGTCAAAGCCAACTTCGAACGTGTTTACGATTTATTCCCGATTCTTAAGGAACGCCGCAAGCAGCAAGCCGGCACCCTTTCCGGTGGCGAATTGCAAATGTTGGCGGTTGGCCGTGCTTTGATGGGATCTCCAAGGCTATTGGTCTTGGATGAGCCTTCTTTAGGCTTAGCCCCTCTTGTCATCAAGTCCATCTTTGAGACCTTGGTCAAGATCAGGGACGAGGGCACGACCATCCTTATCGTTGAGCAAAACGCCAAGCAAACCCTTAAAATCGCTGACTATGCTTATTTATTGGAATTAGGCAAAATCACCAAAGAGGGAACCGGCGAAGAATTGCTCAATGACAAAGGTCTTATCGAAGCCTATTTGGGCGGTAACTAAACGCCACGTTTTGCGAGCAAACGCCGATGTTTTTAATAAATTAAGCAAATTGATTTGCGTTTGTTCGCAAGACATAAGATAATCTAGATAAATAGTGGTTCACCTTTTGAATCACATAAGGAGAAAATAATGAAAGAAATCAAAAAATTTTTGGTTCCTACTCTCGGGGCAATCGCCGCAATCTCGTTAGGTAGCTGCGGTGTCACCCACACCGGCGAGCCAAACGATGGCATCACCAAAAACGAAGATGGCACCTACACCGTCCGCGTTGGCAACACCAACGCCGCCTCTTTGCTCCCAACCGTTTTCGGACCAATGGAATACGGTTTGAAAGCCTATGCCTGGTACTATGGCGAACACGTCAATGATGGCAAAATCAAAATCGACTATCAGCATCTTGATGACGGATATGTTGCCGCCACCCGTCAGGCCCACACCGAAACTCTCTTAGGAGCTAATAAGTGCTTTGGCATCGTCTACTCCTACGAAGATCAGGGCCCTGCTCTTGAAACCCATAACAAAGTCGAAATCTATACTCCGTTAACCAAATCCTATTATCAAGAATCTGGCGATTCTATTGCCTCCTTCCCAGTTCAGCCAATCGACTATGTCGAAGGCGAACACTTAGTCGCCACTGCTTTCGCCGCCACTGATAAGGGTGGTTTAGGCGCTGCCAAAGTCGGCGTCATCGCCGGCAAGGGCTCCACTGGTAACGACGAAGTCGAAGCCATGCAGGCCGAAGCTGCCAAATTAGGCAAATCCGCCAATCTCTTCGTCCAACGTTTGGACAATGCCACTGGTGCCGACCCATCTGCCGCCGTTAAAGCTCTCAAGGACAATGGCGTTGATGTCGTCATCATCACCGATGCCACTTACTTCTTCTTAACCTCCATCGCTCAGATGGCGACCCTCAACTGGTCCAACGTCAAGGTCTTAGCTTCCTACAAGCTTTCCAACTCCGCCTACTTCACCGGCGCTTATCTCTATGGCGCTTGTGCCGACGGACGTAAGCTCTATACTCCGGGCTGGATCGCCGCTGGTGTCCAGAACGCCGAAACCTATGATGAATGGGCCGAATACGTAAAGGCTTTAACCTTATTTGCCAAGGAGAATGGCGACGCTCTCGCTACCGTTGATACCGAAACCGCTAAGGGCGATGCTGGCAACCCAGCCGTCGTCAAAGAACTCGCTGAGAAGTACGATTGGGCCAAAGAGGGTGTCTCCACTTACTTCTATGATTCCTATGCTATGGCCGGCTACATCGGTATGTATGTCTTTGCCGAAGGTATCACTCACCTCTACAATGACAAACTCTTAGATGGTGCTTCTACCGAAGACTACACCGCCATCATGGAAAAATATGGCATGAAGATTCCAATGTCCACCATTGAAGTCTCCTTAAAGAATGGCCGCCGCACTGGCGCCGAAGCCTTCACTCTTGTCGAGTGCACCGAAGCCAACCATACTCTTGGCGAACCGTTCCGCACCTTCAAGACCACTGCTAGCCTCGAAAAATAAGTAGCATAACTTATTGAATCAAGAGAGATCGGGAGAAATCCCGGTCTCTTTTTTCTTTAATCATTCAAAGAATGAGCTATATTTGTTATGATTTTCTTTGAGCCACTTATGGAGGGCTTTGGTATGCTTTTAACGGATATTGGTAATCTACATTTCTCAACCCCGGCCGAAATCACGACAACCGTCTTGAATTTGCTTTGGGCGGTTCTCATTTTCGTCTCTGTCGACGTCATTTTCTTCTTGTTTATCAAAAAATGGTCGATGAGGAGTTTGGTTTTGGTGACCGAAGTTGCCGTCATCTTAGGATGGATGTTCGATATCTATCTATTGATGATTCTTTCGGGATTATGCTGGATTGGCTCCTTAGTCTTCTCCATCTTTGTCAACTTTGGTGAAGTCAGGGCCGCTATAAAATCCGGAAAGAACAAAGCTATCAACAAACTCTTTAGGAGAGGCAAAGAGAATGGCAACAAAGGCGAAGAACTCTTCGATAGAGAAAAGGTCTATCAGAAAGTGGTGGCCGCGGTTGTTAATCTTTCGAGAAACAGAGTCGGAGCCTTAATCACCTTCGAGAGAGGGGACGATTTGAGCGATCAGATGAAGACCGGCACCTTATTGGACGCTCCGGTCTCTGCCGAATTATTGCAAACCATCTTCTATCCTGGCACCCGTTTGCATGACGGTGCCGTCATTATCCGTAAAGACAAAATCGCCGCTGCATCCGTCTATTTCAGACCAACCACCCGCCCTTTGACCGGCAAATTCGGTTCCAGGCATAGAGCGGCATTCGGCATCTCTGAATCAACTGACTCCGTCACTATCTTGGTTTCGGAAGAAACCGGCCGCGTCTCCATCGCCTTCCAAGGCGAACTTACTCCGGTTACCCCAGACAACATCCTCCGTATCTTGAAGGAAGACATGGAAACCGAAATCGAAGAAACCGAAGAATAAAAACGAAAGGAATTTATAGATCATGGGAACTCCGCACATCAACGCCAACAAAGGCGATTTCGCAAAAATCGTCTTAATGCCAGGGGATAGCTATCGCGCTCGCTGGATCGCCGAGAATTTCTTAAAGGACGCTAAGCTCGTCACCGATGTCCGTGGCATTTTCGGATATACGGGTTATACCCCAAACGGAAAGCGCATTTCCGTTATGGCTTCTGGTATGGGCATTCCATCCATCGGCATTTATAGCCACGAATTATTCACCCAATATGGGGTTGAAACCATCGTCCGTATCGGAACTTGCGGGGCTTATCAGCCAAATATCCACCTCCGCGATATCGTCATCGCCCAGGGTGCCTGCACTGATTCCAATTGGATGGCTCAGTATGAATTAAATGGCGGCAAATATTCCGCTATCTCGACCTTCAAGGTCTTAAGAGATGCCGTCGACATCGCCGAAAAGCAGGGCCTCACTTATCATGTTGGCAACGTCTTCTCTTCCGATGTCTTCTACGACGTCACTCCAAACGCTGGAGAAAAATGGGCCAAATTAGGAATCTTGGCCGTTGAAATGGAAGCTTATTCCTTATTCTCCAATGCCGCCTATTTGGGAAAACAAGCTCTCGCTATCCTTACCGTCTCCGACGCTAAGGGCGAAGGCATGACTGTTGAACAACGTCAAGAAGGCTTGTCCGATATGGTCAATTTAGCCATCGCGTTGGCCGAGAAATACGCAGATTAAGAATAACTATGCCGAAAGAGGTACGCTTAGCCTTATGGATCGTTTTGTTCGTTCTCGTCGTTTTGGCGTTCCTCTTTTGGATTGTTTATCCCATTTTCCAAACAAAGAGGATGCGAAGACATCCAAAGCAAGCTTTCTATAGGAAAGTTCTTAAAATCGCCAATTATCGCGATTATTACCTCATCAACGAATTCAAAGTCCATTCGGATGATGAATATTCCCCTTCCGTCGATCATTTGTTATTGGGCAACAAATATATCTATCTAATCTATGATTATTACTTCGAAGGGGCGGTGGACGCCTCTTTGGAAGACGACTATTGGATCTATCATAAAATGGATGGGAGCAAGGTCAAAATCAGCAATCCGATAAAGAAGTCCAAAAAGATCAGCGAATATTTCGCGGTCGCAAACTCTATTGATCCCGCCTATATGGTGACGATTGTCCTAATCAATAATGATTGCTTTATCTCCCCGATAAAGAACGCCTCTCAAAAAGAAAAATTAGTCACCCTTTCCAAGTTGGAAAAGCTTATCGGTTCTTATGAATCGCAGGATATCGGAAACTTTGATGAAAAAGGCATGAGCCGTTTAATCGGATTATTCGCCGAAAAGAAAAACAATGTCAGAAGTAAAGAAAATAAAATTTAATCCCCAAGCCGTCATTGAAGACATGAAGCAAAGTAAGAGAAGCACCTTTGTCTTTTCTTTGAACTTGGCTCTTGTCAGTTTGGCGACTTTTGCGGCCGCTCTATTTATGAGCAGCCTTTTATATTTGCTCATCCCATTTCTCTTGATCCCATGGGCTTATGCCTCAATGATCATGATTGCCGATAAAAAAGCCAACGAAGTATCGGCGCCGTCTTTGTTTTTCGCTTCTTTCGGGATGTATTACCGCAACGGAGTCTTTGGCTCTTATCGTTTGATTAGAAACTACTTTATTTCTTTATTGGTTGGGATATTGTCGGGAGTGGTGACCGGAATTATCTATTACTACGTCGTTTCCGCCTCCAACGCTGAATTATCCAACTTGATGAATCAAGTCTCTTTCTACATTTCGAATGGCGATACCGATGGACTAATTACATTATTATCGGCGGAATCGCCACTAACCAAGATGTTAAGCGTTTGCTCGATGACGGAATTTGTCGTCTTCTTCCTTATTTTCATTCATTTATTTGGCGTTTATGGATTGAATGCATTAGTGAGAACCGCCACTCCATCAGATGGTTTGACCCAAAGACAATTAAATGGTCTCTATACCAATTCCATCCGCACCCACTGGAGGCAGTATTCTAAAGTTTATTACGGAATGCTTTATCCGTTGCTTATCATTGAGCTATGTGGCGGAGTCGGTGGATATTTCTTATCCGGCCTAATCCCTGGTATTGCAATGTCCCAACAAGTTATCTTTGGCGTTGGTCTTGCGGCGGTTCTTTTGTCTTTGTGCTTTGGATATTACGCCCATGCTTTGCATTTGATGCAAGAACCTTACAGCATGATGATGATTAAGTTCCTTTATAACAAGTCGAAGGAAGTCTTCGGCAACCCTGAATGTAAGGACGCTTTAAGCGAAGATGATCAGGCAGAAGTGGAGAGGCAACTTCAAGAATTCGAAAAAATGATTGAAGAGGAAAATAAAGATTGCAATTCCTTAGAATCTAACGATGATAACGTCGATAAAAAGAACGAGGATGACAATCATGAAAAGTAAGCAAATATCTCTCTTATTCACCCTAAGCGCAGCCTTCCTATTGGGAGCTTGCAGCTTCGGCAATAATTCTAGCGAGTCTGGAGATAACGATAGCTCTTCTATGAATCCAGTGGATACTTCCTCAGTCTCTATAGACTGGGGTTTTGATTCGGATGTCGATGTTTCGAGCGGGGAAACCACAGATTTTTCGATTACGAGCGATGTCGTTGATGGCTACGCAAACGATAAAGAATCCAACACCTACACGATTACGAAGGCGGGAAGCTATTCTTGCGCCGGAAAATTGATCGAAGGCCAGTTGGTCGTTAACGCTCCTGATCAGGCAGTTGAGATTGATTTGAATGGAGTCACCATCAGCAATTCAACAAACTCCCCTATCTATATAATCGATGCCGATGAAGTTGATATCTCGGCCAAAAAAGGCACCGAAAACAAAGTCTATGATTTAAGAGAAGTCGACACTGATGAAAATTCGACCTTAGGTGGCGCGGCCATTCATTCTGAATGTGATCTCACCATCAAAGGCAAAGGCACCCTAAGCGTTATTTCCAACTACAATAACGGAATCCACGGTAAAGACGACCTTAAAATCAAGAATCTTACTGTGCAAGCCAAAGCGGTTAATAACGCGATTAAGGGAAACGATTCGATAAAGATTGAATCCGCTAATGTTTTAGCTGTTTCTTCTGGCGGCGATGCTTTAAAGAGCAACGCGACAGACGTTAATAAAAACAACGAGCAACGCGGCGTTATTTCTATCTCCGAAGGCTCAGTGCTTAACTGCTACGCTGCCCAAGACGGAATCGATTCGGCTTCGGACGTGGTTATTTCCGGAGGGGAAGTGAATATCTTCACCGATAAGTATTCTTTCTACACCGGCGATGCTACCACCACTAGCCAGAATTTTATCTATCTACGTCTACCATCCTCAATTTATTCGAAAAACTACAAGTATTCCGCTTATTTTAGCAATAATTCCGACCTCGCCGCGTGGTCCAACCTCGAATTCTATAAGGCGGTTGAATCCAATCAAGGCGGCCCGGGAGGAGGCGGCCCTGGCGGTGGTCATGGAGGCCCTGGAGGAGGAAATTCGACTTACTACTATTACAAAGTCGTAAAGCCGTCCAATATGACCAATGTTGTTTTTTACGCCTATAATTCATCCCAAACCCAATGCCAATCCGAGAATTATGTGGCTAAGACCACATCCAATACGACCATCCCAACCAGCGGGGACACCTATCAAGTCTCGCAGATATACGGAACGACCATTGTTTGCAATGGATGGGGTTCTTTCGCTTCTTCCAGCGGTTCCAATGGTTTGGATTATTCTTGCAAAGGTATAAAAGCCGATAACGAAATAAACATCTCCGGCGGAACGATCAACATTACTTCCAGAGACGACGGCATTCATTGCAACAACGACAATGTTTTAGAATCCACCAACGCGAACGGCAAAGGCAATATCACCATTTCTGGTGGCGATATTAATATCGCTTCGGATGACGACGGCATCAAAGCCGACCAAGATTTATTGATCAATGGCGGTACCGTCAAAGTCACCAAATCATATGAAGCCTATGAAGGCAATCGCGTTTTGATCGAAGGTGGAGATTCCACTTTATATGCGTCTGATGACGGCATCAATGCGACGGAAACCGGCTCTTCTACTCCAAACATCACCATTTCTGGTGGCCGTACGGACGTTACCGTCCCAAGTGGCGACACCGATACGATTGATTCGAATGGCACCTTTACCATGACGGGTGGTGTTGCTATTTTGAGAAACGGATCGAACGCTGGCCAATCTATGAGCGGCGGCACCCTTGACGTTGATTCCACCATCTCCGTCACTGGTGGAACCCTTGTTGCTTGCGGTCAAATCGGCGAAACCGTGTCGGGTTCTATTTATAACACTTCGACATCCTTATCAGCTGGTTCTTATAACATAACCGATTCCTCGGATAACGAGATTGTGGCTTGGAATTTAGAAAGCAACTATAAGGCTTATATGTTCTGGTCCGATCAGTTCGTTTCCGGCGGTTCGTATAATGTGAACCGCGACGGAACGAAAGTCCTAAGCATCAAGAAATAAGCGAGAGCAAAAACACTCTATTTTGATCCCCCTTTTTGCCTATCAAACTTTGGATTTCCAATAGTTTTGTAGAACATTGTGATTTGATTCTCATATTCGGGCTCAATCATGAAATACAAGAAGTTATCTTCGAACGGGGAAAGCTTGTCTTTTTGATAGTAAGCCTCGGCGATAGCGCCTGCCATAGCTCCGGTTGTGTCGCAATCCCCGCCGATGCCGATGCAATTTCTAATCGCATCTTCTTCGGAAGTGGAAATCAAGAAACAATAGATGGCCTCTGGGCAGCTCTTCTGACAGATTTCGCTGAAGTAATAATTTTTGACTAACTCATCATAATTCAAAGAATCGATCTCCGGATAATATCTATCTTTGACTAATTCCTTGATTTCCTCTTTGGATTTGCCATTTCGCGCCCAATAGATGCACATGGCGATGGCTTCAGCACCTTTTAGACCTTCAGGGTGATTATGAGTAACTTCGGTAACGGCTTTAGAAAGAAGTTTGACTTCTTCTTCGCTATTGGCTATCCAACCGACTGGAGAGATTCTCATCGCCGATCCGTTCCCATAGGAATTATATGGCTCATATCCGTTTTTTCCGTTTGCCCAATCATAGAAGAAGGCTCCGTATCCTCGCCCAGGATCTTTCTTTACGGTCTCAATAAACTCAGTGATCAAATCTTTTTTGATTTCGTTTAAGCCCTCTTTGGAATAATCGATAGGGTAGTGCCTAATCAAGACACGAGCGACCGCCAAAGTAAGGATAGAGTCATCCGTCATTCTCGATCTTTCATTATAAATGTCGAAATCTTTGCGTTTGATGGGGTGAAATTCATAAGGGGATCCCATCATATCTCCGATAATAGCGCCTAACATATTTATTTTTCCCCCTAATTATATTAAAAACCGTAGGAATAACCGCCAAAAATCATGAACGGGTATTTTAAAACCCTGCTGTTGCAGCAGGGACAGAGATAGAAGTCGAACTCAGGTTTCTCGGAATTGGCTTCAGAAACGATGATGTGTTCAGAACTTTCCTCTGAAGAGAAATTGTATCCGCAGAGGTTGCAGGTGTGGATTCGAGAATACTTGCTTTCGATAGTCATTTCTATCCTCCTTTAGATGCCGGCGATGAGGGAGGCTTCTTTGTAAGAAACCTCGCCTTTCTCCATCATAATGTCGGCAAGCTGATTGATTTGAGCTTTGTGCTTCTTCAGCCATCTCTTGGCTTTGGAAGAATACTTCTTCATCATTTTGCGAACGAGTTTCTCTGTTCTATAGATGAATTTTTGGGAGAAGTGCTTGTAATTAAGCTCGTGCCAATTTTGACCGGCGAGATTGCTGACGCCCTTCACGCAGACTCTCTCTAAGAGCCTTTCAACCATTTCTTGGGCTCTGCTGAAGTCCGAGTAAGAACCGACATTATGCTCGCCATAGACGACTTCTTCAGACAGATAGCCGGCGAGAGCAATCATGATGCTTTGCTCGCGCTTTTCGATGCTGTCGACTCTTTCATCGCAGCCGATGATGTCGGTGGTGCCCCCACATTCGTTGAAAGTGGCTTTATAGAAGCTCCAATTATTATTGAAGTGCAATGTCATCAAAGCGTGGCCGGCTTCATGAATGGCCACCCTTCTGTCTTTGAATTCAGCGGACCTATTGCTGAAGTTGCCCTCGGCAACGCGGCTGTGGGACCTTTCAAGCTCTTCGGTGGTGATGTCGTTCTTGCATCTGAGATAAGCGTCGTTGCAAACGGCTTTGATGACGGCACCGCTGGCACCAGAGCAGATTTTGGCGACATGTTCGAGATTGATATTGTCGGTCGGGACCTCCAAATCGCTTAAGAACTTACGAAGGATGTCTTTTCTCGAATTGTGGTCAGGGCAATCGATTTTGATATGTTTGTCTAAGCGGCCCGGGCGTAATAAAGGACTAGGAATATCGTATTTGCTGTTGGTGGTGGCTAAGACAAGGACGGAACCTCTAACGTTGATCCCGTCCAATTCTTGTTGGAGGGTGCGGGTGGTTCTCGAGTTTCTATCGATGAGCAAATCGATTTCGTCGATGCAAACGATAGAGAATTTGTTCTTTTTGGCTTTTTCGAAAGTGGAGATGATTTCGGAGGAGGAATCGCTGCACTTGCCGTCGATGATGTAGATTTGGGCATTGAAGCTCTGAGCGTATTCTCTGAGCATCAAGGTTTTGCCGTTTCCGGCTGGGCCGTAGAATAAGATGCCCTTCGGAATCATGAGTTTCGGATTGTTGAGGAGTTCTTCGTCGGTGAGCCAGCTTTTAACAAGTGCTAACTCCTGTTTAACGTCTTCATAGCCGTAGACGTTGATTAATAAGTCTTTTTTGATTTCGTCTGCCATATTTCTCTCCTTTTTTCTAATTTGCTTTTTATTGCGATGCTAATTATATACCGCATTTTTCTAATTTGTCAACTAATTCTCTAACTTTCTATTTTTATAACGCAAAATAAAAGACCGTATATACGGTCCTTTATAAATTTTCATCTTTTAGCAAACAAATTCGTTTTTGAGGCACATTATGAAGTCGGCGTACTCAGGATTTAGGGTGACTGTGCCTTCTTCTCTATCATATTTGAAGATCATTCCGTAGGCGCGTATTGAGTCTGAGCACATCTGCCTGAAAGTCATTATGAAGTTCTCTGGTGATTCATTGTATTTTATCCTATAAGAATGAATCATATCCGATCTTCTTACTACATGCTGTTCGTTCTCGTCGTAGCATTTGAAATAGATGCTTAGAATCTTATAAGCGAAACCTCTTTTGTTTCGTGACCATCGAAGAATTCTTGATTTAGTTGTCTCGGTGTCGAGCTTTTCCAGTGGGCTCTTATTGACAGCTATGTATCCCATTGTGTTGCGGCTCGAATTTTCATAGGACGCTTTTAAACTCCTGACGGGTTCATCATCATAATAATTTGGTTCCATTCTTCTACTGCTCATCAAAGCCTTTCGAATCGTATATTGAACGAATTGCCTGAACAATATGTCTCCATCCTCTTCTTCGATCCCCAAAACGCGAAATGCTAACATCAAAGTGTCCTTGGTTCTTTCATCTAGCTCGAAGCATATTTTGTTTTCATATATTTCCATAATTATCTCTCCTTAGATCAGTTTCTAATTTATCAAAACAGCAAAAAGAATGCAATTAGAAGATTAGAAAACAAAAACAAAAATTAAATTATTTCAGAGACAATTGGTATGTTCATTCTTAATAAGGTTACGCGTATATGCGTTTGTAAAAGTTGTTGTTATCCGAAGAACGAAAAAAGGCTCGGCAATCTTACCGAGCCTATACTTTTCATTGGTGACCCAGCCGGGAATCGAACCCGGGATTCAACCTTGAGAGGGTTGCGTCTTAGCCGCTTGACCACAGGGCCGCGAAAAGTATTTAACCATTAAGCGGTCACTTTATCAAGTAGTATTACTTGGATAAGCGGGAAGACACTTCTTTTAAACGGCGGATGACTTCGTCTTTGCCTAAGATTTCGATGATCTCGTGCATATTCGGAGACATCTTGCTGCCGGTTAGGGCAATACGGAGGATTTCGGCTGCATCGGCGACATTGCCGCGATAAGCCTCTGGATTGGCCTTATATTCCTTATTGTTAATCGCGAAGTTGTTCTTGCCGGCCAATTCCTTGACGGAGTTCCACCAAGTGGATTCGTCAACGTCGAACAACATGCCGGAAGCGAGCTCTTCACAGAAAGAAGACAAGAATTCCTTGCTATGCTTTTCATTAAATGGATAGCCATTGGAGACAATCTCTTCGTAGCCGTCCTTGAAGAAGAATCTGGTCAAGGCT
The DNA here is from genome assembly GCA_963622135.1 of bacterium. Lineage (GTDB taxonomy): Bacteria > Bacillota_I > Bacilli_A > RFN20 > CAG-826 > UBA4951. Next base: position 92,587 of record CAVFGR010000015.1, read on the forward strand.
TCGATATCGGAGAACTTGCCATAGTCCTTACGTGGGTTTGGCCTATCTTTTTCGATGCCTAAGATCTTTTCGAAATAAGATGGGTTAGCAGCAATCTTCTCATATAAGGCTGGCTGATATTCTTTGGCCCATTCGGTGACTGGCCCTAATAAATCCTTGGCAGGAATCTTGGCCAAAACCTCTTTGCAGAAGTAAATGAGCTTGCTCTCGTCGAACAATGCCCCGTCCAAAGACATTTTGGAAAGGGAGAAATAAAATTTCGAGACGTCTAAAGAATTATTCTCGATGGCCCATTCCTCGAAATTGGAGTTGGCGATGGACATGAGATAGACAAGAACGCCTTGAGGCGGGAACCCTTCCTTAAGGAAGAAGGAAACGGCCGCTTCGGCGTCCTTTCTCTTGGAAAGTTTTCTCTTGTTGCCATGATCCAGCTTCATAATGACTGGAAGATGGGCATATTTTGGCGTCTGCCATCCTAAAGCGGCAAATAATTCCAAATGAATTGGGGTGGATGGAATCCATTCCTCACCACGCGTGACTAAGGTAGTATGCATGAAATGGTCATCGCAAACATGCGCGAAATGATAGGTAGGAAGTCCGTCGGATTTTAAGATAACGATATCGACATCGTTCTCCTGCAATTCGATCTTTCCACGGATTTCATCAACGAAGGAAGTCTTACAATCATGATCTCCGTTGGAACGGAAACGAATGACCCATGGCTTGCCGGCTTTGATGTTGGCGATTTGCTCATCAACCGTCAAATTGCGGTCTCTGGCATAGGCTCCGTAATATCCCGGAAGAATCTTATTAGCCTCTTGGAAAGCACGGATTTTCTCTAAGTCTTCGGTGGTGCAGAAGTCTGGGTAAGCCTTGCCTTCAGCCACCAAATGCTTGATGACGGTGCGGTAGATGTCTTTTCTAACGGACTGCTGATACGGGCCATAATTGCCGACATCACCTTCTGGGTAGTAGCCTTCGTCGGCAACGATACCAAAAACCTTTAATTGGGTGATTAAATCGGCGGCCGAGCCAGGGATGGTACGTTTGGTGTCGGTATCTTCCAAACGGAACATATAAACGCCGTGAGTTTCCTTAGCGATCGTATAGGCGATCATGGAAGTGAATAAGGAACCAGTATGCAAGAATCCGGTTGGAGACGGGGCAAAACGAGTTACTTCCGCTCCTTCTGGCAAGTCTCTTGCTGGGTATTCTTTTTCTAGATCATCGATGGTTTTAGTAATATCAGGGAACAACAATTCCGCCAAATCTGAATAAGTGGCCATAAAATTCCCTCCTTAATGGACGTAAGCATTATATGCTCATTGACATTATTCTTCTACTTGATATCGATAAATCGTTTTTATATAATATCCAAGCGCTAAAAAAGCGCAGGTGTAGTTCAATGGTAGAACACTACCTTGCCAAGGTAGATACGCGGGTCCGATTCCCGTCACCTGCTCCAGTGCAAAATAATGCCCGATTAAATCGGGCTTTTTTGTTAGCAAAATTTATATTGATTGAGATTTAATGCCATCTGTGACTAGAATTAGGTCCATGTAAAACATAGGGGATATTCATATGTCCAAATTCATTTTCGTCACAGGCGGAGTCGTTTCTTCATTGGGTAAAGGCGTCTTCGCTTCTTGCTTAGGCATGCTTCTTAAAAACAGGGGATTGAAGGTCTACAACATGAAATTCGATCCTTATTTCAATGTTGATCCGGGAACCATGTCACCATATCAGCATGGCGAGGTTTATGTCACTAAGGATGGGGCTGAAACCGATTTGGATTTAGGCCATTACGAGAGATGGATTGATACTGATTTAACCAAGGAATGTTCCCTTACGTCGGGAAAGATTTATCTATCTGTATTAGAAAAAGAAAGACATGGCGATTATTTGGGCGCGACCGTTCAAATCATCCCTCATATCACCAACGAGATTAAAGCTAGGATGCTAGCGGCCGCGCAGGTCTCCGAAGCCGATGTCGTCATCTGCGAAATCGGTGGAACGGTTGGCGATATCGAAGGCTTGGCTTATTTAGAGGCCATCCGTCAGATGCGTATCGAATTGGGTTACGAAAACACGATGTTTTTCCATAACACCTTGGTTCCATATCTCAAGGCTTCCGAAGAGAACAAAACCAAGCCGACCCAACATAGCACCAAGGAATTAACTGGTGTGGGTATTCTTCCGGATGCGATTGTCCTCCGTTGCGAAGTGCCTCTTACCGAGAACGAAAAAGGAAAGATCGCTTTGTTCTGCAACGTACCGAGAGAAGGCGTTTTCGAGGCCGATGATTTAAAGAATGTTTACGAGCTTCCTTTCAAGCTAAATGAACAGGGACTCGATGATTTTGCAATCAGGCACCTTCAACTTAAGCCAACTAAGGAACTAGATTTGTCCGCTTGGAGAAAATGGACTGACTCCGTTTCCTCGGCTAAGAAAAAAGTCAGCATCGCCTTGGTTGGAAAATATGTTGAATTGAAGGATGCATATTTGTCAGTCAAAAACGCTCTTGACCATTCGGCTTATCCCGAGGGTTATAAAGCGGACATCCATTGGATTCAATCCGCTGATTTAAATAAGGATAACGTTGAATCGATTTTAGGCCAATGCGATGGCATCTTGGTTCCTGGAGGCTTTGGCGAAAGAGGAACCGAGGGCAAGAAGTTGGCGATTCAATACGCTCGCGAACATAATGTGCCATTCTTAGGCATCTGCTTAGGTATGCAGCTTGCCATTATTGAATTTGCGGAGCATGTCGCCGGACTGAAAGGCGCCAATACGACCGAATTCGATCCAAAAACACCTTATCCAGTGATTGATTTATTAAGAGACCAATATGCCGGAATTAATATGGGCGGGACTCTTCGTTTAGGAAATTATGATTGTGCCATCAAAGCGGGCACTTTAGCGGAAAAATGCTACGGTTCTACGCTAATTGCCGAACGTCATCGTCATAGATACGAATTCAATAACAAATACAAAGAGACTTTGGAAAACGTTGGTTTGATCTTCTCTGGCATCAATCCAGATAGCGGATTATGCGAAATGATAGAGCTTGCAAACCATCCATTCTTTGTGGCTTGCCAATTCCACCCGGAATTCACTTCAAGGCCTTTGAAAGCAAACCCGTTGTTCAAAGGTTTCGTTCTAGCGTCAATCAACGCTAAAAAGTAAACCAATAACTTCTATAAAAATCTAAAAATCCTTGCAAAAATCACTTCTTTTAAACATAAAGTGGTTTAATATAATTCTATAGATTTCACGATAGGAGGCAGCTTATGTCTTTGTTTAAGAAGAAGTTTCCGACCAAGGCTAAGGTCGAAGAGTCAAAAGACGTTCCTATTTATAATGCCAGCGCGAAACTAACTGACCCCCACTCTGATTACGACGTCGCCCAAGACGTTCAGATTAATGACATCAAAAAGAGAATGCTGACGGAAGACGACGTTAGACGAATTGTCATGGACGAATTAAAGAAATTGCTCAGCGATGGCGGGGTTGAGAATGAAATCGCTATGAAAATTCTTAACCAGAACAAGAGCGTTTCCACTATCGAGGAAGAAGAAAAGAACAAATATCCTGAACGAATTCCGTTCCCAACTAGGATGATGGATGCCGACGATGTTTTGAAAGACTGCTACAACGAACTTAAAGCGGAGGCCTTGGCCTACGGGCTCAAATCTCGCCTTTCCAATTCGGGCGATACGTTCAGATTACACACGAAGACCTACATGAAAATTACAATCGCGGGTAATTATTTGAAATGCTATTTTTCGCTGAAACCCGAATCATATGCGGACTCCGGAATGCCTGTCATTGATGCGGGAATCAAGCATATCTACAAAGATATACCATTAGCGTTCAAAGTCAGATCGCCATTGTCGTTAAGGCGTGCAAAACAGCTCTTATCCGATGCCTGCCGTCGTGACAACATCACCATCGGGGATGTCACTCCACGCGATTGGGTGACCCCGCTTAAAGATTTTGAACCGCAACTCGGAAAGAAAGAAGACGACTAACCATTCGTTCTTGTCGCCTGAAATATAGCCCCTATTTTTTGATATTTGAGAGAAGGTATGGTAATATCTTCTCGTTTCAGAAAGCGAGTTGATGCAAAACGGACCCCTTAATATGTGCAATTCTAGGCCTCGTTTTCATCTTCTTTAGCGCATTTTTCTCAGGCAGCGAAACGGCTTTCCAAAGGCTGAATCATTTTCGTTTTGCCGTTGGGGCCAGAGATGGTCATAAGGTCAGCAAAACGGTTCTTTGGATTTATGATCGTTTCGATAAGGCCTTGAATGCCATTTTGATTGGCAATAACATCGTGAATGTCGCAGCTTCCGTCCTCTTTACCAACCTCTTTTTGAAAACGACGCTTCCAGAAGGCGTTGCTTCGTTGGTCGCTTCCATCGTCGTTACCATCGTCGTTTATTTCTTGGGCGAAACGCTTCCAAAGCAAATCGCCGCAAAAATTCCAAACAAGATAGCGGCTATCGTCGCCTATCCTCTCGTCTTTTTCTATTTCCTTTTCTGGCCTTTGATGATGGTTTTTAAGGGATTGGACGTTTTGATTTCCAAAATATTCAAAACCAAGAAGAACCCTAATTTCACCGAGGAAGATTTGGTTTCGGTCATCGAACAAAACGAAGATGCCGGCTTATTGGAGAAAAACGAGTCGGAAATCATTCAAAATTCCATCGATTGGGGCGATATGAAGGTCAAAGAAGTCCTTACTTCGAGGGGCAAGATGTTCGCCATCGACACCAAAGGATTAACGACCGAAAAGCTCGTTCAAAAAATCTGCGACACATCTTTTTCCCGCATCCCTCTTTATTATGGGAAAAAGGACAATATCATCGGCATCCTCATCGTCAAGGCTTTCTTAGCCGCCTATATCAACAACAAAAACGTCAATTATCTTAATTTCGTTGATAAACCATACGTCATTTCGCCTCGCACTTGCTTAAACGATCTGGCGGATGGCTTTAGAACCCATAAGACCCAACTAGCTATCGTCAAGCAAAAAGATGAGCTTTTGGGTTTGGTAACCATGGAAGATCTATTGGAGGAACTGGTCGGAGACATCGATGAAGTCTATGACCTTCCAAAGGAGGCTAAACAATGAATATAAGCCTCTTGCATCTTTTGTCCGACGATGCCGCGATGCCTACCTATCTCTTGGCTATCTACATCGTTATCTTCGTCATCTTGGTGGCATTCTCCTTCTTATACAGTTTCTCGGACGCGACCTATTCTTCCGCGAATAGGCTTCGTTTGAAAAGAGAGGCAGAAGAAGGAAATAAAAAAGCCGCTGCCGCCCTCAAATATGTCGATAACTACGACTTTACCATCGCCACCATTCTCTTTGGCAACGACTTCGTTAACATTTTGGCTTCATCCTTGGCTTCCATTATCGGCATGCGCATCTTTGAAGGAGTTTTCGCCTCGGACGATATATCTTCTCTAATAACTTCGATAATATCCATTTCCGTCATTCTCGTTTTCGGTGAGATTCTTCCAAAAACCTTAGCTAGGAGAAATCCCGTCGCCTCGGCGAAAGGTTTCGTCTGGTTCATGAACATCAACAAAATCATCTTCTTCCCTTTTGTTTGGCCAATTAACTGGCTCACCCAAAAGATGGCAAAGCCTTTGGTGGATAAGAAAGACAAAGAAGAGGATGTTGCCTCTGACGACGAATTGGAAGTTATGGTCGATGAGATTTTAGACGAGGGTCTAATCGACGAAGATCAGTCGGAAATCATTCAAAATTCCATCGATTTCAAAGATACCTCTTGCTATGAAATCATGACTCCAAGAGTCAAGATCTTTGCCTACGATTTGGAAGATTCGTTCCAAGATTTCATCAAGAATAAGAACGCTTTCGTCCATTCCAGGATACCAGTTTGCAAAGGCGGATTAGACAAAATAGTAGGTTATATACAAGCTAAGACCGTTCTTAGGGCAATCGTCACTGGTAAAAAATTCAACGTCAAAGACTACATCATCCCAATCATTTCTGTGCCGAAGACGATGGAAATAAGCAGCGCTCTAGCCATTATGAAAAAGAGCAAAAACCACATTTGCCTTATTCGCGACGAATTTGGTGGAACCGAGGGTATTCTGACTTTGGAAGACATCTTGGAAGAATTGGTGGGTGAAATGTGGGATGAGCAGGACAAAGTCTCCGACGATATCGTCAAAGGCGAAAAGAGAAACGTTTATTCTATACGAGCCGAGATGTCGGTTGATGATTTCTTCGATTTCTTCGATCTCGAAGATGAGAAATTAGACGATGATTACGCAACGGTTTCTGGGTGGATTACCGACAAGCTTGGCCGATTCCCTGAGGAAGGCGATCATTTTACCTATGAAAAAATCGACCTCTATGTAACGAAGGTCGAGAATTATCACGTCATTTCCGCGACGGTCAAATACCACCCGCGCAGGAAGATCAAAAAGAATTAGTTTCTTTTAGAAAGACTTTTTTGGTATAGCTCGAAAATCAACGTAGCGACTTCTCTGATGCTTAATTTATTAGCGTCCACGACATGGTCGACCTTGCCGACGCTTTCCTTGGAGAAATGCTCTTTGTCGCTTAGGATGCGGTTTTTGATGTCGATTTCCTTATCCCCCCTTAATCGCATCCTTTCTTCGCGGATAGCTTCATCCACATCAATGAAGAAAGAAACGATGTTGGGATCGTTTAAGGCCAAGAAAGAATGCAAGCCATTGGGCTCGACGATCAAGACCTTGTCGTCGGCGACCTGATCTTTGCCGCAACCATAATAATTTCCGGCATAAGAGGCGTTTTCGACGAATTTATCCTCATTCACCCGTTTGAGAAATTCCTCTTTGGTGACGAAGAAATAGTCGACCCCATCCTTTTCGCCCACTCGCATTGGCCTGGTTGTGGTAGTGACGGCCTTTCTGATGGAAAAAAGACGTCCAAGTTCCTTGGCGGCTTCCGTTTTTCCCGAGGCTGACGCACCGACTAAAATAATCATGGCTCTTATTATATGTGCATTTGGCCTAAATTTGATAAAAAGTTGGTAAGATATAGCTGCTAGACGTCTATCCGTAAGCGAAAGGAGTCAGTAAGATGGGAATCGATATCGAGTTCGTAAATCTCAGCTTAAAAGATCGTTCGCTGCTTTTGGGCGCCTTATATAGGCAATCATTGATCCGTGTGGGTATGTCTCCTGACACCCATGTCTTTGATATAGATTATGATTATCTTTCTTCAAAGGATACAATTCAGGCGAGATTCTTGATGAATATCATCGACTTTTATTTGGAGCTTGATGAATTGGAATCCAAGATTTTCATTTGCCAGGTATTGGAATATGGCCGCTATTTCCCTTTTTGGTGGATGAATTATCTTGTAAAAGAATGCGATTATAAACGTCTTTATTTAGAAACTTTGAAAAGAGTCGATTCCCATTTTCGTGCCTAACGAGAATGATTAAACCAATCTTATTTCCTTTAACGGTCCTTTTGCTAACCTCGTCATCCTCATCCGTTCTTCCTAAAAGGATAGATCTTGGCTCTTCGATTGGGTATTTTTCCAATTTCACCATCAACCCGTTCAATTGGAAAGAAAAATACTTGTTGCAAGTTAAATACACGATATGGTCGAATGGCAGCCATCGTTTAAGCATTTATTGGGACAGCGACACAGCCTTCTTCGAAAAGAACGGTGGTATGTACCAATATGTGCCGTTACAGGGCGAAGTGGTCTCCGGCGTGGCGGGTCAGGAATTTAGCTACGACATCAACGTGCAAGGCAAATTCGTTTGTCACGAGAATACGGTTACTTTCGAAGATTACGATTTACTCTCTGGAACAACATTCAGCAAATCCGTGAGTCTCATCGAGAAAAAGAATATGACCAACAGGAACCTAGGAACGGCGGGAACTTTGTTGGGCGACACCTACATCGATGTCGGAAGCACTTCTCAATTCACCAATCGCCAACCTGCGGTGGATATATCCAATTACAAGGAGAGCATCGAATCGGACGCTAGAGGAATCCTTCCGTTAGATAGGATGAAGCTAGACTTTTACGATTCCAACGGTCATAAGGCAATGAATGAAGAAGACGACAATCTTTCTTTGATCATTTCCGGTGATGACTTCATGGACTTTGAAGGTTTGATAGGTCATGGAGGAACGCTATCCGAAGACGAAAAATCAATCAAAGTTCCATTAAAATGGAAAAAAGATGGTGACGGTTATCGCTGGCCTATCATGGACGAGTCTGTCTTCGGCTACGATTTAGGAAACGGGGCCGAAGCTTATTCAGAGACCCTGAAGCTCCCAAAAAAGTTAGGAAAGTATCCGATTTATCATTGCCGGGTTGAAAATGATTCGACTAATTTAGGCTCCTACTATTACGAGTTCGACGTTGAAAAAGGCACGGATTATTTCGGGAGTTGCAGAAACTCGAGCTGGTGTGTGGAGGTAAGCTGATGCTTAATTTTTTGCTTACGGCCCTAGCGTTTGTTCTTTCGACCGCGACCTTTACGATGTCTTATTCATATTCAGGCGTGGCTAGAACTTTCACTTCCCTCGGCAAAGCCGTGGCTGAGGTTTCGGTTTCGGTGCCTCAAAACTCAAACGGAGAGTTAGGCAAGCCTTATTTCAACACCGCGACCTTTGAAAAAATGACGAAAAAGCATTTTGACGAGGGGTTAAAAAGGTATTTGGGCTCGGGAAAAGAATACAGTCTCACATACTTCTATTTCTCTTATTCTGGCACCACCAAAGTCGCCACTAAGTACAAACCAAGGGGCATAACCGTCACGTTTAAATGCCCAGTTTCATGGTTTGGGACGTATGAAAACGAAGTGACGTTCAGCATTAAAGAAGGATATCTAGATGAATAATTCACCAGAAGAATTTATCAAAGGATCCTTCTTGAGACCTTTATTAGAAAAAGAAGGAGTTACCGATATCTCATATAACGGGGCGGACATCTATTACGTGACAAATAATGGCGGGCGTTTCTTATACGAAAAGAATTTTCCCAAGAAAGAGGTTGGCGATTTCTTAAGACAATTGGCGAACCTCGCCGAAAAACAGTTCTCCTTTGCCAATCCCATCTTGGACATATCCTTTGGCCGATATCGTCTAAACGCAACCTTCATGAGTTTGGTCAGATACAAAAACGAGAAGACCTATTCATTTTCGCTTCGTCTGGCTTCTGAAAAATGCGCCATCGATGATAATGAGGCGTTTTTCACCGAAGAAGCCGAGGAAATACTGATCAAAGCCGTGCGTTTAGAAGAAAGCATCGTGATTGGAGGCCTAACGGGAACGGGAAAGACGGAGTTAGAAAAATGGCTGTTGTCAAAAGCCAAAACCAGTTCGCGAATCATCGTCATCGATAACGTTGAGGAATTGGACATGATTGTCAACGAAAACGTCGATTTAACGACTTGGATCAGCAACGAGAATTATCCACAAGCAAGTTTTTCTTCGCTCATTAAAAACTCTTTGAGGAACAACCCTGATTATGTCATCGTCGCGGAAGCGCGAGGAAAGGAGATGCTGGATGCCTTGACCTCAGTGATGTCGGGGCATCCGATCATCACCTCGATTCATTCCAAAGATTTGGAATCAATGCCGGAAAGAATGGCGAGATTATGCATGCTTTCGGAGCAGAAACTGTATATGGACGCCTTGCTGAGCGACATCGCGCATCATTTTAAATATTTCGTTTATCTCTCGAAAGAAACGATAGAGGGGACAGTTGTTAGATATGTCTCTTCAATCGGAGTGATGAATCCGAAAACTCAGCGTATCGATGTTATTTATGAAAGGAAGGGAATATGAAATTTTATCTAGCTTCAGTCATTGTGTCCCTTCTTTACGGCGGATTGGCTTATCTTGTTTTTGATCACTACGCTTATGCGATTGTTACTTTTGCCGTTTTCGGAGGTTTGTGTCTTGGTTTCATCGCCCCGCTGGCCAATAACTATGAAACGAAAATAACGAGGCATCATCAAGCCTACCGATTCGTCAATAATTTCGTAGTCTCGTTGTCGGTAACTTCTTCTCCGGAAATCGCTTATTCATCTGCGTTGGAGGGAATCGAAGATCAAGCATTCAATGAGCTGGTGTCCAAAATGAAGGAGATGCCGGTAACGGAAAGACTCGAATATCTAGAGAGCTTCTTTGAAGTTCCGTTTTATGGGATGTTCTTGTCAATTTATCGAATTTATTCAGAACAGGGCGGGGATTGTCTTAAAGTGGCAGATCCATTGCTCAAAGAGATAGCGAGGGACGAAGAATACACCAGAAGTTTAGCTAAAAGTTCGAAAAAATTATTGATACAATTCGTCATTTTTTGGCTTTTGTCTGGTTTCATTCTTGGCTTTCTCCGTTTCGGATTGTCGGGATATTACAACCTGATGCTTCAATCGGCGGCCTTCAAATTGATAGCTGTTTTCTATCTTTTGCTGGTCTTGGCAAGTTTCTTTATCTTCGCAAAGGCGTACACCGGCCTCCCGTTAATAAGGAGAAAAAAGAATGGCTAAGAAACGAACTTTAAAAGAAAAATTCATTCAAGCTAATTTGGAGCCAAAAAAAGTAATTCTTTATCTTTTGGTGGCGGACATCTTCGTTATAGGCTTCGCCGCCATATCATATTTTCTCCTAAAGACGTCATTGTGGATTTCTCTGGCGATGGTCTGTCTTATACCGGTCATCGATTATTATTCCCTCATCAAGATGCTCCAGGGGAAGGGAAAAGAAAACGTTGCCTTGGAAACGGAATTCGTGAGGGTTTTTGGCTATCTGAATATTTACCTCCGGAATGGCTTGCCAGTTTATACGGGGCTTACCAACATCATCGAGTTTTCTTCGAAAGAAATGAAGAACCGTTTAAGGAAGCTTCTCAAAGAAATCGACGAAGACAAATCGGTCACACCATATATCACTTTTTCCTCTGATTTCCCTTCGCTATTGGTTAAGGAAGTCATGGTTTCTCTCTATTTAATCGCCGAACAAGGAGGGGCGGAAACATATATGCCTCAGTTTGAGAAAACCTTTGATCAGTTGGCTTCGGAAAAGAGAAAATTCGACAAAGAAAAAAGAATCGAAAAATTGAACACGATGTGTTTTTTGCCTTTGGTCGGTGCGGGATCTTCGATGTTGATGATCGTCGCCGGCATCGTGGTTCTTATGAGGAACATGACCGATGTCATATAAATTGGGCTTTCTTTTATCTCTCTTTTTCGTGATTGAGGTGGTGGCGTATACGGGAGATATGTGCGCCATAAACGGCATATACACGAAGCTCGACGCCATATCCGTCACCGCCGCTCATCAGATATCTCTCAATCAAGGGCTCACCGAAGAAATCAAAGCCTTTGTTTACAAAGAAACGGGAGGCACCATCGTCGCTTTAAATAAAAACGTGGCTTTCGGTGACACTTTACGATTCAAAATCTACCGCGAATATAACTGCATGATCGTCAGCAAAGAACCGATGGTCATAAGCGTGGTTAGGTCAGCCGTAATAGGCTATCTATATTAAAAGAAAGGAGGAAATGAATGTCGGAATTCAAAGCCACTTTGTTGGGAATGGTCCTTACTCTCGCCATCTTTGGCTCCATCGCCGGAACTATCAAGAGCGTGTTCAAGACCGAAGCCAACGATATCACCACTCGCTACAGCACCGTCGTTAGCGATTTCGATGCTGCCTAACGGCCATCGAGCAAAGTCCCCTCTATTAGAGGGGCTTTTAATTTCTTGAATAAATAATTATCTTAATTAAAATAGTGCCACTAGGAGGACCTCATATGTCCAAAATGGAAGAAATTCGCAAAGCCTTCGCTGAAAAACTCGGCGTTGAAGAATTAGATGAATCAAAAGCCCTCAAAGACCTTGGCTTAGATAGCCTCGATGTCGTAGAGATGTGCTTGGATATGGAAGAAAAGGCCGGAGTTCAGTTCGAAACTTCCGAACTTGCTTCTTTCAAGACTGTCGGCGATCTTTTGAAGGCCTTAGAGAAAAAACTTGGCTAAACATTGATATTTGCTTGCAAACAAAGGTTGGCTTAAGTATTATCTATAAGCGCTTTTAAAGCGTAAATGGTGTGCTCAGCTAGCTCAATGGCAGAGCATTCGGCTGTTAACCGAACGGTTGTAGGTTCGAGTCCTATGCTGAGCGCCATTGTTGGCCCGTTGGAGAAGCGGCTTAACTCATATGCCTTTCACGCATACATTCATGGGTTCGAATCCCGTACGGGTCACCAACTAAAAACATCCCCACCAAAATGGTGGGTTTTCTTTTGCTTCAATCTAAAGAAAAAGGGTCTTAAGACCCTATTTGTTATTACGCATATGAGCTTTGATGGCTTCGAATGTTTCATCCGAAAGCTCGTGCTCGATTTTGCAGGCGTCCTCTCTGGCAACTTCCGGAGAGACTCCTAGTTTGGTTAGAACTTCGCAAAGGACTTTGTGTTTCTCGTATATTTTGGTGGCGATTGCTTTGCCTTCTTCGGTAAGCACGAGATATTTTGGTTCATCAGGATCGATGTAGCCTTTTTCCTTAAGCTTTTTCATCGCGATGGAAACGGACGGCTTCGAAAAGCCGGTGTAAGCAACGACATCGATGTTTCTGACCCTTCCTTTTTCACCCAAAATAAGGATGGTTTCCAAATAATCTTCCATTGATTCGTGAATATTCATATAAAACATATTACCACATTTAAAGGCTTGGTGGGAAAAGACGCTTGGCATACATTGTCCAAGCAAAGAAACTTTTGATATTTGGGTTGCGGATTAGGCTAATGAAGATTCGTTTTCTAATTGGTCGGAAATTCTAAAAAAAAATAACCACTATAAATATTTTATTTATATAATATGTCCTATGGAAAATATAAATCGAGCGATCCGATCACTTAAAAAACTAGTTTTAGTTTCATGTGCCTTCCTCGCTAGCGCATGCGGTGAAACGAACGACCAAATCAGCGAGACACACACTGTCAAATTTGAGCTATGCACAGAATTGAGAACCTCTCGTGTCCAAAATATCGAGGTGGCTCACAATTCTTATATCAGCAAGCCGACCGTGTCTGTTAGGGGAGATAACCCAAATAACAGTTACATTTCCGGTTGGTATACGGACAGTGTTTACACCTCCAGCAATCAATGGGACTTTGACTTATTTAAAGTCACCGCCGATATGACTTTATACGCGAAATGGGAAAATATGTGCAGCGTATCTTTCTATTACGCCGACGAACCAGACAATCCCATTTATGAAACATTAATCAAGCCGAATCGCCAAATTGATAATGTCGACTACAAAATCCCTGGCTATAAGATCGATGGCTACTATCTCGATACAGCCATGACTCAAGTTTTCGATTTCAATACGCCAATCACCACCAATACGAAGATTTACGTAAAGACCGACAAAGTCATGTATTTCTCCCCAACATCTATCGTTAGCAATTTTGCTGCCTATAAAGCGAGTTCTAACAATTCAACCGCAGGAAGCATCGAAACGGCGACCGTTAACGGGGAAGAAGTCGCCAAAGCCAATTATGGCATCTCTTATGAAGTCGGTGGCGGTAGCAGCGACCCTTATATCGGTTTAGAAAATGTGAAGATTTACACCGGCAACTCCCAAGAATTGAGATTCAGAATCAAGAATCTTGGTCAGGCTAAGCAATTCGCCATCTACTGGGTTGGCGTCAATGCGAATGGGGAATATGTCGGAAAGAACGACTATTCCGAAGAGAATTCCATGTACTACACCTTCTCCGCGTCCGAAAAAGGCATGTCGGAAGACGATGAATGGCTTGATGTTACCTTCAAACTTGCCCGCGAAAAGAAACAATGGGGCAAAATGGAATATCTAACCAAACTCCGTGTTCAAAGCAACTATGTCTCCAAATCAGCTTCCGATACCTCAAATGTTATTTTGATCAAGGACATCCAGGGTATCGGAGATCCAGAACTTAACCCGAACAACCCGAAGATTTCTATCTATAATGGAGCAGAAGTCATCGGCGAATATCGCGTCAAATCTGGACAAGCCATTTCCTTAGACAAACTCAACGGCTATACGGCTGGTTATAAGATCGGTTCGTATTATTACGACGCCGAGAAGACCCAACCGGTAGATTTCACTAAGGCCATTACCAAAGATACCTCGGTATATGCCGATGTTACCGATACCCTCTATTTCGGCGGGAATGCGATTTACAATTCCTTCTCTACGATGCATTCCAGCACCGACGTATCTAAGACATATTCTCCGACCGATCCAACGATGAGCTACGAAAACAACGCTCTTAAGGTCAACTTTGGCGTATCCCATTACGGCGATCCGTTCATTTATTCAAAGAGTCTTAATCTCCAAATCAATGGAAAGAAATCATTGTCCATTAAATTCAAGAACCTCGGCAAAGCCTCTCAGTTTGCTATTTATTGGGGTGGCGTTAAGAAGAATGGCGAGGCTATCAATGATTTTAAAGCCGGATATGAATCTTGGATTTCGACCGGATCTTATCTGAATATGAGCGAAAGCGGGGATTGGGCAACCTTAACCTTCGATTTATCAAGTGTCGAAAACTGGACTTCCTTGGAGACCCTCACATGCTTCAGGTTCCAGTCCTGCTATGTTTCAGAGAGTGTTAAAGACACTTCAAATATCGTTATTATCGATTCGATTTATGGGGAGTAAGTGATTGTATGAAATGTAAAAATTTGTTAGCTATTGCCTTATTTCCTGCGATTTTGGCTTCCTGCGGAGTCGTAGACGATAGCGGTGATGACAAGGAAGTCTCAAGTGAGATTTTCACCTGCGTTTTGGATGACTATGATCAAGGCAAAGTCGACGCCTTGAAAAAGGAAACGAACTTAGGCCCTTCGATTTACCAAGCCAATCGCATCAAAAACAAAGTTCAGGCCGCCTATACGAGCGACGATCGTTATTATTACACCGTCAAGAACTCGACGATGCAGTTCACCCATCGTTGCACGACTAACACCGAAGAAAGCGGATCTTCCTCATCCAAGGTGGTTACATCGTTCAAAAACAGCAGAGGAAAAGATTATTTTATTAATTCCCTCGATTCCTATATCCGTTACGAAGACGACTATGTCTATGCCAAAAACTACGAGGGCTCCGCTAGAATCAATACGACAAAGCTTGGCTATTACTATTACGAAGTAAATGTCCGTGATTATGATTTCAGCGAACTTGGTTACGACGTCATGTTCGAAAAGAAATTCCACACTTTCTCCGATCAACTTCGCCCAGAATTCAGATTCGTCGCTCAAAGCAAGGTTAAATTAGACGCTATCGGCATGGATTTGAACCTTTTAAACGAAACTTTGGAACACGTCTATTACTACGATGGCCAAGGCCAACACGAATTCGAAGAAGGCAAAGTTACCATCAATAACGCTGTATGGGTTGCTTTCGATGTCAAAGAAGCCGGCATCTTCGGCTTTATTTTAGACAACGAAAACACCATCACCCTTTCCAAGACCGAGCGCCTTACCAATTTCAAGCAAGAAGTAGTCAAAGAAGATCGTTCCCTTAAGAGCGGCGAAGATATGCGCGTTTATAACCGTTTATATAATGATGAAACCCATTCTTTAGATGGCATCAAAGCTGCCGCGGCGATAGAAAGAGCGCCACTAACCAGCTCCAACATCACCGTTCAGAATATCGATGGGGCTAAATTCGGTTCTTATAACTTCGCGAGAGGCACCTATGATTTCGACATCGATGGCATGGGCTTCTATGAGTCTTTCTATCAACACCCTGAAAAGAAATTCTATGAGAACATCAAGGTCAATTGCCCTGATGATAGAAACGTCTATTTCTATGTGCATTCCACTTATCCATTAGAAGGCAGCGTTCTCGTCCAAGATCAAAAGCTTATGCCGCTTCCTCTCGAAGTGTGCAAAAACTTCGGTCACGAAAACGAAGAACCAATCTATGAAAAAGGCGACCCTATGTATGGCGACGTCGTTTTCCCGTTGGTTCTCGAAAAGAATTCCGAATACGACTTTTCCATTGTCAATGTCATGCAGAAATGGGGAAACTACAAACTTAAGCAAATTTCCTCCATTTCCTACTATATTTCCTACTATCACATGTCGACCGGCGTTACGGAAACTAACTGTATCGCTCCTTATTTCAGCTTGAATGCGAATTACGGGCGTTTCAATTATGGCTGGTTCATCCCTGATTTCCGCGGTCCAAGCGGAGAAAGATGGTCGCTTGACCCACAATTTAACTCAGTTGGCATCGTTACTTGCCCGACGAACGGAAGCGGTTCGGTCTTAGCGAATTATCAGTCCTCCAACATCGTTTCCAGCGGATTGACTCACGCCGACCTCTCTTATTCCTATGTATCCGCTGATAATCTCTACAAATTCACCTTCAGACATGTCGAAATGCCTCAAGATGATGAATCACGCACCTACTATCAGGTTGAGATCGAAATGCTTCAAGACGCCACTTTGAAGAGCAAAGACTTCTCCTTCTTTGGCTTCGATGGCCGTAATTCCTCTTATTCCAACTACGCTTATTTAGACGAGAACAATACCCATCAAGTCATCGCCGCCAAGAAAGAAGTTGGGGCCGAAACCTTCAACAAATTGCATGATGGTTCCTCTTATCTCTCCGTCTATAACATCGATAATAAATCGGTGGAGAACAACAACTTCGGCTTGATTGTCAAAAACGCTACTTGCCAGAGCGAGTCCAAGTCCGACTTTGGTCTAGCTTTCTATACAAACTTCGGCAAGATCCATAAGAACTATAACTACGCTTCGCTTACCTTAAACAAAGATTTATCTTTGAAGAAAGGCGACAAGATGAACTTGGATGTCATCTTATTGCCATTCGGTGACCAAGGCAAAATGACCGAGAAAGGCGACAACGTCATCAAAGTCTACAATGATTCGGTCCTCAATGAATTGAACCTCTCCCCAATTGTCGGGAAAGGTGTCAAAGACACCTATATTCCAACCATTCAAGCAAAGGACAACGTTGCTGAATTCCAAGTTGCCGGTGGTTCATATATGAATAACAAAGTCACTTATTCTTTAAAGGTTAAGGGACTTAACAAAATCGCTCACCCAAATATCCAAAAGATGGGCGAAAATGATTATGAAGAATATAATTATTCTTCGGACATCCTCTTCGACGGCTATTCGATTAGCTATGAAAAAGACGGAACCTTCACCTATTCCTTCAACATCACGAAGGGTAACGGTGTAGACCAATATAAATTCAGCTTATAAAGGAGTTAATTATGAGAAAGAAAATTGCGTTGTTCGCGATATGCGCGGCCGGGCTTATGTCCTTAGCGGCTTGTGGTCCGGAAGAATCCACTTCCAAAGATGTCAGTGGCAACATCACCGCCGATCCGCTTAACAATTTGGGACTTGATGAACAATATCTCCCAGCTAAAGATTCCATCAAACTTCGTTCCGGCAAAATCAATGTTTGCTTAGAATACGAAGGCACCGAAGAAGGTTGGGAAGCTTTAGCCGACGAATACATGAGACTTCATGGCGACCAAGTTGTCGTTAACATCAAAACCCCGACGGGCGCCTATGTTGATTACATCAAGAACCAGCAAAAGGACTTAGATATCATCCAAGGCAACTATTTCACCGACATCGAAAACCGCTGCCAGAATTTATATTCCTATTTAAATAAAGAAAATGGCTATTGCGGCAAAGATGGTGGCGATGTCCGCTTCTGGCAGGAAGTCCTCGAGGAAGAAGCCTATTCCTCTTCGTCAAACTCCTTATATATGGTCAACTCCGAAAACCTTCAGACCTGCTTCTTCGTTAACACGATCGCTTTGAATGATGCGGCCAATAACGGTTATAGCAAAGTTGATGCCTCTGGCAATCCAGCCAATCCTGAAACCTGGGATGAATTGATCAGCCTTGCAACGGCGATGAAAGCCGCCGGATATAGCAACCCGATTGGTTTGTCTTTGGATTCCACCTCTTGCCAATCCAATCAGTTCACTTGGCTCTTACGTGTCTATGGCGATTATTATTTCCGCAACGAATATAAGAACATCGTCAATAACCCTAACTTCAAATACGATCCAGCCAAAAAGAATATCGAAGAAGGCCTTAATTTTTCTTATAAGGACACCACCTTGTTCAACGCCATTTTGGATGATAAGCAAAGCGATGCCGCTTATGAAAGCCTCTATCCTAATTACGTTGGTCCAAGAAGCGCCAAACACAAAGAATTCTTCGAACAATTCCATAAATTGAGAGGCTTGCTCCAAAGCGATGCCGCCACTCAATCTCAAGAACAGATTCGCACCCGTTTCCAAGCTCAATCCGATAAATCTGCTCCTCAGATTATGCTTGACTACGCTGGTGAAGGCTTGATCTTCTCCAAGAGCCAAAAGCTTTCCAACAACATCGATTTCTTCGACTATCCGAAGATGATTTCGGCCGGCAACTATATCGATGAAGGCACAATCGTCAGAGACGTCGGCGGAAGCGGTGGTTATTTATCCGCTTACGCTAAGTCCAACGACGCCCAAAATCAGTTGAACGCTGACTTTATCAAGTTCGTTATGTCCCCATATGGACAGACCATTTATTACGATGCTATTAGCCAAACCACTTTCGCTCCTAAGGGTTTGACTACCGTTAAGTCCGGAATGGTGGTCGTTCCAACCGAATGGCAAAGCTATTTCAATACCGACAAGATCTCCTTCAATGGCTTAGTCGATAAGAACCCGTTCGTCTTCAATATGACCGTCGGTCTCGGTTCCCGTTCCGAAACCAAGAACGCTTTGCCGGAATTGTGGCAAGGCTATCTCGTCAACACTGGTTCCGACGAGAAAAACACCGATGCTGCCGTTGAATATTGGTATGGCAAACTATTCGAGGCATGGGAATCTTACTGCGATGCCTATTCCTTCAATAAGACCTCTTATTTAAGACCAGGAACTGAACTCAATTAACTCCTTTAGGGTAACGATATGCCAACGGAAGCAATTACATCGAAAAAGCCAAAGAAACTAGGCCGCAAAATAGTCACTATCGCGGCTGGCGTTTTGCTTGTGGCTTGTTCGGCTTCGGCGGTGGTCACTGGCGTCAATTTGCCATCGACAAAGAGGTTTGCCGTTGACGAAAATGTCTCGGTTTATACTTCATCGGTGGATGATAATTCCATTTACTATGGAACTGGCGAGGCCAAACTCATCGAAGTCGATTTCGATAACAACATTCAAAACGAGGTCGATTTCAAAGAAGAGGCCTCAACTTATTCGATCGACATTTCTCAGATCAACAGCATTGATGAATATAACGATAACCTCATCGTTTATTCTCAGCTTATTGGTAGTGACGATGGATATATCTTCAGCGTCGATAAAGACTCGTTGAAGATTACTTCCTATACGAAGGTCGAAGGATTCGGAACGTTCAGAAAATGCACTCTCGACGAGAAAGGCAACTATGTTGTCGCTTATCGTGGGAGCAAAATCGGCAACTGCACGAACTTCGCTTCTTTCGATTTAAACAACCTTGCTGCCGGTTATCTCCATCACGGCTATTTCTATGTCGGTGAAACCATCAGAGACGAAGAATACAAGGATTGTTACTACGTCCGCCGTGTTAAACCAATCGATATCGTCGATATGAGCATCAGCGATGATATGTGCTATGTCACCCACACCGGTGGCATTTCCGCTTTCAGCCTCGATATGGAATGGAACTGCATGAACGATTTGGATGCGACCGACCCTGATGTGGTCGCCAAATACGGAATCAAGTACTATGACGCCGAAAACCAGGAATATTATCTTGAATCTAGCAAATTCAATTTTGATAAATACGTCTCGATAATGGGCGAAGGCTTTTGTGGGGCTAGCGTAAGAGGAGACAACATCTATCTTTTCTCTACTGATAACTTAATGTATAAAACCACGAAGAATCGCATCATTGGCAAGAACTTCAAAGATGTCCTTCGTAAGAGTGTCGTTGAAAACATCTCTTTCTCCTATAACTTCGTGAACACGGGATGCAGTTTCAACAACGCGAAATCGAATAAGTCCTACATCATTTTCAAATCCAGCGACATCATCGAATGCATCGATTTCTCTGCTGACGAGCCGGTGGTTGAATTCGTCGCCAACTTCGAATTCGGTATCGGCAACATTTTCACCAACAGAGATGGAAGCCAACTCGTGTATTTATTCACCAACTCTGGTAAGAGTGAATCCGGCGTTTCCATCGGATGTTTCGTTAACACAGATAAATTCATTCACTTCCAATTCGCGAAGCCTGTTTTGATCGCTTCGGTTATTACGGGTGCTGTCTTGTTGATTGTCTTTATCATCGCTTTGCTTTGTTGGGTAAAATCCGACTTCTTCCTTAAATTCAAGAGCGGCTTCAAATCCGTCTTAAAGAACAAATTCGTCTATATCGCGATGCTTCCTAGCTTGGCCCTTTTGATGATGTTCTGTTATTATCCGGCCATCGCTTCGGTCGTTTTATCATTCTTTAACTACACCAAGGATGATCCATCCTACCTTTGGAACAACTTCGCCCACTATAAGTACATATTCACGAATCCGGAGATATTGAACGGATTCAAGAACATGTTCCTTTTCTTGATCGTTGACATTGTCACCTCGATCATTCCTCCGTTATTGTTCGCTTTCTTCCTCTCGACCATGAGACACAAAAAGGTCTCCAGCGTGCTTAGGACCTTGCTGTTCTTATGTGGCATCATCCCAGGAATCGCCGCGAACCTTATTTGGAAGGAAGGCATTTTGGGCAACTATGGCGTTATCAACTCGTTGATAAAGGCCGGCGGAGGAAGCATCATCAACTTCCTTGGGCAATCCTCGACCGCCAAATGGGCCATCATGCTCGTTGGCTTCCCATATGTCGGAAGTTATCTGATTTTCTATGGTGGGATGATGAATATCCCAAGCAGTTATTACGAAGCCTTGGAACTTGAAGGCGCGGGAATCATGCGACGTTTCGTCCAAATCGATGTGCCGCTTATCTTCCCTCAGATCAAATACGTCTTCATCTGCTCCATCATCAATTCCGTTCAGAACTTCGCCCGTGTTCAATCGATTACCGGCGGATCCTTCGATACCGAAATCCCTGTCGTTCAGATGTATGACTTGATCACCGAAGGGAATTATGGCCGCGCCTCGGCGTTCGCTGCCATAATCTTCATCTTACTGTTCTTTGCGACATTCTTTACGTTAAACAAAAAGAAGAAGGAAATGCATGTCTAGAAATTCGAATACCATCAAAAAATCGATCAATCGCCGCACGTATCAGATTTTTATCATGCTTTATGTCGTCATCTGCACGATATTTTGCTTGTTGCCTCTTTTCATCACCATCATCAACTCCATCAAGAGCAACGATGACATCATCATCTCCATCTTCGGTCTTCCAAGCAATATGTCTAGCTTGGTCGAAAACTACACGGCTGCTTATAACGCGATAAAGAGTTTCTTTTTAAGGACTGTTATCCTTGGCTTGATTGCCGCCTTCGTCGACGTCTTATTAGGCGCGATACTCGCCTATATCTTCACTTACAAAGATTTCCCGGGCAAAAAGTTCTTCTTCATGCTCTTTATCTCCATAATGCTCGTCCCTTCTATCATGGGTATGCCTATCTTGGTTCCTTTGGTAAGGGAAACGTTGCATTTGGCGGATACGGAATTCTTAACCTACATTGGCTATTTGCTTCCGAACTTCGCTGGCGGTCAGGTTACGGCTTTGTTCTTATTTAGAACCTTCTTTGCCCAACAGCCGAAAGACATCTATGAATCGGCGAGAGTGGAAGGGGCCAACGACGTGATGATCTTCTTGCGCATCACCGTTCCTCTTGCCATCCCAATCATCCTGTTCCAATTCGTCGGCACTTTCGCCAGCATCTACAACGACTATCTCTGGCCATCCTTACTGTTCGACTCGGATTACACGATGCTCATGCCTATCCTTGTCGAGAAGCAAGAATACTTCCAACTTCATTTCATGAATGGGGCGACATACGCAATGTATATGCTCTCTTCCATCCCGTTAATCATCACATCAATCATTTCCATGAAGTACTTCACCAGCGGAGACTTCGCATCCGGAATGAAACTCTAAAGGAGACGATAAAATGGCAAATCTATCATTAAAAGGAATCAATAAGATCTATCCAAATAACGTTCAAGCCGTTTTCGATTTCAATTTGGATATAGCCGATAAGGAATTCATCGTTTTCGTCGGTCCCTCCGGATGTGGCAAATCGACCACTTTGAGAATGATCGCAGGACTTGAGGAAATCAGCTCCGGCGAACTTTATATCGATAACGAGCTGGTTAATACCAAGGCCCCTAAGGACCGCGATATCGCGATGGTTTTCCAAAACTACGCTCTTTATCCGCATATGACCAACTACAACAACATCGCTTTCGGCCTTAAGATCCGCAAATTGCCAGTCAGCATTTTGGATAAGGACGGCAACGAGATAATGATCATCGATAAGGAAAAGGTTAAATACCTCAAATCCTCGATCAAATATCTTAAGTCCGAAATAAACGATCAAAACGAAAGAGCCTACGCCTCAAAAGGTAAAAACCTCAAAGCCATCCAAAAACTCGAAAAGGCCGAAACTCCGGATCAAGAGAAGATCGAAGCCCTTAAAAAGGAAAACGAAAAGCTTGATGCCGACTACGCCAAATTAGTGGAGAAAAACACTGCTCTCGTTGAAAAATACGAGAAAGATTTGGAGTATTTTAGCACCACCCCAAGCACCCCGAAGGTCAAATATGTCCATATGAAAAAGGACGAGATCGATAAGAGAGTAAAATGGGCGGCTGAAATCCTTGGCCTTACCCAATATTTGAATAGAAAGCCAGGCGCTTTAAGCGGTGGTCAACGTCAGAGAGTCGCTTTAGGCAGAGCCATCGTCAGACAGCCGAAAGTCTTCTTGATGGACGAGCCTTTATCGAACTTAGACGCCAAACTTCGCGTCCAGATGAGAAAGGAAATCATCCACATCCATCAAAGAGTCAACGCGACCACCATCTATGTTACCCACGACCAGACCGAAGCCATGACTATGGCGGATAGAATCGTCGTCATGAAAGATGGCTATATCCAACAAATTGGCTCTCCAAAAGACGTTTATGACAACCCGAATAACGTCTTCGTTGCCGGTTTTATCGGCGCTCCAGCCATGAACTTCTACAATGGCAAAATCGTTGGCAAGAAATTCGTCTTTGACGGCGATGAAAATAACACCATCAGCCTTGCTGGCAAAGCTTTTGCAAACATCGTTAAGAATTACAAAGACAAAGAAATCATTCTCGGTGTCCGTCCAGAACACACTGTCTTAAAGCCAAAGACCAAAGACGAGAATCTTTCAACCGGAATCAAGGTCAAAGCCGACATCGTTGAGCTTTTGGGCCACGAATCGGTGGTTTATGGTGATATCTGCGGTCAGGGTTTCTCGGCCAAGATGAGCAGCGAATTCAATATCAAGCAAGACGATATCAACGAATATTGCTTCAATTTGAATCACATCTATTTCTTCGATAAGGAAACCAAAGAAAGGATTTATCTCGACTAATGGGCTTATTTAACATCCCTTGTTTTCAAAAGTTCTCTTTCTCGGATCCTGATGCCGAAAAAGATGAGGCCAAATCCATCTTGGTGGTTTTAAGCGTCGGTTCATGCTTAGCCAAATTAAAGACGTATTTGTCTTCCAAAGATCTTAAAAAACTCATCATCAACGATGAATTCAATGAGATTTACTACGAAAACAATGACTGTGAAATAACCATTCTCCTCTTAGCCAATGAGAATTCAAACACCATCATCTCTTCCCATGTCGCTTCCAATAAGTTCAACCGTTCCTATAAGGAATTGGTGAAGACCTTAAGCGACCTCCGTGAATTATTCAAAAACAACATCAAAAAGTAATTATGAAATTCAAGCCATTCAAAAAAATCCTTAAGTCGGTCAACGTCGGGAATGACGGGGTTTTGCTTAAAGACAATTTCAAGCAAATCAAAATCATCAATGATAAGTATGCTTCTTTCGTCGATGGTTCCTATGTTATTTTGGACTTTGGCGAAGAGACTTCCGGCGGGGTTCGTTTATTGATTCAAGGAATGACCCCAAATGGAAAAATCCGTCTGAGATTCGGAGAATCGGTGGGTGAAGTCAACGCCGAAATCGGCGAGCACAACGCCACCAACGATCATAGCCCTCGTGATTTCTATATCGTCACCTCCGGCATCAGCGATGTGACTTACGGTCATACCGGCTTTAGGTTCTTGCGTCTTGATTTCATCGGAGACGCAATGAATTTGGCCTCCATTTGCTGCGCTCTCGATGTCGACGATAGGAGAACGATCGGCAAATTTGAATGCAACGATGAACTATTGAATGAAATCTATAAAACTTCTGAACATACCTTAAGGCTCAATCTCCATAACGGAGTAGTTTGGGATGGGGTTAAGAGAGATAGACTTTGCTGGGTCGGAGATTCCTATATCGAATTGTTGGCCCTCACTTGTTTATATGATAAAACCGATGAATATGAGAATGTCCTCGAGTTCACCAAAGACGAGGTTCTTTCTTATATTCAAAGCAATCAATACGTCAATTCGATGGTTCCATCTACCTACGCCTTATGGTGGGTTATGGTGCTCATTAAGAAATATCAACACGACTTAAATGAATCATATTTCCTTGATAAATTGCCATTGGTTAAAGAAATCGTGTCCACCATTGAAAAATGCGTAACCGAAGACGGCGAGGTCATCTATCCTTTCAATTTCATTGATTGGCCGACTCATGGAGTGACTGATAACGAAGAAGATAACAAGATCAGCAAACATGATGAGGATGTGGGTACGATTGCGTTGACATACCTCACTTTGTCTTCTTTAAAAGAAACCCTTTCGAAATTAGGAGAAAGTTCTCTTAATGAGGAAATTGATGGGATTCAAAAGAAACTCTCAAATAGCAAACTTACGGCCAAACGCTTCTTATCGGTGGCGTCCTTAATTGAACTCGCCGGATTATCTTCCGAGGACAATTTGCAGTTTATCAAAGATAACGGAGCCGAAAAATATTCGACTTTCTATAGTTATTTCATTTTAAGCGCGAAGGCCAAACTCGGTTTATATCAAGACGCCCTCGATGACCTTAGGAAATATTACGGTGGCATGTTGTCATTGGGCGCGACCTCCTTCTTTGAAGACTTTGATCTAGCCTGGCTAGAAAATGCGTTGAAATTAGATGAGTTGCCAAACGGAAACAAAATCGATTTCCATGCGACTTATGGCAGGTTCTGTTATCTAGGCTATAGGCATTCCTTATGCCATGGCTGGAGCGTTGGCCCTATCCCATATATCGTCGAACATGTCGTCGGTCTTAAAAAGATAGATGCGGTCACATATAAATTGGACCCACATCTAGGGGATTTGGAATATGTTAATTTCTCCTATCCGACTGAATACGGTCCGATTGTCATAAAAATAGAAAAAGACGGTGTTAAGAAGATTGAAACACCGGAAGAAATAAAGATTATTTTGGAAAGGAATTAGCATGAAGAAAACGACACTGATTACCATCACGACGGCAATGCTTACGCTTTGTGCGTGCTCACCGCACGAAAGCTCTGAGGAAAGGAAGATTTATACCCTATCTTTCGATTCTCAATACGGCATTGTCGATTCCATCCAAGTGGAATTCGGTCACACCTTGGCCAATTTGCCAGCCGTTCCGGAGCGTACCGGATACGAAGGCTATTGGACCATCGATGATGTGATTATCAACACCGACACGGTTTATAACTTCCACGAAAACAAGACGGCAATCGCAAAATATGACGCGTTGGAGTATTTGCTCACGTTTGATGGCACCTCCTCCGTCAAAAAGATTAAATACAACGAGAAAATCGGCGATTTGCCAGCCATTCCTGAAAAGACCGGTTATGTGGCTACCACTGGCTGGACCATCGATAACGAGGCGATCAATAGCGATTCCATCTATAAATGGGCTAGTAACAAAATCGCCAAAGTCGATTACGAAGTTAAGAAATATAAACTATCATTCGAAGGTTTAACCACCATCAACGAGTACGCTTATGGCGATGTTTTGGGTGAGCTTCCAGCGGTTCCAACCGACGAAGATAAGCCAACTTCCAAGTATGAATACAATTGGATGATCGATGATGAAATCATCAATAGCACCACGATTTATTCCTATTACGTCGATAAAGAAGCCAAGAGATCCATCAGAAAGATCGATCCATATGACTGTGTGGTCGATTCCAATATCGTTAACGCCAACGTTAAGAAAATCAGCGAATACGTCGTTGAAAAAGACGGACACGTCCAGATTGACACCGATGGCATTCAGGCGATGGTCGATAACAAAGTCATCGATACTTCTAACTCCGGCGTTTCTATCTCTTGGACCTACAAAGAAGGTTTCAATTTCGAATATGACTACAACGTCGTCGAAATCTCCGAAGATAAAGAATTCGCTTCGGCTGACGATATCATCAGCATCGTTACCTTCACTGACAATATCGAAACCGAGGCTATCTTGGAAACCGGAACTACTTACTACTATAGGATTAAATCCTATAAGACCAACGCTTCCAACGAACGCGAATTAGTCGAAGAATCCAATGTTAAGAACTTCACCACTTCAAGTGGCGCTCGCACCCTCCAGGACCCATCTTCCGTTATGGATAACCTCCGTGACGCCCTTTCCTATCCAACTGCCCTTGAAGGCAAGAAACTAAAGCAAGGCATCGTTTATAGAAGTGCCAACTTCGATAAAGCCAACGCCGACACCAAAGTCTTCGCTAAAGAAATCTTAGGCATCAAGACCGATTTGGATTTGAGAAACGAGGAAGAGAGATCCTCTTTAGGGAATGCCTCTCCTCTTGGCTCCAATGTCGCTTATAAATATGTCTCCAGAACCGAAGGCGGCGTTTGCTACTACGGTGGTCAAGCTAACGGCACTGGCATCAACGAAACTGCCACGACATCGAATGTTTCCGGCGTTTCTACCTTAAGAGAAGAATTATTGACCTTCGCCGATAGCGGTGCCTATCCGATGGTTTTCCATTGCGCTATTGGCCGTGATAGAACCGGCACCCTCAATGCCATTCTCTTAGCCCTTGCCGGGGTTAATGAGGTGGATATCTATCGTGATTACTTCACCTCGGTTTTAAGCCAATCCGGACAACGCGACGGATCTGCCGTCAGCGCTCTTTCGGAAAACATCACCAGCGTCATTCAAAAGCTCATTGACCAGCAAGATGGCAAGAACACCCAAGAAAAGATCACCAATTACTTAATTGATAATAAGGTCTTAAGCCAGACTGAAATCAATCAGATTGTCAGCAATATTTTGGAGGACAAATAAAATGATCAAAGGCATTTTACTTACCGCTCTTTCTACAACTCTCACCCTAGGCGGAGTTTCCTTCCTACCAAACGGCCCAGCTATCAAAATGGCGGCCGAAACCTCTCACAAATTGACATTTAAAGGTGCCAGAGGCACGACTGATAATATCTCTTCAAAAGGAATTTGGGCCGGCGGTGGCGATGGCACATGCGAAACCAATTTCGCCGACTCTACGGCCAGCGGCGGCTATTGCGGCAAAATGACACAATCCGGCACCGGCACCTTCAAGACCTTCGCCTGGGCGAACTCTGCCGGTACGGCCTTCACCGAGGCGAACACCTATGCCGTCTACTTCAGATACAAGACCGACGCCGCCGACCCTTTGACCTCAATGTCATTCGAATGGGCGGGCGACTGGGCTATCAAAGGTTCCGTCACCGATGCGACGACCGTATGGAAAGAGGCCTATTTCACCTTTACAATCACCGATACATCCCTTTTGGGAAACGGCACTTGCTTGTTTGACTTGGGTGGAAAAGGCACGATGTACATCGATGACTTCTCCTGTATCCCGACAGTTAAGGCCTACACCGAAGGCAGTGCCTTAGGCGAACTCCCGGCTTTCTATAACGCCGAGGGCAAAGAAGGTGGATATTGGAGCGTCGATGGCGAACAGATCACTTCCGAAAGCGTCTTTAGTTGGACCGAAGATAAAGAAGCGAGCGTTGCATACCCAACTTCCGAATACAGCGTCACTTATAGATACGAATCCCCAATCGATTTAGCCTCCAAAATGGATTATTGGCATGAGGGCGGCGGATGTGTCTCACCAATCGTTACCGAAGATGGCGAGACGGTTCTTACCAGAGAAACCTCCAATCTCGTTTATGCTTGTTTCGATAACGCCGAAACCTCCATTGAAATGGGGTCTGATTACGAAATCTCTTTCGACATGAAGACCAGCGGGAACGTTTACCTCTCCCTCCAAGATTACATCGATAACGCTTGGAAAGCCGAGATATTCAACGGATGGCATAATCTTCCTTCCTATCAAAGACAAACGATTACCCTCAATTCGAGTTCCATCGATGCCGCCGGCGTTTTGAAATTGTATTTCTACTTCAACGCAGGTGATAACAACACCATCACGATCAAGAACCTCAAGGTGACTAAAGTTAGCAAACAGGCCATTGAAACGGGCGTTGCTATCGGCACCCTTCCTGTTGCCCCAGCAAGAGCTGGATATGAATTTGACGGTTGGTATTTAAACGATCAAAAAGTTGACGCTTCCTTCGTTCCGACCGGAAGCATCACCCTTGTTGCGAAATATAACAAAACCAAGGAAACCTACACCGTCACCTACCATAAATACAACGAAGCCCATCGTGAAAACCTCGCTGCCAAACATCAATGGTACAAGATCGGAAATGCCTCCGGCTCCTACAGCCAAAACGAAGAAGGCTTGACCATCAAAGGTGAGAATTCCGTGATGTTTAGAACCACTTTGGATGAAATCACCGCTGGCAAGAAATACCATCTTGAAATGAAACTCAAGACCGGCTTGAACAAAGTCCATCTCGTCATCAACGATGATTGGGTCTCAACCATCAAGACTTTCGTCCAAAAGGAAGATTTGACGACTTATTCTTATGATTTCATTGCCCCAACTACAGCGAGTGTGAACTATTACGACATCCAAGTCTCCTCTGTTGGCGAAGGCAGCCAAGCTGAAATCAACATTCAGGATTTCTATATCCATGAAATCGAAGAATATTCCTTCCAAGAAGGCAGCAGCTTAAGTGATATCCCAGTCGCCGAAAACGGCTCGAAATGGGTCTCCGCGTCAGGCGAAGAATTAAGCACTTCAACCGTCATTAACGGCAATGTCACCGCTTATTTGGCCCCGGCTATCACCAAAGCCAGCTTCCCTACTTCTCATCACCTCGATCACAAGCTCATGACCGAAATCGAAGGCTTTGACTACTACACCGATAAGCCGCTTGCCATCGAATATAGCTGGCTTAACGAAAAGACCGACGCCTCTGGCAAAGCTAGCTTGACCAGTGAAGATGTTGGCAAGAGCCTCTATCAGAAAATCGTTGTTAGAGACGCCTTCAATCGCGTTTCGACTTCTATCATCAGCGAGCAGGCTATCGAAATCTTAGCTAAAGACGTTATGGCCCCTAAATTCTATTTGGGCAGCAACGAATTCAACAAAGACGGCTTAACGATGAAAGTCGCTAAGAATACCTACCTGTACGCCAATTTCATCGCTAAAGATGATATTGACGGCAATCTTAAGGTCACCATCAAAGACGAAAACGGCGTCTTAGACTGCATGAAGCGCCTCGTTAGTAGCGGTGATCTAGTCTTTGAAGCCGTTGATTTAACTGGTAACGCTTCCAGCGTCACCATCCACGTCGTTATTGCATAATATCCACTATGAAAATTGATAAGGGTTTGATTGTCATCCCAACGGATGAAACATATGTCGAAGGGACGAAGAAATACATTCGTCTCTTTAAGGCTGACGCGATCAGGGACTGCGACGGAGTGAAACTCCCAAGCGATCTAAAACAATTCGACTGTCTGGTTTATAAGTCTTATTTCATTGTCCGTGAGGATCATGAATACGCTTTAAAACACCCCGAGTATCTCCAAAACGTCTTATTGATGTCCCCACGTAAAACCGCGTTGGATGACAACAAACTCGAAATCAATTTGCTCGAAGGAATCTTTGATAAATCCATATCCGTGAATGGCTATGAATACAAGAAATACTGGCAGGTTATCGATAGAACAAGCGGGAAAGAACACCACGATTATTCTTTTGATGGCCATAATACAGTCATCATTCATAACCCTATCAGATTCCACGAATACACCGTCAATTTCTTTGGGGTGAATACTTGGGATGCCGTCCAAATTTACAATTACCATTCCAACCATTGGAAAGACGTCCCTATCGATATGGATTTGGATCCTATCTATCCAGAAGCCCTTAAGCACATGCTTTCCCGCTTCGAGACTTTCTTAAAAGAAAACGAAGATGTCGATGTCATCCGTTTCACGACCTTCTTCTACAATTTCTTCATCATCTTCAAAGACGGATTCACTCAAACCAGTTGGGATTGGTATATCTATAATTTCACCGCTTCTCCAATGATGTTTGATTTATTCGAAAAAGAATGCGGTTATCAAATAAAAGCCGAAGATCTCATAAACGGCGGGAATATGGCCAATCGTTTTGTTATTCCAAACAAAGCGATGTCCGATTATATCGACTTGGTTCAAAGGAAATGCGCCGAATGGGCGAAACTATTCGTCGATTTGGCCCATAAATACAATAAGAAAACCCTTATGTTCGATGGCGATCATCGCATCGGCGTCGAACCGTATAGCAAATATTTCGATTCCATCGGCATCGACATGGTCGTCGGCGCCCCTAATGACTTGGTTTACTACCGTCAGCTTTCCGATAGCAACGCCCCGAAGAAAGAGATTCGCATGAATCCTTATTTCTTCCCAAACGAATTGTTGAGCGATGACTACGGAGTTGATGCCATTAACTATGGCTTCAACCAAATCAAGCAAGGTCTTCTTATCAACCCTATCGAGAGAATTGGCTTCGGCGGTTATCTCAAACAACTAGACGGATATCCAAAGTTCGTTAAACGCGTAAGTGAGATTTGCGATGAATTCCGCACAATCAAAAGCGAGATCGGCGAGAATAAAGCCAAGAGCTTCTTGACCGTTGGGGTTATCTCCACGAACGGCAGATATGACTCTTGGTCGATAAATTCCCCACATGTCTCCTATCTTCCTAAAGAAGCAATGCAGTTTAGCGCCGTGTTGCCGGCTTTGGCCGCTCTTCCAATCGATGTCAAATTCATCTCCTTTGAAGACGTCATAAATGGAAAACTTGATGGTATTGATGTTCTTATGAACTTCGGCTTATATGGAACATCGTTCCATGGTGGCGATATTTGGAAGAACGATAAATTAATTACCTCGATAAAAGAATTCGTTTATAACGGTGGAGGACTTATCGGTTTCGACCGTATCAGCGAATGCCCATATGAAGGTAAAAACATTCAACTTGGCGAAGTCTTCGGCATCGAAAAAGAATCGGGTTTGACCTTATTTAACAGAAGGTTGTTCGATAAGGACATGGACAAGCACTTCCTTATCGATGATGTCGACATGAATGATATCTATTTCAATAACATCGTAAACAGTGTCTATCCGACATCATCTTTGGTTCTTAAGAGCCATTATATGCCGTTCTCTTCTCCGAATTCTTTTAACAACATAAATGTTGATTTGGCGGTCAATGAGTATGGGAAGGGCCGTGCTGTGTACTTCTCTAGTTTGTTCCAATCATTCAATTCGAAGAAACTCATCTATAACGCCTTACTGTATGCGGCGAAGAAAGAAAATCTGGCTAAATGCTGCGTTACCGACAGCGTCTTCGTCGATTGCTACTATTACGAAAATGAGAACAAATACTCTTTGATCAATACTTCGGATAAAGATGTCTCGACCTCTTATTACGACATCGATTCTAAGAAGCATGAGGTGGCGTTAAAAGCCCACGAAGTCATCTTTGTTAAGTGAGGAAATATTATGAAAATCAAAGCTTGCGTTATCGGTTATGGCGATCGTGGATCAATCTATGCGAACTACGCCTCGATTGACCCGGAAAGAATGTCTATCGTCGCCGTCTGCGATGTCAATCCGTATAGGCTTCAACTCGCAAAGGACAAATTCTCGCTTAAAGACGAGCAATTATTTTCCTCCGTCGATGACTTGATGAAATCGAACATCGATATCGATTTATATATCAACGGGACGATGGACCAACAACATTTCGAGACCTTGATGCCGTTATTAAAAACCGGCAAAGCGGTTCTGACCGAGAAACCTATCGTCAATAACAAAAAACAATTGCTCTTAATCGAAAAAACCGCGAAAGAGCATAATACCCAAGTCTTCGTTGGCCACGTTTTGAGATACACCCCATTCTATAAAGCTATCAAGCAATTGATTTTGGACAATGAGATCGGGCATATCAAAACCATCGAGATGGCCGAACATGTCGGATCCGCCCATTATGCCGGCAGTTATGTCCGTGGAAAATGGAATAACAATGTTATCTGCGGAAGCGACCTTTTATTAGCCAAATCTTGCCACGATATCGATATTTTATGCTGGCTGAACAATAAAACGGCCCCTAAGGCTGTTGCCAGTTTCGGTGGCAGACATTATTTCAACAAGGAAGACGCTCCAGAGGAGTCCACGGAGTTTTGCTATAACTGCCCGCTTGAAAGAACTTGTTTATATTCCGCTATCAGAATGTATATGGAAAACAACTATTCCAGCGAGCTGACCTTCGTTCAATTGAATAAGCCAAATCCAAGCAAAGAAGAAAAGATGGAATTCCTCAAGACCAACGACTTTGGGCGTTGCATCTACAAAGTTCCTAACGCGAATGTTGTCGATAGACAAACGACCATCGTCAATTTCGCCGATGGCTCCGTCGCCAACTTCATGCTTACCGGTGGATCTCCAACCGCAGGCCGCACCATTTATGTCATCGGCACTGAAGGCGAAATTGAAGGAAACCTCGAAAAAGGCATCATTTATCTAAGAAAGAACAATTTGACATCAACCATCCCTGATACCAAAACCATCGATGTCAACGAATTCATTTTCAATCAGAATAAAGTCCAAGGGCACATGGGTGCCGGCCATAACGGCGGTGACTACGCCATCATGAAGGAATTGATCGATTATTTGAACAATGACAAAAGTTCGATCTCGATCACCAAATTAAGTGATTCCATCAACGGCCACCTTGTTGTCTATGCCGCCGAGGAATCCCGCTTAAAGGACAAGATAGTCGATATCAAGAACAGATGAGACTTAAATAGGCGTTTGTTTGTGGAAGCCATCTAAAAAAGGTATAACAATAATATGAAATATTATCTCGCTATCGATCTTGGGGCCACCAGCGGCCGTCATGTCATCGGATATGAAGTTGACGGAAAATTCGTCTTGGAGGAAATCCATCGTTTTAAAACCGGCATGGATGAATCCTCGCACGGACTTGTCTGGAACGTCCCTCGTTTATTCAAAGAGATCAAATCAGGCATCAAAAAAGCCTTTAAAAAGTATCCGAAGATCGAATCTTTATCGATTGATACTTGGGGTGTCGACTATGTCTTGATGAACGGAGATAAGGAAATACCTCCATATTATGCCTATAGGAACGCCCGCAACATCGAAGCTTCCAAAGAATTGTCGAAAGTCCTTCCGTTTGAAGAATTATATAAGACCAGCGGTATCCAATTCGCTGCTTTCAATACGATTTATCAACTCTACGACGATATGAGAAACGGCCGTCTTGAAAAAGCGACCGATTATCTTATGCTTCCGTCATATTTTTCCTATAAGTTGACCGGCATTAAGAGCCACGAATACACGGATGAATCGACCACTTCGCTGCTCAACGCCGTGACTAAAAAATACGACTACGAACATTTGGATAAACTCGGATTGCCAAGAAGATTGTTCAACGATATCTCCGAACCAGGGACAATCCTCGGCGAGTTGAAAGATGACATCGCTAAAGAAGTCGGTGGACAAACAAAAGTCGTATTATGCGCTTCACACGATACGGCTTCGGCCTTTGAAGCGGTTGACGTGCCGGAGGATGGAATAATCATCAGCAGTGGCACTTGGTCCTTAATTGGTATCAAAACCAAGGAACCTATCTGCAACGAAAAGTCATTGGCCTCCAACTTCACCAACGAAGGAGGAGTTAACTATATCCGCTTCCTTAAAAACGTGATGGGGATGTGGATCGTTAATCAAATCGGCTTACAAGAGAACATTAATTTCGTCCTCTTATTAGATCAAATCGAAAAGACGAATTATCAAGAAACCTTCGATGTTAATGACGAATCATTGGTGGCTCCGAAGAACATGAAGCAAGCGGTTACCAAATTATTGGTAAATAATCCTCCTAAAAACGATTTAGAATTATTTGCCAGCGTTTATCATTCGATGGCGGTTGCCTACAAGAACGTATGCGATGAATTGGAGGGTATCACCAATAAGAAATTCAACTCTATCTACGTTGTCGGCGGTGGGGCCAAGAACAAATATTTGAATAGGTTGATCGAAGAAGAAACATCCAAAAAGGTTGTCGCGATGCCAATTGAAGCGACATCCCTTGGAAACATCAAAGTACAAGAAAAGGCTATGAATTCCTAAAGGAGAACATATGAGAAAAGAGACGAAAGAGATTTTTAAGAAGTACGGGATCGACGTCAATGAGGCGATGCGCAAACTCGCCAAGACGCCTATTTCCCTCCATTGCTGGCAGCTTGATGACGTTAACGGATTCGAGAACGCCGGCGCTTTGACTGGTGGCATTCAAACCACTGGAAATTACCCAGGAAAAGCCAGAAACTTCGCTGAATTGACTCAAGACTTGGACGAAGCCTTAAAGTTCATCCCAGGCAAAAAGAAGATCAATTTGCACGCTATCTACCAAACCGGCAAGATCGTCGATCGTGCCGATATTGGCCCAGAACAATTCAAAGAGTGGGTCGAATACGCCAAAGAAAGAGGCTTGGGCTTAGACTATAACCCAACCATCTTCTCTAGCCCGATGCTCGTTGATGGTTTGTCTTTGTCCTCTCCGGATAAAAAGGTCAGAGACTATTGGATCAAGCACTGCGTCAATTCCTTAAAAGTCACCGAATACTTCGGCAAAGAACTCAAACAACGTTCTTTGATGAACATTTGGATTCCAGACGGTCTTAAGGACAGCCCAGCCGATAGAATTGGCCCACGTCAAAGATTAAAAGAATCTCTCGATGAAATCTTATCTTCTTACAAATACGATAAGAAAGTCATGGATGTCTCCGTCGAATCTAAGGTCTTCGGCATCGGTGTTGAAAGCTACACCGTCGGTTCGAATGAATTCTATCTCAACTACGCTTCGACCCGTGGAATCCTTAACTTATTGGATACCGGCCATTACCATCCGACTGAGAACGTCGCCGATAAGATCTCCTCGATGTTCACCTTCTTCAACCGTTTGGCCTTCCACGTTTCTAGACCTGTCCGTTGGGACAGCGACCATGTCTTGAAGTTAAATGATGACTTGCAAGAAGTCGCCGACGAACTCGTCAAGTGCGACGGCTTAAATAGAAGCTATATCGGTTTGGACTATTTCGACGCTTCGATCAACAGAATCGCCGCTCTCGTCATCGGCGCTCGCAACATGGAGAAAGCCTTGCTTAAGGCCTTATTAACTCCATGGGATATGCTTAAGGAAGCCCAAGATTCTTACGACCATACCAAGGTTTTAGCCCTCCAAGAAGAAATCAAAACCCTTCCTTGGGGCGATGTTTGGAATGAATACTGCAAGAAGCAGGGCGTTATGAGCGAGGAAGAATGGTTCAAAGAAGTTCTTCAATACGAAAAGGATGTCTTAAGCAAACGCAAATAAGGAAACGGTTATGAAATTCATTGATTCAAAGTTCGTTAAAGAAGTTAGCGAAATCACCGCTAACATGTATAGACAAGGATGGGATGAAAGAAACGGCGGAAACATCTCCTATCTTTTAACCGACGAAGAGGTCGCCAAGTACTTTAAAAATCCTAAAGTCATTCGCGAAATCCCTCTTTCTTTCGTCGCTCCGGAAAACGTGAGAGGCAAACACTTCCTCGTCACCGGAACTGGCAAATATTTCAAAAACGTCATCAAAGATCCTGAAACCAACTTGGGATTGGTGAGAATCAGCAAAGCTGGAGATCATGCCGATCTTCTTTGGGGCTTCAAAGATGGTGGCAAATTCACTTCTGAATTCCCAGCCCACTTGCTTTCCCATTCCGCTAGATTAAGCGTCGATCCTGAAAACAGAATCGTCATGCATACCCATCCAACTTATACGATCTGCATGACCTCGGTGGTTAAGACCGACGAAAAGGAATTCACCCGTAAATTATGGAAATCCAACACCGAAGCGGTCGTTGTTTTCCCAGAAGGTATCGGCGTTCTTCCTTGCATGGTCTGTGGAACCAATGAAATTGGCGAAGCGACTGCCGAAAAGATGAAAACCTTCCGTATCGTCACTTGGACCAACCATGGCATTTACGGCGTTGGCAGAAACATCGATGAAGCTTTCGGCTTGATCGAAACCGTCGAGAAAACCGCCGAGATTTACATGCTCACCTTAGGCCATGTCATCAACGAAATCCCAGACGAAGTCATCCT
>CAVFGR010000015.1:129379-133998 GCA_963622135.1 bacterium
TAGGTATGATAATCAATCACGCGAAGATCGTCTTGGAAAATGAAGTGGTAGATGATGGCTATCTTCTTTTAAGAAACGGCAAAATCATCGAAATCGGGCGTTCTCCGCTTAATATTCTTTCAAACGAAGAGGTTGTCGACGCGAAAGGATTGATTGTCATGCCTGGTTTTATTGATATCCATGTCCATGGCAGCGCGGGCATAGATTTCTTGGAGGCCGACGAAGATGGAATAAGAACCATATCTCAGTCTCTATATAACGAAGGCGTCACATCCTATCTCGCTACATCGGAAACGTGCAGCAAAGAAAAGATGATGCGTATGTGCCGCGTGGTTAAAAACGCCATCAAAGACAATCCGTCTTTATGTGGCATTCACATGGAAGGGCCTTATATTTCTTTGAAATACAAAGGGGCCCAAAATGATGAATTCGTCCGCAATCCAAATATAAATGAATTTGATGAATTTTTTAATGAATCTAATCATTTGGTGAAATATATCACCCTAGCCCCTGAACTTCCTGGTTCGGACGCTTTTATCAAGCATCTTGTTGATGAAGGCGTTGTCTGCTCGGCAGGACATACCGACGCTACTTTCAAAGATGTCGAAAGAGCCATCGAAAATGGCCTTACGAATATCACTCATACCCATAACGCGATGTCGCCATATCATCATAGGAATCCAGGCGTTGTAAATGCCGCCATGTATTTCGATTGCCTTTATACCGAGATGATCTGCGACAAAATCCACGTTTG
This sequence comes from bacterium, assembly GCA_963622135.1. Lineage (GTDB taxonomy): Bacteria > Bacillota_I > Bacilli_A > RFN20 > CAG-826 > UBA4951. Next base: position 130,134 of record CAVFGR010000015.1, read on the forward strand.
CCCAGAAACCTTGAAAACCTTCTATAAAATCGTCGGTCCTGACAGATTTATCATAATCACCGACGCCTTATTGGTTAAAAATACCGATATTGAAGAATTCGATTTCTGTGGTTTGGAATGCGTGAAGAAAGATGGCGCCGCCTATCTAAAGAGCGGTCCTCTAGCCGGTTCTATCCTCACTATGGAACAGGGTGTTAAGAACATGCGTGAAGTAGCCAATCTTTCTCTTTGCGAACTTGCTAAGATCTCTTCGGGCAATGCCGCTAAAGCCTTGAAACTTTCCGATCGCGGAAGCATTAAGGAAGGCAAATTGGCTGACCTTGTTTTGCTTGATTCCAACTTGAATGTCAAACAGGTATACAAGCTTGGAGAAAGAGTTAAATAATTAACGAAATTCGGAATTTAGATTATGGAAAAATACGCTTGGAAAGCCAAGATAATCGAAGGCAAACAAGAAGAATATAGAAAAAGGCACAATGAGATTTGGCCCGAAATGGTTAAAGTCTTAAAAGACGCCGGCATATCAAACTACACCATATGGATGTCTGGCGATGAAGTCTTTGGCTATTACGAATGCGAAAAAGGCGTCGAATATGCGGCCGAAGTCCAAAAGAATTCCCCTATCGTCGATAATTGGAATGAATATATGAAAGACGTCATGATAATGGAAATGGACCCAGTCACTGGGGCTCAGCCATTATTAAAGAAAGTCTTCGAACTAAAATAATATAAAAGGAAAGCAATATGAATATCGTTGTTAAAAACGCCGATGAGCTATCTAGATTGATCGCCGAAGAAATCATCAAAGTCGTTAAAGAAAACGAGAGCCCTGTTCTCGGTTTAGCGACCGGCTCAAGCCCATTAGGAATCTACGCCAATTTGATTAATGCCTATGAAAATGGCGAAGTCTCCTTCAAAAAGGTTAAAACTTTCAACCTTGATGAATACGTTAAGACTTATGAAAAACAAACCTATCGTTATTTCATGAACGAGAATCTCTTCAATCATGTCGATATCGATAAGAAGAATACCAACTTCCCGAGCTTGGATAATTATTCTCATTACGACGAAATGATCGAAGATAACGGTGGGATTGATATCCAACTTCTCGGCATCGGCGGGAATGGCCATATCGCCTTCAATGAGCCTAACACCTCATTTGATTCCTTGACCCATGTTACTGACTTAACGGAAAAGACGAGAAGCGACAATGCCCGTTTCTTCAAAGATATCAGCGAGGTTCCTACCCAAGCTATCACCATGGGCTTAAAGAGCATCATGAACGCTAAAAAAGTCGTTTTGATTGCCACGGGCAAAAACAAAGCGGACGCCATCAAAAAGCTTATCGAAGACGAGCCAAATGAATCGCTCCCATGCTCAATATTGAAGAAGCATCCAAACTGCACGATATATGTGGATGAAGATGCCTATTCTCTCGTGAAATAAACTTCATAACCAACAAAAAATAGCGGCCCAGCCGCTATTTTATTTTGTCTTCAATCAATTCCGACACTCTTTTTGAAGAGAATCTTCCCTTCCGAAGCCCTTCTTTTGCAAACGGATGGTGCCTAACATAAACAATCCCTGATAGACGATGTTTACGGAGATGGCAATCCAATTGAACGTCCAGTCGGCCTTGGTAGATAAATAGCCCATCGCTACCATGAAGCCGATGGCGAGTCCGAATAAGACAGCGGAAAGCACGTCTTTTCTTCTTGCGGCAATGATAATCAGCATAATCAAGCTTCCTGCCGCCCCGATAATCATCAAAATGATAAATGGCAATGTGCTATCAAAAGTTTTTAAAGCGGTGGATTCGGCCATCAAGCCAGTCAGGATTAATGGAGCAACAACGCTTACCGAAACTTTTGTATATTTTTTGTTGTAAGAGGTAAACATTCCAATCAACGCGACGAACATCAAGGCAAAGCCGATCGATTGAGTGGAAGTGAATTGTCGATCCAGGATGCTATAGCTATATCCGGAGACGCCAATGATGAATTTGTGCAAAGCCTTTAAAAATCCAGCCGCAAAGACCATGATGGATCCGGCGGCGAATAAAGCGTAATTGCCCTTGACCATTTTGTTATAAAGGGTACGCTGCAAAATAATGGCGCCTACCAAGAACAAGGCGATGGGAATCAAATCATATAAGGCTTGCAGAATAATGGCCCATGGTGCGCTTTCATATAGGCTAGCATAAGTTGATTCGCTAACAGCGAGTATTTGAGTGTGCATAATTAGACTCCGTTTAAATTAAAAGGGGAAACCGCAAGCGTTACGGCTTCCCCTTTGCTAGGATGTGTTAATTCATCCGTTTAGTTTTAAATCGTTCTTAGATTATTTGACGATCTTTTCGATACCTTTAGCAGCCATGACATCGTCGACCAAAGAACAGGCACGGCGTAAGGAGAGGCCGGACTTAACCTTTAAGGTTAATGGGACATCGGCGTATTTCTTATTGTCCGAATTGACAACTGGGATGGTGGAATCGGCGTAGTTTTTGGCATCGAGCGCGAAGTTGCAGCGGAGATGCTTGCCGATGAAGGTAGCGAAGACCAATTTTTCTCTATGGGCAGAGAAAGAAACGCCAGCGATGGATTCACGGGCTTTGATGCCGTAATTATCACTGATATAAGCGGATAATTCGTCAAATTTGGCTTTGAGATCTTTATCGGCGGCGGCATATTTCTCAGAGAATGGAATACGTCTGATATTCAAAGTGGCTTTGGCTTCTTCTTCAACCGGAGTGGCTTCAACTGGTTTTTCTTCTTCAACCGGAGCGGCGGCTGGAGCAGTAACGACGATAACTTGTCTCTTTTGCAACTCTTCGACTTTGCCTTCTAAAGCGGCAACGCGTTCTTCCAAATTGGAAATCTTTTGCGAAGCGGCGGCTTCAGCGGACTGGTCACAGTCGAGATCGCTGATTTCGTGACCGGCAGAAATGGCGAGAAGAAGGAGAACAATGCTGACGACAGCGAGACCGAGGACGACGCCGAAGCTCATGGCATAAGTCCAATTCATGCAGCCTAAGCTGTTGGCATAAGTGACGCCTTCGATGACCCAAAGGATCATGCAGACGGACAAGAACATGAAGATGACTGGAGCGACGGATCTCTTCTCTTTACAAGCGGCAACGACGATGCCAACGATAAGGAGAATGACGGCGGCCCAGAAAGCGGCGGCAACGAAGATTCTGACGAAATCCCAAGTCCAACCGGATTTGCCAAAAGCAAAGAAGACGTTAAGGAAGCAACGATAAGAAATGCCCCTAATGCCAAAACGCGAACTAGCACCAACGTCAGCGGCCCATGGGATGAATAAAGCATTTTCACCACCAATGACACCAACGCCGAGGAACGCGATGATAAGGACGAAGGCGATGATGCCAATAGCTAGCAAGGCGCCATAACGTCTTTTCAATTGTTTCATAGAAAAGTAAACCTCCAAATGATATGCCACTAGTTTACTATGTAATTTTCTCCAAAAAAGAAAAATGTTAGGAAATCCATTATTTTTTTGAATATTTGTCGGTAATCGGCTCTTTTCAATGGCTATTTTGAAGGATTTTTACGCTTCAATTGATAGCAATGATAATAATTGTTATAATCTTGAACGCAAAAATGGACCATTAGCGCAGCGGTTAGAGCGAGCCCCTTATAAGAGCTAGGCCGTTGGTTCAAATCCAACATGGTCCACCAAAAGAAACACTCCCCCCAGAAAATGGGGGTTTTGTTTTATTAAGCCTTCTTAATGTGTATAATGTATCGCACGGAGGCGTACCCAAGTGGCTGAAGGGACTGGTCTTGAAAACCGGCAGCAGGGTCACACCTGGCGAGAGTTCGAATCCCTCCGCCTCCGCCAT
>CAVFGR010000016.1:0-20067 GCA_963622135.1 bacterium
TAGCCGTGGACGACGTAGAGGTTAGCGGCATCGGCTTCTTCAAGAGCGTTAGCTTCTTTGATGTTGACGTTCTTAACGTTATTGGCGGTGAACTTGACATCATCGGTCAAATCGAATTTGCCATAGTTGTTCAAGTAAGTGAGACCATCAACGGTCAATTCAGATGCGTATTCACCATCAGCGCGGCCGACAATAGCCTTTGTATCGGAAGAGATGGCAGTGACGCCTTCGAGAGTGACGCTGGCTGGGTTGTTATAAGCATCGCTAACGGTGTCGCCGATGACGATAGCGGCGGATGGGACTTCGTTGCCGGAAGCCCAAGTGTTGGCACCCGCTTTGGAGCCCAAGTATTTATCATCCGTAGCCTTATTGGCATCGGAGGCTTTGACCCATTTGCAAGTGTTGGTCAAAACGGTGTTCTTGATGGACCAAGTTCCCGTACGGGCTTCGACGGCCTGACGGTCACCGGTGATAACGGAATTCTCGATGTTAACATGGCCTTCGCCGTTGATGTTCATGATGACGGCGCAGTTGTCCTTGCTAGAATCGCAGACGGTGATCTCGGAGCCCTTGATGTTGAAGGTCTGGGCTTCGCCTTCGACGTTGTTGGTCGAGATGGCGTAAGTGGTCTTAAGGGTCGCGGTGACATTGTTGAAGTTGAAGACACCATTACCGATGGTATGGAAGGCAGCAGAGCTGCTAACCATGTCATTATCATTGGTAAGGACGATGTCACTGATGTCGAAGGACTTAACACCATTGAGATTGAAGAAGTTAGGTTGTTCGGAAGATGCGGCGGCGGTGACCTTGATCGTGCCGTTACGGACGATGATGGTCTGGTCGGCAGAACCGGCCATGACAGTGTTGCCAGTAACGGTTAAGGTCTTGCCACCCAAGTCGATGATAGTCGTATTCTTAGCGACTGGGAGAGTATCCACAGAGGCGTCAGCGGTGAACTTATATCTGATAACATCGGCGGCTGCGACTTTGCTCTTGAAATCTTCGTCAATGCCAGTCAATTCAGTCCATTCTTCAGAGAAGGAAACCTCAACGGTTAGGCCTTCTTTGACCATGGCGACGGTCGCTTTGCCTTCTTCGTCGACGGTGACTTCGACATCGTTGACTTTGAAGGATTCGAGTTTATAAGTGGCGGCTGGGGTGACGGTGAAGGTGACGTCTTCGCCGGTGACGGCTTCAGCCTTATCGGCGACGACAGTGCCGTTGACGATATTACTTGGGATAGTGACGGCATGCTTGATGGCCTTGAAGGCGGCGGTGACATTCAAACCACCCTTGACCATCTTGACGGTCGCTTGGCCGTTTTCGACGGCGACATCGCTGCCGTTGACTTTGAAGTAGTCTAATTCGTAGTCATCATCAGCGGTGACGGTGAAGACAACGTCTTCGCCAGCAGCGGCTTCGGTCTTATCGGCGGTGACGGAACCGTGTTCGATTCCTTCGGCGATGGCGACGCTATATGGCTGGGCCTTGAAGGTCGCGGTGACATTCAAACCACCCTGGACCATCTTGACGGTCGCTTGGCCTTCGACGACGCCGACGGCTTTGTCATTGACTTTGAATTCGTCAAGGAGGAATTCCTCGTTGGCGGTCACGGTGAAGGTGACGTCTTCGCCAATGGCGGCGGAAGTTTTGTCAGCGGTGACGGTGCCATTAACGATGGCCGAATCGATTTGAACCGGGAAGATGTTCTGTTCGAAGGTCGCGGTGACGTTCAAACCACCCTTTTCCATCTTGATGACGGCGGTTGGGACGGTGACTTGTCTAGCGACGTTGTTGACCTTGAATTCTTTAAGGACATAACCGGTCGCTGGGGTGATGGTGAAGGTGACGTCTTCGCCAACCGCGGCAGAGACCTTATCGGCGGTGACGGTGCCATTATTGATGTTTTCATCGATGGTGACGTTGAAGACATTCATTTCGGCGGCGGCGGTGACTTTGAGGCCGGCGGCGATCATGGTCGCGCTGGCTCTGCCATCGACGACTTCGCGTTCGATGCCGTTGACTCTGAAGTAGACGAGTTTATAGCCGCTATCGACGGAAACGGTGAAATTGACGGTCTCACCCACCGCAGCGCTTTCCTTATCGGCGGTGACGGTGACGTGCTCGGAGGCGACGATCTCGACATTGCCGGTGATGAGCCTGGCGGCGTAGGTGACGGTCAATCCGCCTTCGACCATCTTGGCTGAGGCTTTGCCTCTGGTGACGGTGACTTCGACGTTGTTGACCTTGAAATACTCAAGGGCATATCCGTCGTCCACGACGATTGTGAAGGTGACGGTGTCACCGACTTTGGCTTCGGTCTTATCAGCGGTGACAACGGCGTGTTCGGCGGCGGTGATGGTGACTTTTCCAACCTTCACTTCAGGGACGACGGACGAAGTGTCGTCGACTGGGGGATTGGAAGAACTTTCATCAGGACCGCAAGAGCCGAGCATCATGAGCACAGCTGGCAAGAGAATCAATAGTTTCTTCTTTTTCATAGTTGCGTTATTTGATTTACTCCTTTCAATAACGTTTTATATTTCAGGCTTCAAACGAAAGCCATCATACCAAAAAAAGCGTATAAAACGCCTATCGGAAGACTTTAAGCCCTCCGCATACCGACTTAAGAACGCATATAGGAACTTCTAGCATACGTTTTGCACCCTATATTTTATGGGAGTTTATTAATAAAGCAATAGGCGAAGAAAGAAAAAAGGCGGGTTTTATTCCGCCTCTTTAGTTTCCTTTTGCTTCGGCTCTGCGTTTCTTCCTTAGTTTCTTGGAATAGAGTTTCCTTCCGCCAAGAACGCCGCCTAAGATGACAAAGGCCGCGATTTCCACCGAGAAGATGACGATGATGGGGGTGGTCAAAGTCCCGCCGGACTTGACGTTCTCCCACATCTTTAACACATAAGTGTTATTCTCGCCATAATCCTCCATGACGGCCAAGGATGGAATCTGGTTTAGATAGGACGCACGATCGGCTTCTACTTTCGATGGGTATTGGGCCAAGAACTGACGTCCGACTTGGACGGTCTTCGTCTCGCCGTTAAGGTCTTTGCCGGTGACGGTTTCGATCTCATCGGAATAGAAATAAGAAGATTTATCATCCGCATCATCTAAAGAGCCCTCGAAGAAATAGGTCAGATCTCTTAAGGTCCAACCATTATCCTCGGCAAAACTTTCCCAAGAAGTGGTGACGCCATCCACCACCGCATGTCCGGTCGGGTTGGCATTATTATCATAGAAGGTGGATCCCACATACGATTCGGTGCCGAAGTCTATCTCATGGGTTTCCCCATCGATAAGGACTTCTTTGACGTCACTGCCGTCTTTGAAGACGTAGTTATCTTCCTCGTCGTAGTAGTAATCATCGGCGGTCAAATCATAGGCATAGACCATAGACATTCTTGGATCGTACCAGTTTCTGACCAAGTCTCTGATGCCTTCTCCGGCGATGAACGGGGTGTAGCCGATATAATCCATGTTCCTTCCGGCATTTTCGGAGTCGGAGAGGAAGTCGATGAACTTCTGGGCGTATTCCTTGTTCAATCCGTCGTATTTGAGCATTACCCAGCCATCGAACCAGATGTTTCCGCCGGTTTCAGGGACGGAGTAATAAAGGTCTAAGTCATATTCCTCTTCGGCTAAATCCAAAGAGGTGATAGCGTCGCCAGACCAGGCCATGGTGATGCCGGATTTGGAACCGGAAGCGACGTCGGTTTTGCCAGAGTCGACCTCCAAGCCGTAGCAGTTCCTCTTAAGGTTCTCTAAGGTGACTTGGACTTTGTCCACCACATCTTGAATGGATTGGGTTTCGGCATCTGGGAAGTAACGCTTGTTGATGGCGTTGAATTCGTCGATATGGTTGATGTTATTAAAGATAATCGAGTATTCGGAAGAATAAAATTCTTCGCTGATAAGCCCGCTGATGTAATCCTCACGGAGTTTTTTGATTAATTCATCGTAAGTCTCAGTAAGACCGATCGCGTAAGTATCTCTGACGGAGTCCTTGATTTGGAAACTATCCTGGAAGTTATCGTGCCAGAGGGCGTTCCAATCGGTTAATTGGACTTTGACGTCATCTTCGGATAAGCCTCTTTCGGCGTAGGTAGAATAGGATGGGTTATAAGTTAAGCCCAAGGTTCCCCACATATAGCCTTTCGCATATTTGGAAAGAGGGACGGAGTAGCCGGAAGATGGCTCCATCGTCATGATTTTGTCAAACCAGTCCTTAAGGTATGGGGAGGCATAGGTATCGTAATTGTCTTCCCAGCCTTCGTAACGATCGCCATAGAGATCTTTTCTCTCTTGTTCCGTGTTGGCGAACGGTTCGAGAAGGTCTAAGCCGATCATCTTCTGGATCATATAATCCGATGGGGCGATGAGGTCGTAACGAGAGGCACCAGTCTGAACGGAATTGAGCATCGTCTCGTTGGTGTCGTAAGTGGAATAGACCACGTTCAATTTGACTCCATCGGTATCCAAGACATACTGCTCGAAGTCATCGATGAGGGAGTCGCCTTCCTCATCGAGGATATAATCCTCGCAGTTATAGACGTAAAGGGTGGTGTTAGGGGCCAAAGCCTTCTTGATATCGGAACGGACTTGGTTGCCTAAATTAAGGTTGCTAGATAAACCCAAGCTGGAAGCGAGGGCTAATAAGAACAAGGTATTAAGCATACTAATATTCCCTCCCTTTTCTCTTTTTAGTCTTCTTGGCTTTCACGTTGTTATAGACGGTGATGGTGATAACCACCGCGAGAACGACCAAGAAGATGATGGTGGTCAATGCCCTCAAATATGGAGGCATCGGGTGTTTCTTGATGATGCCTTGGACATAGGTCGATAAGGTTTGGATCTGGGCGGAGCCGGATAACAAACCCGGGCCTCTGGTGAAGGCGGTGACGATAAAGTCGTCCAAGGATAAGGAGATGGATAATAAGAAGCCGGACATGACCCCTGGGAGAATCTCTGGGATCAAGACTTTGCGCATGGCTTGGGCTGGATTGCAGCCAAGATCCAAGGCCGCTTCATATAAAGCCGGGTCCATCTGGACGAGTTTCGGCTTAACTGAGAGGTAGACAAACGGGGTGGTCAGAACCAAATGGCCGATAAGCAAGGTCCAGAAGCTGAGTTCCATTCCTTTAAAGATGTAGTTGCCGACGAAAACGAACATGATTATCAAAGATAAAGCAAGAACGATTTCCGGGGTGACGACCGGGATCTGGGTGGAGAATTCCATGGAGCGTTTCGCCCATTTGCGGGATTCATAGACGCCCACCGCCCCCAAGGTTCCCAAGATGGTGGCGATCGAAGCGGAGACCACCGCGATGATGATGGTGTTCCCCAAAGCCTTCATGACTTCCTTGTCTTGAAATAATTGCTTATATAAGTCAAAGGAGAAATGATCCCAATGGAATAAGCCTGTGGAGGTATTGAAAGAATAGATGATCAAGACCAAGACAGGGAGATACATAAGTAAGAGGATGAGCCAGACATAGGTGTTGGCTAAGATTCTCTTAAGCAAGGAGGCTTTTCTTACCATAATCCACCTCCTCTGACGGTTCCTTCGTCTTCTTTTCTGATCTTACGGGTGGCAAAGGTCGCGACGGCGATGATGATGAGCATGATCAACGCCATAAAGGAGCCTTCGTTCCATAATCCCTGGGTGAAGTCCAAATAGATATAGTTACCTAACAAGGTAATCTTTCCTTCGGAAAGGGTGTCGGAGATGACATAGGAAGACATAACCGGCATAAAGACCATTTCCACCGCGGAGATGATGCCTGGGATCGACTGCGGAAGGGTGTTCCTAAAGAAGACCTGGACCGGGTTGCAGCCCAAATCAGCGGCCGCCTCCATCTGGGAATGATCCAATTTGATCATCGTGGTGTATAAAGGCAAAATGACGAACGGCAGGTAGTTATAGACCATGCCGATAAGGGTGGCGAACCATGGATGCTGGCCACCGCTTAAACCGATAGCGTCCAATAAATCTCTGGTCGCCCCGGTGCGGATAACAAAGTTGATCCACATCGGCATGATGAATAAGACGACTAAGACAGACGGGACTTTGAATTTCTTATTGGCCAATAAATAGGCGACTGGATAACCAATCAATAAGCAAAGGAGGGTGGTTTGAAGCCCCATGAAGATGGAGAGCAGCAGAACCGTCCATTTGGAACCGGAGGTGAAGAAGCTCACCAAAGCGTCGAAAGATGGCTTTCCATCCGAATTGGTAAAGGCATACCAAATGATCAAAAGCAACGGGACGATGACGAACAGCGCCAAGAACAATCCATAAGGGATAGAGAGGTATTTGCGCTTCAAAACGAAGAAGCGGCGCTGTCCCCTCTCTTTCTTCTTATTCGACTTCATATTCGGCGATATCCTTCTTCAAGCTGAGCTTAAAGGCGTCTTTGTCGATGCTGATGGAGACTTCATCTCCTTCATTCCATTCGTATTGAGTTAGAACGATGTAGTCCTCTTCCTCTTCGGTGCGGATGATATCCTGGTAATGGTCGCCCTTCCAAATGACTTCGATGATATGTCCCTTAGCTTGGCCTTCTTCGAGGTTGTCGCTTAATAGCGGGGCATTCAAAGAGCAGGATACGCGGACAGGCGCATTCTTAAGGTTATATTTCTTGTTGGCTTTCGGATCGATGAGATAGCCTTCCTCATCGAGGCTGGAGCCTTTGATAAGCTGGGTGACGTCGCATTCGAAGGCGTCGTCGCCGATGACGATCTGGTTGTTGTCGTTGATATAGACATCGTCCCAAGAGTTCTCGGAAAGGTCCTTTTCCATGACCTGAATGTTTTCCGGAAGGACGGAGACACCGACTTTCTCGCCGGCTTCATGCTTATCGTGGGAACGGCAAGTAACCTCGGATTTCTTACCGATTTTTATTAAATAAGAATAGTCCTCGCCTTTGAAGACGACCTCAGAGATAACACCAGAGACAGTTCCATCTTCAGGGTTGGTCAAAATGATGTCTTCAGGACGGATGGCGACATCGACTTTCTCATTAAGAGGGAAGTCATCGACGCAGTCAAAGGCCGCGGCCAAGAACCTTACTTTCTTCTTGCCGACCATCGTGGCGTTATAAATGTTGGATTCACCGATGAAGTCGGCGACATAGGCGTTGACCGGTTCGTTATAGATTTGCTCCGGGGTGCCAACTTGGACGATTTCGCCATCCCTCATAACGACAATGGTGTCGCTCATGGTAAGAGCTTCTTCCTGGTCATGGGTGACATAGATGAAGGTGATGCCTAATTTCTTATGCATTTCCTTAAGCTCAAGTTGCATCTCGATACGTTTCTTATGATCCAAAGCGGACAATGGCTCATCGAGGAGCAAGACCTTTGGCTCGTTGACGATAGCGCGGGCGATGGCGACTCTTTGCTGCTGTCCGCCCGAGAGGTTGGAGATCTGACGATCCTCCATCTCTTCCATATCGACGATGGCTAAGGCTTTCGCGACCTTCTGGTCGATTTCCTTATTGGATAATTTCTTTAGTTTGGTGACTTTCTCACCTTTGCGGTTGGTGACTTCCACCGGCACTTTCTTTAATTTGAGTCCGAAGGCGATGTTATCGTAGACATCCAAGTTCGGGAACAAGGCGTAATGCTGGAAAACCGTGTTAATCGGTCTCTTATAAGGAGGAAGCTTGGTGATATCCTCGCCATTTAAGAGGATAGAACCGGAGGATGGGATATCGAAGCCGGCGATCATACGCAAAGTCGTTGATTTGCCACAGCCGGAAGGGCCTAGCAAAGTGACGAATTCGCCTTTCGAGATATCCAAGTCGAAATCAGACACGGCGACAAAGTCATCTTCGAACTTTTTCTGCACGTGTTTCAGAGAAATAATGACATCATTTTCTTTCATGATATTTACTCCTACGCCCTGCCTAAAAAAGCAGGTAGATTTGACCCCTACTTACGAGTGGGAAAAATCACGAAAGAAAATATATAGATTTTTTCAGCGAAAACAACAAAATTTTTTAATCATTTTTTCGATTTTCAAAAAAGTGGGCTTTCTTTCGGTCTTATCGACACAATACCATAAATCAAATTTTAAGTTTTCCTTCACTTTTTCCACCAGTTGAAAATCACCCGATTTTGTTCTAGAATTTCGACATGAAAAAAGCGGGTGTTTCTTTAATAAGTTTGGCGCTGGTTTTACCAGGGGTTTTTTCTTGTTCCCCAACCAGCGAAAAAACCACCCTTATCCCCCTCTCCCAAAAGTATGATTCCTCATTGGGCTTGAAGGAGCATTTCGTCTCTTTGGAATACGGTTTATTTGAATCTTTTTTAGACAATGAGAAAACTTTTGTCTTGTTAGTCCAGGGAGACGAGGATGATTGCATCTGCTACTACGATTTCTGCACGGCTTTAACCTCCTATATGAAGAAAGAAGACGCGCGCATTTATCATATTAAGTTAAAGGACCTAAGAGAGGATCACGGGATCAAAGCCCAGAGCAACGCGAACGCGATTGCCGTCTTTAAGAAAGGCAAATTAATCAGCCAATACCTCTTTAAGGATTCCGATAAGATCATCAAAGACCAAGAGGCCTTCAACGAGAAGATGGATTCCATGGTTTCTTGGAACGATAACGTCGTTTATTTGAATAAGTCCCAGTTGGATAGTTTATATTCATCGGATGTCGCAGGTTTTACCGTCTTATTCGCCAGGGAATCTTGCTCCGATTGCTCTTACATGTTTACCGCCTTCTTTGAAGACTACGCCTCTTCATTAAAAGGGGATCTCTACATTTACGATGTCACCGAGCAGAGGAATCTATCCTCCGAAGAATATCAAGCTTTCAAGGATGAATATGGATTATCCTCTCTCTATTCCGAGTATGGTTATTCCACCGGCGTGGTCCCAACCTTCCAATATATCGTCCCTGGCTCCTACAGCCATAAAGCGGACCTTATTAAGGACGCGGCCATCTATGCGAACGACACCTTGAGTTTGGTAAATAACGAATATCAAATTACCTCCTCTTATTGGAACGGAACCCTATATCACGAATTCTTAGACGGGGTTAATCTCGATTCCAAATTGTTGGGGAAAACCGTTCCTTTTAAAGAGGTCACGAATGGTTATTGGGCGAATGAATACGCGAACAAACACCACGAACCTTTAATCAAGGAATTCCTTAAATTCTATATCGGCGTGAACGAATAAGAAAAAGGTCGCGAATCAACGCGACCTTTCTTTTTCTTTTAGTCGGCCAAGGTGCCCATTGGATCCCATGGATGGAGAGGGATTGGGTCTTTGAGGCAAGCCTCTTTCTCTTCTTTGGTAAGGAATTCTTTGCGGACGACGGCCTGATAGACGAATTTGTCAAACCAAGTGCCGGACATGGCGTAGTAACCGCTCTTGGCGATGTCGGAACCCCAGGAGTTCTCGATCTTCCATCTATTTGGCTTTCCATCGACTTCGTTGACCCCGACGATGACCATCGCGTGGTTCATCGCGGAATGCCAGAAGTCAAGCATATCGCCCTTATTGAATTCGATGCCAAAGCCGAAGGCGTCTTCGTAATTAAGGGCGTTGTCGTCCCAAGCGAAGTGGCTTCTTTCTCTATAGAAAGAGACATCGGAGCCGAACCAGACTGGATAACCGGCCTTAAGTTGGGCGATGATAACTTCCTTAATGCGTTCCATAGGGAGATTAAGATGGTTGATCTTCTTACCTTCGATGACATTTCCTAAATGTTCGATGGTGTAGTTCTTATAGAAAGGTTTCTCTTTGGTCGGGGAGTTGATCAAGGATTGATATTCATCGATCTCATCGCCGACATACTTCTCGAAGAAGGCTTTCGGGGTGAGGTCTTTCTCGATATGATAGACATCATTTTGGTCAGTCCATTCGAAGTCGAATTTCTCTGGAGGTACGCCAAAGGCGTTGAGGAACATATCATAGATCTTCTCGATGGTTTCCTCTTTGTCCTTGCGGATTTCTTCTAAAGAAGCGCCTTTCTCATAGGCTCTGAAGGCTCTCGCGCCGAAGGCACGGATGGCGGCGTTGACCAAGAAGTCGGTCGCTTGGGTGCTGTTGGATTGGGCGGTCTCTGGGAAGAGGGACTGCGGTACTAAGCCATATTTCTTAACGAGGTTGACGAACATGTCCCACTGACCGCCGTCAGAGACTGGGTCTTTAAGAACGAATTGGACTTCTCTATCATCGTGGTCTCTGCCAACGAAGGAGAGGATGGTTTCCAAGGCGAAGTTGGATTTTTCGATTTTATCGAAAAGGGAGATGTAGTTCTGGGATAATTCGAACTTGGTGAGATTGAGTTTCTTAGCGACGATCTCACGGAGGATGTTAAGTCCGGCAAAGATCCAGCAACGGCCGGATTGCTTCTGGTTGCAGACGCTCATCGTTTTGACGACGGTGCTGAAATTCATTTCGACCCCCGGGATGGAATCGGAGTTGAAGATAACGGAGGTGAGGGTGTTGTTGCTCAAAGCGCGACGAACGATGGCGTTCTTCTTGTCGGCGTTGTAGTTATCCATTATCTCTTTGGTCTTCTCAGCGTTAAGGGCGCCGAGAACTTCTTTATTGTTAGGCATAAATACTAAAGGTCCTTTCTTTAACGAAAGAAAGCCTATCCCAAAGGGGATTTTTGTCAAGCAATGTTATAAGGAAATGAACTTTCATTGCCTTATTTTGATAATCTACCTAGAATTAAACCGATTTATTTAGGAGGTTTGTTATGGACCAGGCATTAGAAAGATTCTTGCGTTACGTAAAAATAGACACCCAATCCAACGACGAAAGCGAAGCCACCCCGTCGGAGGCTAAAGAACTCAATCTCACCCGCTTGCTTAAGGATGAATTGAAGGAATTGGGGATTGAAAGCGAAATCGATGAATATGGAAGATTGTACGCCCACCTAGAGGGTGAAGAAGGAACCTTCAAGATCGGTTTCAATAGCCATGTGGACACCGCTCTAGAATGCTCAGGCAAAGACGTTAAGCCACAGATCATCGAGAATTATGATGGGGGCACCATCAAACTCAATGATGTTTATTCGATGAACCCTAATGATTTCCCACGCCTCCAAAACAGAGTCGGGGACACTTTGGTCGTCACCTCTGGCGATACCTTATTGGGGGCTGATGATAAATCTGGCGTCGCCATCATCATGAGCGCGCTTGCTTACTTTGTAAGCCACCCAGAAGTAAAGCACCATCCAATCAGTATCTTATTCACCCCAGATGAGGAAATCGGAAGAGGCCCAGAACACTTCGACGCTAAGAAGTTCGGAGCGGATTTCGCCTACACTATCGACGGAGATTCCCCAGTTAATATCGAAATGGAGAACTTCAACGCCGCTCATGCTGATATCGTCATCGAAGGCGTTTCCATCCATCCAGGCGAAGGCAAGAACAAGATGGTCAACGCGGCGAGATTAGCGGCCGAATTCGACTCCTATCTCTCTAAGAAAGACAGACCGGAACATACCGTCCTTCGCGAAGGCTTCAATCATTTAGTCAGCATCGAAGGAAGTGTCGATAAGGCCTCCTTGCATTACATCCTCCGTAACCACGATGGGGCTAAGTTGGAAAAGCAGAAAGAAGCCTTTAAGAAAGCCGTTATGAAATTAAGCAAGAAATACCCGAAGGCCAAGGTTACTTTAGATATCAAAGACGACTATAGAAATATGAAGGAGATCTTTGATAAAGATCCACGTGCCATCGAACACGCCGTCAAGGTCTATCGTTCTTTGGGCATTGAGCCGAACTTCTCCCCGATCAGAGGAGGAACCGATGGAGCTACCTTCTCCTTCAATGGCTGCCCAACCCCTAATTTGGGCACTGGTTCTTATCATCATCACGGAAGATTCGAATTCTTATCGGTCAAAGAATTCCATCAGATGATCGATATCGTCATCGCTTTGGCGAAGATTTAAAGAAAAAAGGCACGTTTCATCGTGCCTTTTAATTCAACTTGGCTGGGGTGACTGGGATCGGACCAGTGCATCTCGGATTCAGAGTCCGATGCCTTACCGCTTGGCTACACCCCAAGTGCAAAAGTTATTTTACTCAAAAGCCTTGCTAGTGCAAGCAAAACTAGGAGCAACATATGTCATTCATCATCGCCATCGTCGGAGGAAGCGGGTCTGGAAAGACCACCCTCAATAACGAATTAAGGAAGAGATTCCCATCTTCTTCCACCCTTTTGGTGGATATGTATTATAAGGACAATACCGCCCTTCCTATGGAAGAGAGGGTCAAACTCAATTACGATGACCCCGAAAGATTCGATGCGAAGTTATTCTCTTCTCACCTAAAGGATTTGAAGAAAGGCAAAGGGGTTAATATGCCAATCTATGACTTTGCCACCCACAATAGGACCAAAGAGACATCCTACATCGAACCAGCCGATATCATCATCGTCGATGGGATTATGTCCATGTGGCTAGCTAAGAAAGAGCAATTCGACTATGTCATCTTCGTCGATGCCGACCCCGATACCCGACTCGGCAGGCGTTTATTAAGGGATGTCAAAGAAAGAGGCAGAACCCCGGACTCCGTCATCAAGCAATACATCGCCACCGTCAAGCCGATGCATAACCGTTACGTCGAATCCTGCCGATATGGGGCGGATTTCGTCTTCGATAACGAAAAAGACGGGGGTTTGGATCCGGATGTCGTCGATCTCTTAGTAAAGAAAATCAAAGTCAGGATGGAGAAGAATGAAGATTAAGAAAGGTGAGATATTCTCTTTTAAAAGAGAAAACGCCCCAATAGATAATTTAACCATCTCTTTGGATTTAAAGAGCAAAGAAGGGGCGTCCATCTTTTCGTTAGGGAAATCCACCGATATCTCTGTAGAATCTTATGACCACCCGACATTGGTTTATATCCTAAGGGGTAATGGCCACTTTAACGATCCCAAAGTGAAAGAAGGCGACTTACTCTTTTTTAAAGAAGGAGAATACGTCGGTAAAAAGACCGAAGAAGGTCTAGCATATCTAGAAATACACCTTAATAAGGAGAACACCGTTATGAACGAAAACATCAAAGCCGGAGAAGTCTTTGAATTAAAAGACTTGCTCCCATATATGGAAGATAAAATCGTCAATACCGAAATCTATAAGAGCGATAAATCGCGTTTATCCCTTATCTCTATGGCAAAAGGCACCACCTTATCCCCGCACAAGGCCCCGGGCGAAGCCTTGCTCTTCATCCTCGATGGGGAAGGTAAAATCACCTATGAGGGAAAGGAATATCTCGTTAAAACCGGCGATAACTTCGCGTTCGAGAAGAACGGGGTGCACGCCGTCGAAGCCATCACCAACTTCAAATTCGCCTTGTTCTTGGAATTCTAAGCAAAAAGAAAAGCCCTGAAGGGCTTCTTACGCGGCGTCGTAACTATCGCGATAGGAATAAGAACCGCTTCCTTCATTGCTTTGGGGCTCATATTCCCTTTCGCGGAGCATTTCCCTATCGGAACCACCGTCGTATTTAGATTTGCGTTTTTCAGGTTGCATGGCTCTATTATCGCACCTAATTGCTGATTATGTTATAATCAAACACATCTTGGAGGATTTCCAATGAGCGAACAAGAATGCACCCATGACTGCTCCTCTTGCGGAGTGGAGGGCTGTGGCGAAAGAGCGATTGAGAAGCTTTCGACTTTGCCTAGCGCCCATGTTAAGAAGATAATCGCCGTCATCTCTGGAAAAGGAGGGGTCGGCAAGAGCCTCGTCTCTTCCTTATTAGCCAAGGAATTGGCGGAGAAAGGCTATAAGGTCGGCGTTTTGGACGCCGATGTCACCGGTCCATCGATCCCGAAGGCTTTCGGGGCTTATGCCCAAGCCACCGGCGATGAAGAAGGCATTTATCCTGTCGAATCGAGAAAAGGGATGCCTTTGATCTCGGTTAATTCTTTATTGGAAGATACCACCGAACCTATCATTTGGAGAGGGTCCTTGATTTCCAACTTCGTCGGCCAATTATTCTCGCAAACCTATTGGGGCGACTTAGATTTCATGGTCATCGATATGCCACCAGGAACGGGAGATGTCCCTCTTACCGTTTTCCAGCAAATCCCCGTCGATGGATGCTTAATCGTCTCCACCCCACAGGATTTAGTAAGCCTCATCGTTTCCAAATCGGTGAAGATGGCCCAAATGATGAACGTCAAAACCTTAGGGTTGGTAACCAATATGGCGTATGTTAAGTGCCCTGACTGCGATAAGAAGATCTTCCTATATGGTGAGCCTTCTTACGCCGTTGCCGACTCCTATAATTTAACGCGATTGGACGAAATAGGCATCGATCCAAACTTAGCCAAAATGGTTGATCAAGGGGATATCGAAGAGTATCCGACGCCTCTTCTTGAAAAGGCCGTTCAAGCCGCGATTGATCTCCTTAAATAAAAAATGAAGGACGGTTCCATGGGAACCGTTTTTCTTTTTGTCCCCTTCCCAAAGGGGTTTTCATTTAGAAAATGCAACAAATAGGTTCATCGAAACGCTCGGGCGAGGCATGAGACTCTCATAAATCCTACCTTCCAAGATCGAAATATATATTCGGAACTTGTCAATTTAATTAATTAAAATTATACTTTTATCAAATCACGGAGATATTTTATGGCTCGCAGAAAGTTAAGAAATTTAGACAACAGAATTTTAAAGAAGATCGTCGCCCACGGGGCCGAGTACGGAATAGATGAGATTTCCACCAAAGAGGTCGCCGAGGAAATCGGCATCACCGAACCAACGATCTACGTTCATTTCCATACCCGCAACAACGTTTTATTGGTCGCTAACGAATATGCCATTCAGGAATTGAAGGATGCTTCTGACGGCGATGCGACATTGTCTGGCAAATGGGGTTTGGTTCTCAAAGCCGCCGTTTCTTGCCCAGAATCGGCCAAATATGCCTATTTCTTCCGTCAGAAAAACATAACTTCCGACTTTGATATGATGTTCGATAAGTTCGTTGATGTCTCTAACGTCCTTAAGGTTTCTATTCTCGAGCATTTCGTCTATCAGGCCGCGGTCGGATCCCTTGAGGTCAATGAGGAAAACATCCAAAAGACCTTCGAGATTATCTCTTCCCTATAATCGATATCAAAATAACGAAAAGAGGCGGTTGACCGCCTCTTTTAATTTATCGTCGTTTGGAATTATCTACTCGTTATAACTATCCGGTATATTTAATTTCTTGGTCAATTTCTTATCGACGTTTTTCAGATAGTCTTCATAAGCTTGATCAAAGTCTTCGATAGCCTCATTCGAATGGCTGTTCCTTTCGACTTCAGGATACCTATCAAGGAAAAACTGCCCTAAGTATTTGGTGAAACGCTTGGCCCCGCGATGATTGAGATGGTCGCCATCCCTCTGATCGGTTTTAGGATCGATTCCCATTTCAGAGATACGATCGCAGAAATCAATCCACTCGAAACCATATGATTCGACCACCGATTGGCAAGCCCTTAGTTCATAATAACGATTGAGAATGAGCTTTTCCCTCTCGGTTTGATTGGAAAGGTAACGTGGCATCTCGCCGAAGATGAAATCTATCTCCGGGTGCTTCTTCGCCGTTTCGAGGATCTCGATAAGATAATCCTTCGGGGTATGTGGGGTCTTGTTCGGGTTGGTGATCAATCCCGGATCGACATCGAGCCATTCGGCATCGATCCTATCTGGATCGACCTCAATGGGCGTGATGGCGTATTTCATTCCTTGAGGGTTATAGCCTTTGTTATAAGAATAAGAGCCGAATATCTTGGTTTCCCACCAATACTGGTCTCTCCATTCGTTGTGGTTTTTGAACAACTCAAAACCGGAAGATTCGGTGACGTATGGGTATTTTTCAACTAAGGCGTCTTTGGCTTCCCCATCTGGCATGGCTTTGATATAGGCCTTTACGTAAGTCGAGGCGGATTCCTGGTTTTGGAATGTGAGCCCATTGACATCGACGATGACTAACTTCGGGTTTTGGGTGCGGGCGATCTCGTCAATGGCGATTTTGATGACTTCCAAATGGGACGGGTTGGATCCGATGCAATGCGAGGTAATGCCATAACGATGCCAGGCTTCAACGGGGATAAAATCCTCCCTGCTCGTGGAGTTTCCGACCAAAACGAGATCCAAAGAGTTCTCCTTTTCGGTATAGAAGCAGCCGTAGGCTGTCGCTTCCTTCGGGATCGGGGTAAAGGCAAAGACGGCCAAAGAGGTCACGATCGCCCCGGAAAGGAGAGAGAAGCTGACGGCTTTGACGATTTTGATTTTCGTTTCTTTTTTCATATTCCCTTCCTCCTTTAAAATTGAACGTAGCCGAATTCGAAGTGAGGCAATCCGGAGCCATAGAAACCAAAGGTCACGACGATGGCGATCAAAGCGATATAGCAGGTCCATCTAAACCAAATCGGCAGTTTGTTCATCTTATCGATGAAAGAGGTATCTGGCTTGCATTCCTGGATGATATCCACGACCAAGACAATGCCCGAGAAGAAGACGGCCACCGCCGAGGTTATCCATCCTGGGGCGGTACCTAAGAAATTATCGATTCTAAAGTCGGTCACCTGCCACATCTTGATAAAGACCTGCCACGCATCCGAAAGGGATGGGGACATAAAGATGATACGGCCGATAGCCAAGATGATGATGGTGCGGATATGTTGGAAGATCTTCCATCCAATGGAAGTTTCTTTGATGTGGGTGATTTCGTGAAGTTTTTTAAATAACGGCTCGAAGATGACCGAAAGGATGATGATAAGCCCGTAATAAGCGCCCCAAAGGACGTAATTCCAGGAAGCCCCATGCCATAGGCCGGTCAAAAGCCAGACGACGATTAAGCCAAAGACGGCCGGCATTTTCTTGCCGAAGTTCTTAAAGACCTTCTTTGAGCCCCTTCCCAAAGCCAAAGAGAACTTTGATACCGACAATGGATAAAAGATATAATCCTTGAACCAGGAGCCCAAAGTGGTATGCCATCTTCTCCAATAATCATCGATGGTGAGCGCGAAATATGGGTGATTGAAGTTCTCGGGGAGTTTGACGCCGAAAAGACCGGAGACGCCGATGGCGATATCCATGTAACCCGAGAAATCGCAGTAGTCGTAAATGAAATAGAAGAAGACTGTCAGCAATGATTCGATGCCGGATAAATCGGCGACATTGGAGAAAGCATAAGTCACGAAGACCGCCAAAGCGTCGGCGATGACCATCTTCTTGAAATATCCCCAAAGGAGCCTTACTAAAGCGGAAGTTACCCCTTCATAAGTCAAAGTGTGTTCCCCAAATAAGGTTTCCTGCATCTCAGAATATCTAACGATTGGCCCCTGCATGACTTTCGGGAAGAAGGTCATAAAGAGGGAGAACTTCAAGAAGTTCCTTTCTGAGGAGATTTTCCCCCAGTAGACATCGACGATATAGCCGATAGCCTGGAAGGTATAAAAAGAGATGCCCAGAGGCAAGAAAAGATTAAGGGTTGGCGTCGTGGTTCCCGGTTTGATGAGATTGACGATGCCGTATATATTGCCGATTAGGAAGTCCAAATACTTCATGACGGCCAAAATGACGACGTTGATGAGGATGGCTCCGACCAAAGCCCCTTTCCTTTGTTTCTTGTTTTTGGCCTTGTAGGCTTTCTTTTCTTCTAAGGTCAATTCGCCTTTATGGGCGGCGAGATATTCCTTTTGCTCATTGTTTTTCTTATCGATCAGCCTAGCAAAGAAATACATCGAGACCGTCGAAGCGACGATGAAAAACAAGGACTTCCAGCTAGCCCAGCCATAGAAAACCAAACTAACCACCAATAAGGTGATGTAGCGGTATTTCTTCGGGGTCACCCAATAAGCGATGAAGGCGACGACGATAAAAGGTATGAAATAGTAACTAACGAAGCCCATTGAGCCCTTTCTTATTGATCGGAAAGACGTTCGACCATCTTAACTAAGCCTTCGAGGGTGTCGAAATTCTCGTATGAAATCTCAGAAGGCGGGATTTCGATGTCGAAGATGTCGCTTAATTCAGCGACCAAGGTGACGATGTCTAAAGAATTTAAGGTCCCACCATGGACCAATTCCTTGATGGAGTCGAAGTCTTCGACTTCCGGATGAAGTTCGTTGAGGACTTCTAAGATTCGTTCTTTGATTTCCATATTTTCTCCTTAGAGGCGGCTTTTTAAGCCGGCACGATCGATTTTGCCATTAGCGTTAAGCGGCATCTCGCTCAATAATTCGTATCTATTTGGAAGCATATAGAAGGCAAGCTTCTTATTTAAATCATCGATGATAGCCTTCTTATATCCCTCTAATTCCGTATTGAGGGTGAAGAAGAGGACGATTTTGTCTTTAGCTTGGTCAAACAAGCAGCAGCAGTTATCGATATACGGGAGGGACATAACGGCCACTTCGATCTCTTGCAATTCGATGCGGTATCCCAAATGCTTGATTTGGAAGTCCTTCCTCGTTTCAAAGACGATGTCCCCGTTCTCGTCGATATGGGCGTAATCGCCCGTATGCAAGCTCGTCGGGTTCGTCGACCTATCGAAGGCGATTTTATCTTTCTGAGGGTCATTGATGTAGCCAATCGACACCTGTTTGGATTTGATGACGATTTCCCCATCAAGCAATTTGACTTCGTTGTTTTTAAGGGGCTTTCCCGTTGGGAGTTCCTTATCGAGAGGTTGAATGCCTATCACTTCGTGATAAAGGGAGACACCCGCCACTTCGGAAGAACCATAGGTGTTGAAGTAACGGATATCCGGGGCTTTTTCCAACCAATAGTTAAGATATTTAGGGGCGAAGACCTCGCCGACGAAGAAGACGTATTTAAGATCGCTTAATTCCGTGAAGTTCAAGGCTTTGACTTTGGCGATCATCGTCAAGGCACTCGGAACCCAGCAAATGTAGGTGATATGGTTTTCGTTTAAGTATTTGATCGTTTCGCCAGGAAGGGCGAAGACCGATTTATCAGGGATATACAGAGTCCCGTTCATGGCCAAAACGAGATAGATGTCTTTCGCGGAGGCATCGAAGCTGAACGGAGTCTGATTGGCCATCCTCTCTTTATTAAGGAAAGGGAAGGTCTCCATGAAGTTATCGATGAAGGCAATGACGTTCTCGTGGGTTTTGATAACCCCTTTGGGAATGCCTGTCGAGCCTGAGGTGAAAACGACATAGATAGGTTTATTATCGATATCCACCGGCTTCTCCAACTTATTCCCGGAAAGAAGTTCTTTGTTATCCAAGGTTTCGAATAAATCGGACTTTTCGCTTAATGGGTCTGCCTCTATGAGGTATTTCGCATCAGAGGCTTCCTTGATTTTCTTCAATTTCTCGTAAGGCATGTCCGAAAGGACGGGGATGTAGTAATTCCCCGAGGCGGCGATCCCGTAAAAGAAGATGATCGATTCAACGGAACGGGAGACAGAAACGACAATAGGGGAGTTCTCGATTCCCTTTCCTTTTAGATATCCGCCTACTCTTAACGCCAAATCATAGACTTCGGAGTTAGTCAGGGATTTATTAGAGTCGCTGAGCAGGATATGATTCGGATCCTTGCTCGCCAATATTGACAATCTTTCGATGATGTTTGCCATACAACGGCTATCTTACTCTCTTTAAACTTGTTTAAAAACAACAAAAGGCAGGCAAAAGAAAAACCACGGGCGCCTATTCGTTGCCCGTGGCAATCTTTTTTCACTATTTTTCGGCCTTTTTCACTATTTCGGAATGGAGGATGCAATCGGCCGTCGCAATATTGGTGGCGATAGGGATATCGTAAACCACCGCGATACGCAAAAGGGCTTTGACGTCCGGATCGTGTGGCAAGGCGTTTAACGGATCCCAGAAGAAGATGACGATGTCAATCTTGCCTTCGGCAATTTTGGCGCCGATCTGCTGATCTCCGCCGAGAGGGCCGGATAAATACCCTTCCACTTCTAACCCAGTCGCTTCGGCGACGAGTCTGGCCGTGGTGCCCGTGCCGCACAAATTGAAATGCGATAAGGCTTCTTTGTTTTCGATAGCCCAATTGATGATTTCTTTCTTTTTCATATCATGGGCAATCAAGGCGAT
>CAVFGR010000017.1:0-4186 GCA_963622135.1 bacterium
TCGTCCCGAATTCGTCAATTTCGTAGGCTTCAATGACTGAAGGGATTTCCTCGCCCGGCATCCAAGATAAGGTGGTAAGAACGCTATAGAAGTTGTGTTCTTTAACTAACTTGACCGCTAATTCCCTGGCTTTCAAAGCCCCGCAAACGTCTACTTTATGAGGATCTTTGCCATAAATTGCTCCACCACCGATAGGAATTGAAGGACCATAGAAATCAAAACAAAGCTTTTTGCCAGATAAGCCGTTATCCCCCATCGGACCGCCATCGATGAAGTCGCCAGCGCCGTTGAGGGAGAAATGCTCATTATCGATTTTCAATAGAGATTGCGGCCATAATCCATTTCCATCATAAGACAAGCACCAATCCAAACGATCTTTGATAACTTTATACAAAGACTCGTATGACCGATAGGGATTTAGTACGCTGACACTCAGCTTACGCCATTTGTATTCATTACCATCCTTTTCGATCTGAACCAAAAGCTTTAAATCGGGGCCATGTTCGCTTCCGGGCACCCGCGAGAGCTTTTCGCCGAGTATGAAAGCCATGTGTTGTTCAATAGGAAGATAATCTGTATTAGGCGAGTTCAACGCATATCCAACGACGATGTTCTGATCGTCGCTGTATTTTCTTAAATCTCGTTCTTCGTCACACAACCTTTCGATTTGCACATCGAGGATTATTTCTAATTCTTCTAGAAACGGGCGATATGGATAGCGGTATTCCGATCCGCATTCGCTAAACTTGGCATAGCCAAGATCGAAATAAACTCGTTTAACGATATCCTTGATTTTGTTTTCATTGATGACTCTTCTTGTCCTGCCCGCTTTGATTACCCCGTCAATAAACACTTTGTTGGTGTTGACTGCCCATTCCAAACCGCATAAAGCGTCTCCATCCTTCAATACAACATAATTAACGATGTTGTTGACGATGGTATCGCACAAACGATCAACGTGTGTCTTTTAAATAATTGGGTGTGACCTAAGACGATGTGATAGAGTTCGTGTATCACGAGCATGAAGAGATGCTCATCGGTTTTACAGTATTCATCGATGAACTTCTTGTTTAATAAGAGTTCTGGCCTCGAAGTACAGGTGACCGCGGCCGTCTCCGTTTCCTTATCATCAACCAGTCTGACATTCATGAGTTTCAAGAACTCCATCATATGCAAAGAACTAGTTGGGATAACTGAAAACAGCCTTTCTTTGATTTTTTCTTCTTCGTTCATGAATTTACCTCATCTTTCGGGAAAAGGATGATCCTCTGAAATTTGCTCTTTTCGAAACTAAGTTCTCTATTTGGGATATAGAGATCGCCCATCGTGGAGCAAAGGACGACGATTAACAGATCGATATCCGCGCACTCTTCATATACGATTCCATTGGTTTTCCAGCAGTTCGGACGAACGAGAATCATGCCGTTGCTCATTCGTTTGATACGCCTGGGCTTGCCCATCGATGTTCCAATCATATAACCGGTAGGCTTACTTAAAAGGCGTTTGATTTCGGGGTGCGCTTTGACATATTCCTTAACAAGTTCGGATAATTCGTCGGGTGTGGCGCCTTCATGTCCCAATAACTTTGACAATTTATGGGGATTAAAAGCCATAAAGCCTTTAAGTTGCTTCTTTTCAAAAGTAACTTTGTGTTCTTTGTGTGGCTCCCCCATTAGAAGAGTTCCTCCCACGTTTCGGTGAAGAAATGGGCCGAGGCCCTCACTTCGTTGGGATCCTGATATTTATTTGGCAAAAAGGAACAGAGATAGTTGCTGAGATATTTTATAAAAACTTCATTGCCTTTAAATTCATGCATTACGGCCACTACCTCATCGGCGCATTTCTTGTCTGTTAAGTATTCCAACGAACTATGCTCCTTGATCTCGAAGATAGCCCTGATTTCATTGGCCAAGGTTTCCATAACCGCGGCGTAAATCTTGCCCTTATCGCGGAAGGCCATATAGACGAACAGAGCCATAGCCCGTCTTTGCTTATCGTTCTTGATCTCGCTTAAGGAGACGGTGATGGCGTCATTAACGACATCGTCTTTCACTCCACTCTTGTTTTTGATTAACGTCTTCAACCTTTCGATCGGGTCATGAATCAATAAAATGTTTTTATCGATGGAGTCATCCATTTTGGACAACCTAAGAGCTTGTTGGCAGATATTCATCAATAAAGTCCTATCGATTTTCTCATTGGCAATATTGGGGAGGGTATTCTGGATATGAAGATAGGCAACGTTACAAAACGCGGCATCGGTACCGAAATATTCATCGATCACCTCGGATGCCGCATAGAGATAGAGCAACGAATCTTCCAGCATCGTGGCTCTTCTGGCGGAGAAATAGCCAAAAGAGTTCTTCAATAATTCCATTAAGGTAATAACGTATCTGGAAATGGATTTCCTTTCGGTTTGTAATAAGGCTTGATAACGTTCTTTGGTCTTATCGATCAATTTACGGATATCCACCGGGAAATCGTGTTTGCCTAAATGATTGTCATCGAGCATTCTCTTTTTGTCTTCGTCATTCAGATCTTCCCAAGTCGGGACTTCGATGACGAAAGGGAAACGGTCCGCTAAAGCGGGATCTAATGGCATCGCCCCGATATAGGAAAAAGAATTCTCGTCATCATCGTCATTGCTCGGCGGGTTCATCGCCGCCCATCTGAACTTGAGTTTGTTAAGATTGATGCCCTGAACCCTCTTATCGTAAATGATTGGGAATAACTTATTTTGTAATTCAGGCTTGGTTCTATTCAATTCATCGATAAAGACGACTTCGGCGTCCCAAATCGACGTAGGATTCGAGATATAACTCAAAGACGTATTGTTGTTGACCGGAACGGGGATGCCGACCAGATAATCGTAATTGATGAGAGAGGCGTTGTAACATCTGAATTCCATCTTAAGGGACTCTGCCAGTCTCTCCAAAATGAATGATTTAGCGCATCCATGTTTGCCAATTAACAACATCGGGGATTCGCTGGCTAAGGCCGCTAAGATAACGGGTTGCAAACTGGACCAGCCGTATAACCCCAATGGCTCGGTAATCAATGATTTATTCATATTTTCTCCTTATGGGCCATAAAGAGAAATAAAAGCTCCCATCGTAACGACAGGAGCAATAATTCATATCTTTCCCATCGCTCAAGCTTTGGCACCCAACCTTACTTGGGTTGCCGGTGGATCATAGGGCTTGTCCCTAACCACTCTCTTCATGGACAGCATATATTTTAGGGGTTTTCTGAGTTTTGAAAAGAAGAATTTTAGAGGCCTAAAGGCCTGTTTTTTACCACAAATAGGATTTTTAAATTTAGTAGTTGCGTTATATGGCATTTTATTTTGTTTGCCCAGCAATTATGACGCAGCATCTAAAAATATTTTTCTATAGAATTCCTCCTTACTATCGTACGAAAGATTTTTGAAAGCGCCAATGATTTGATCTAAAAGATTATAATGCGCATATGATGGTGAAATGAATCTTTTATTATCCTCAAGGAATTCGGCGATTTCACCGTACGAGATAAAAGTGTATTTATCAATCATTGATTGATCCCTGTCTTCAATTTCTTTATCGATTTCGGATTTTCTAAAGTTCGGAGCTATCACAAAACACAAGGGATCATAAAACAATTTTTGGTTTTTCGCCCACTTGTAATATGTGCTTAATTGTGATTCTTTGTTTTCAAGTTTAATACCATTGAGACCGCTGTGAACCTTGTTTTCGATAATAATGATTTGTTGTTTGGACTCTCCACATATATCCATTCGTCCTCCATTGATTTTTCTTTCTAAGAAAACATCATCAAAGGAGTCATCACAGTCCGCGCTGCCAGCGTATCGCTTGCAAAATTTACCAAACAAACCATCTTGTTTTAATACGTCATATAGCATATTGGTATATGCCTGCTCACAGTCGGACATTTGAATCAAATCGAGAAAAGTATTTCCTCGTATATTGGAAGGGGCACTGGAAGAATTACAATTAGAAATCGCTTTCTGGAGTTTCAACTTTTCAAATTTGCTCGAATCTTCAATGCTATCTCTAATTTTTGTCTGCATATTGTTAAAATCTTTGTTGCAATCGTCTTCGTACAAGTATCCTTTATTTCTTTGAAAATTATATTTTTCGGGTTCGAATAATATAGGCTCCACCGCTTTGTAAATTGAATCGGCCTCAAA
>CAVFGR010000018.1:0-118827 GCA_963622135.1 bacterium
TGCATGTATTAGGCACGCCGCCAGCGTTCATCCTGAGCCAGGATCAAACTCTCAAAAAGTTTATATTCTGTTCAAATTATACTGGTTAAAAATTCCTTAATGGATGTTGGTTAGAACATCCGGAATTGACGTTAGTGTTTGTTGTACATCTGTTCAGTTTTCAAAGATCGAATCGTTTACCTTTGTGACCTGAATTTTGCTTCAGGGGTAAACGCTTGCAATAGATTACGCTCATCAAGTTCTTAATGCAAGTACTTTTTGAACTTTTTTCTATTAAATTATGCGCCCTGTTCGGTACGCAGTTGAATAATATACGCATATACGCCTCGCATTGCAATAGGTATTTTAAATATTTTTCAAATATTCGTGCGCACGCCCTTGCGGGTCTACACATATATACATATACATTTATATGCATGTACGCGCACGCGTATGTTCTTTTATGAGTATTAAAAAAGCCCCGAAGAACGGGGCTATTGGTTGTTGATGAATCTTATTTCAACATGCCTTCGATGAGGCCTTTATAGGAAGCTGGTTCCAAAGAAGCTCCACCGACTAAAGCGCCATCGATATCCGGCATCGACATATAAGCCGAGACATTTTCTGGTTTGACAGATCCGCCATAGAGGATTCTGATTTCCTCGGCGACGCCACCGAAGAGTTCTTTAAGAACGCTTCTAATGTAGGCGATGGTATCTTCGGCGATTTCCTTGGTCGCGGACTTGCCAGTGCCGATAGCCCAGATTGGCTCATAGGCGATAACGATCTTTTTGGCATCTTCGGCGGTTAATCCAGCTAAGCCTTCTTTGATTTGAGTGGCAACCCATTCCTTGGTCTTGCCTTCTTCGAAGGTCTTCTCAGTTTCGCCACAGCAATAGACCGGAGTCATATCGTTGGCTAACAAAGCCTTGATTTTGAGGTTGCAGCAAGAAGATGTCTCGCCATTATATTCACGGCGTTCGGAATGGCCGAGGATAACCCAATTGATGCCGATTTCCTTAAGCATCGGGATGGAAATTTCACCAGTGAAAGCACCATGATCATGCTCATTGACGTTTTGAGCGGCCACGATGCAGCGTGGATCGATATTTTCTTTAACGGTCTGCAAACAGACGAAAGTCGGAGCGACGCCGACATCGATGCCGTTTTTAACGGCAAGATCCACCATCTCGGAAGAAACTAAAGCAAACGCCTTAGCCTCGGATGGGGTTTTGTTCATTTTCCAGTTTCCAAGCAATAATTTGGTACGCATGTTTCTCTCCTTATTTGAGAATATCAACACCTGGGAGGTGTCCATCGTTTTGGATCATCTCAAGAGAGGCTCCGCCACCGGTGGAAACGTGGCTGAAGTCAGAGGTATAACCGAATTGTTTGACGGCCGAAGCGCTGTCGCCACCACCGCAAACGGTGAAGGCTTTGCCAGACAAATCTTTGATTGCTTCGCAAACAGCCTTGGTTCCTTCTTGGAATTCTTTCTGCTCGAAGACGCCCATTGGGCCATTCCAGAAGACCATCTTGGCCTTGGAAATGACATCGGCGAATTTCTTAGCGGTCTTTGGACCGATATCGACACCCTCGAAGCCTTCTGGGATATTGCCTTCGCAGACAATGATCTTACGGCCTTCGACCGGTTCGAAGGAATCAGTGCAGACGGCATCTTCTGGAAGGATGATTCTTCCATTGGCTTTCTCTAAGCACTTCTTGGCATAATCGAGAGCTTCGCTGTCTAAGAAGGACTTTCCGATTTCAACGCCTAAGGCTTTGCGGAAGGTATAAGACATAGCACCACCGATGATGATGTAATCGCACTTATTGAGCAAAGTATCGATAACCTGGATCTTATCGGTGACCTTTAAGCCGCCTAAGATGGCGACATATGGTCTGTCATCGTCTTTGACTTCGACGCAACGGGTGAGGTTTTCGACTTCCTTGAGCATCAAATAGCCAAGAGCAACTGGCTTGCCTTCTTTCTTAAGAATCTCTGGGACACCATAAGTGGAGGCGTGGGCTCTATGGGCGGAGCCGAAGGCATCCATGACGAAGACGTCGGCTAAGGAAGCCCATTCAGCAGCCAAAGCTGGATCATTCTTTTCTTCGCCCTTCTCATAACGGGTGTTCTGGGCTAATAAGACTTCGCCATTCTTCAAAGAAGAGACAGCGTTCTTCAAAGCTTCGCCTCTCGTGGCGTTCACGAAGGAGACTTTGACACCTGGCAATAAATTCTGAAGTTCGATAGCGACTGGCTCCATGTTGTTGGCGGCCTTCATCGCTTCGATCTTTTCTAAATCTGGTTCCTTCCATTTGATCTTGCCAAGGTGGGACATAAGCAAGACTCTGGCACCTTTGTCCAAAAGGTCCTTGATGGTCGGAAGGGCCGCTTTGATGCGGTTGTTGTCGCGGATGACGCCATTCTTCTGCGGGACGTTGAAATCAACGCGGACATAGACGACTTTTCCGGACAAATCTTTCAAATCTTTGATTGTTAACATTCTATTTCGCTCCTTTGGGGCTAGAAACACTATATCACTACGCGGGAATATTTCCATTTGATGGAAATTGGATGCGGTTACAAAAAGAAAAGACAGCCTTTGTCAGACTGTCTTCCGAACGATTATTTTTTGAAGTATTTTTCAACCGTGGACTTAAGATCGGTCCAGCCTGTGGTGCCAGGATCTTTCGGAGTTTCTTTGCCGAAAGTCATTTTGAAACCACCGCTCATCTCGACGTGGATATCCTCGTAGCCGACCTGTTTTTGGGTTGGGATGCCATCGGTTCCCGGCAATGGGATGATGGTATCTTCATAGACGGCGACGTTCTTCTCGTCGCTATTCAAAGCAAAGACGGTTCCGACGCTCTTCAATCCGGTTTCGGCGAAGGTGACAGAGAATTCCAAGGAAGTGAAGTTAACATTGGCCAAAGCTTCGGCATAAGTCTCTCTTTCTTCTCCTGGCTCGACTGGGTCCATCTGATCCATGAAGGCGCAGAATTCTTCTTTGTTCATCGTGGCGTAGATAGTGTAATCACCATTCCCGTCAGCATAGGTCGTTAGCCAATCCCAACCATCGATTTTGCCATCCAAATCAACGATGAAATCATCGATTTCCTCAACGGCAGAGAAGTCGGTATACATCTCGATCCATTCTTCGATTTCTTCTTTCTTGCCGGTCTTCTCGAGCACGCTGTCCAAATCAGATTTGGCAACATAATACTTGTTGGCAAAGATGACGGTTAAGACGGTGCGATAATCTCCATAACCAAGATAATCAGCGAAATCATAAACGGTGTTGGCGAACTCTTTGTTGCTCGGATCAATGTAGTAAACGCCGTTTTTTACATAAGAGTTGAGCATAACGCCCGCTCTATTGCGGCTATTGCTTCCAGAAGCGTTCGTGTATTCGTAATGGAGCTGATTGACGAGAGCTTCCATCGAGGAATTTCTCTTGTTGTCATCATCATCGGTAGTGGTGCGATAATCCATGCTGATACCGCTCGCCACCGCGCTGAAAGATCTGCTCGTGTCGGTGTTTTCGATGCTGTTATGAATCGACTCGCTCATGAGATAGGAAAAATCCTTGGTTGAATCGATTTCATAAGAGATGGCGGCAGTCGAAGCGGAGGCTTTCATCGCCTTTCCTAATGTCGAGACGGCAGCGTGTTTGTCAACCACTTCGCCAGTGGTTGGCTTGAGTTCATTGGTTTTGTCTGGTGTTTTTGAATCACAGCCAAATAATGGTAAGGCCAAAAGCGATACCAAGAGTGCTTTTTTAAGGGCAATTTTCTTCATAATATTCTCCTCCCTTAATTACGTTTTTATAGTCCCATTTGGACATAAAGATGTCAATTATTGACATCGTTTTTCTATGAATAAGAGAATGAAAAGGCCCTCCGAAGAGAGCCTTATTCAATCGGTAGTCGATTATTTGGCTTATTTGGTTAAGAGTTTGCCATATAAGCCAGCAAGACGGACATACTGGCAGGTGAAGCTGTATTCGTTATCGTACCAGGCAACGACCTTGACATGCTGAGCACCAGTTGGATCTTCGACGATCATGGTGAGGGTGGCATCGAAGATGGAACCATAAGTGGTACCGAGGATATCGGAAGAGACGATTTCTTCGTCATTGTATCCGAGAACGCCCTTGAGTTCGCCTTCAGCAGCTTCCTTCAAAGCGGCATTGATTTCTTCGACGGTGACTTTCTTCTTGAGGGTCAAAGTGCAGTCGCAGAGAGAACCATCGGTGACAGGAACGCGGATAGCGTTGCCATTGAGAGCGCCATTGAGTTCTGGGATGACTTTGCCGATGGCTTTGGCAGCACCGGTAGTGGTTGGAACGATGTTGGCAGCAGCGGCACGGCCACGACGGAGATCGCCTTTGGCGAGGTCGAGGATGGTCTGGTCGTTGGTGTAGGCGTGGACAGTGGTCATGGTGCCACCCTGGACGCCGAACTTATCGTTGAGGACCTTCATGACTGGGCCCAAGCAGTTGGTGGTGCAGGAAGCGCCAGAGATGATCTTGAGGTCAGCAGAGAGTTTGTCGGTGTTGACGCCATAGACAAAGGTCGGGATGTCTTTGGAGCTGGATGGAGCAGAGATGATAACGCCCTTGGCGCCATTGTTCAAATGGACTTGTCCATCTTCTTTGGTCTTAAGACGGCCGGTGCATTCCAAGACGACATCGACGCCGTAGTCGGCCCATTTAAGATCGTGTGGGTCTTTTTTGCCCAAGACTGGAATCTTTTTGCCCTTGAAGATGAGGTTGTTCTTAACGAGGTTGCCGTTCTCATCTTTTTCGACTTCATAAGAAATCTCGTCTTTGCACCAGGCACGATGGGTGGTGTCGTATTTCAAAAGGTAAGCGAGGGTCTTCGCATCGACGAGGTCGTTGATGGCAACAACTTCGAAACCGCCTTCTTCATAGGCGCGACGGAAAGAAAGACGACCAATGCGTCCGAATCCGTTGATAGCTAATTTGATTGACATTTATTATGTCCTCCTAAAATCAACACCAATACTATAACAAATTTGATTTGTTAATAAAAAGCCTAGAGGCCATTTCTCTAGGCAAATGCCACTGAAAGCGGTTTATTCGATAGGAACTATGCCCTTAAAAAGCTCTTCGAGGGTCACATCCAAGGTTTTTGCGATCTTCCAAAGGGTTTCGATGCTCGGGTTTCTTCTCCCTCTTTCTAAGTCCGAAATGAAAGACATAGCAAGACCCGAATCGATGGACAAAGTCAATTGGGTGTATCCGCGTTGTTTTCTTAAGAAGGCGATCCTTCGTCCAAGCTGCCAAAGGAGGGAAAGCTCAATTTCTTTCTTTTTCATAGAGTTCATGAATCTCCCTAAATAAATGGTTAACATTCGATTTTGATACGGTCGCGTTGATCTCTTCTGATAGGAGCTCCGCTATTTCGGCCAAAGGCATCTCAGGATTTTCTAGGCGGAGGCGACAAACGATCTCGGATTTCGGATTTTTGATTTTTGAAAGGGCGTTTTTCTCCTGGAGAAATTTTATTTCCTCGACTTGCCTCGCTCCGGCTGACAAAGATTTTGATAGATTGGCGGTATCGAGATTAACCAAACGGTTGGTGACATTCCGATAATCTCTGGCCACGCGGACGTCTTCGTAATAAAAGCAGGCATTCTCCGCGCCGACAAAGATTAGGAAGTCGGCTATTTCCTCGGATGATTTCAAATACACCAAATAGCCATTCCTTCTCTGTGAGACTCGTGGATGAAATGAATGGGTGGCGGCTTTCGCCCAAATTCTGCTCAGCCATTTGGCATATTTCTCATCTTGGCAACGAATTTCCAAATGATAACTTCTGCAGTTTGGGTCATTGACCGAGCCGGAAGCCAGGAAAGCACCGCCTAAGTAGGCCGCTATCTCATCCTTAAAGAAGGTTTCATCGTTAGGCAGCTCATCGCTAAAAGGATTGAGTTCCAAATCATCGATAATCCTATCGGCGTCTTCAACAATAACATGATAGACGACTCGTTTGAGGAAACCTGCCGAACGGGTATATGAAAACCGAGCGGAAACCCCATAAACGTCATGGATGCAGGCATACAAAGCCTTGGCGATTGAAGCGATTGGAGAATCCAAAATCAATCGCGTCTTCCCTTTGACTAAGCGAATGTGCCCGTTTAACTTGATGAAGCTAGCCAAAAGAGCACGCTTCTCGGCGTCGGTCTTCTCTTTGCTGGCTATTTCTTCTTTGACGGAGGCAGCGAACGTCATAACTTGCTCGGCCATCTTATTTTTTCAATCCATTCAGATAACGGATGCAGGATGTGGCCGCTACAGCGCCTTCTCCCGCTGCGTTTACGACTTGTCTCAGTTTCTTATCCAAAACATCGCCGGCAGCATAAACGCCAGCCACCGATGTCTCCTGCTCGCTGTTGGTTTTGATGAAGTTCTTGTTCATTTCCAAGTTAAGGCTACTTAAAAAGGAAGAGGCGGATTTTGGGCCATTGAGAGGGAAAATGGCCCCGATAGCGACTTCTTTTCCTTCGACGATGATCGAGGATACTTTGAAATCGCCTTTAATTTCTTCGAGTTTGGAATGTTCTTTAAGAACGACGTTTGGCATCGCAGCTAAAGCCTTGATGTTCTTATCGCTCCCCTTTAATTCATTCGGACAAACAAACAACAATTCGGAAGATAACGGGGCCAAATACAAAGCCTCTTGGATGGCCTCGTCCCCATTTCCGTAGACGGCCATTTTTTGATTCAAGAAAAACCTTCCATCGCATGTCGCGCAGTAACTGACGCCTTTGCCTAAAAACTCTTTCTCGCCTTTGATAGAAGGAACGAAGGTTATCCCCGTTGCGACGATGATACCTTTCGATTCATATGAATCTAAATCGGTTTTGGTAATGAATTTGTCGCCTTCTTTGGAAACCGACATGACGTTGCCATAGGTGACTTCGATGCCCAATGCCGTTGCGGCATCAATGAAAGCATTCGCCAATTCCATTCCAGATATGGCTTTAAATCCTGGATAGTTCTCTATTTTAGGTAGGGTATTCAGTCTTCCACCTGGAGCGTCTTTATCGATGATGATGGCTTTGTAAGCCGATCTCGCCAAATAGGTGGCGGCGCTTAATCCCGCTGGGCCGGCTCCAATGATAACGACATCTGTCTCAACCATTTTTGGCCTCCTTCTTGGCTTTGATACCTTGTTGGATATTCGGCCAAATAGTTAATAGCCCTATCGCGATGACAAAGATGCCGATCATCGCGTAGATGGCAAAGCCATATGAATTAGAATAATTGTAGCTAACGCTTGAGTTAGCATACGGATTGACCCATTTTGAGCCACCTAAGAAAAGGACCACGGAAGTTAAAGATAGCCCAATAGAAGCAACGGTCAGCGGCAGTTTTTGTTTTTTAAGGAAGCCACCGATTATCATAACGGCACCGCCCAAAAGCATCAAAATCCAAGCTGCCAAATGGACTGCGTCCCCTTTGGAGAACAACATATCGAAGCCGCTGATCGATTCGACATATTCGACTTCCGAAGAGCTGATGACTTTGCCAACGGACAAAGACGGGGCGGCCAGTAAGGCCGTTCCGAGAATGGCGAGTCCCCCGCCGATAAGAGGAGTCACGAAGCCTTTGGCTTTTTCTTTCTTGTTGTAGGCGTGTAACTGAACGATGGCAATCATGCCAACGCCGATAAGAATGTACATCAACGAGTTGATCACCGACCAAGATCCATCCGAGCCCATATTGAACTCGCTGTCTCTTAATGGTTCCAAAATGAAACGCACGACTCCATACCAAATGAAGTAGGAAGCGGCAAGTTCTCCGCCTTTAAGCCATTTTTTGAAGCCTTGGCCAATGCCATAACGAATGATGAAATAACCGGCGAGATTAATCATGCCTTCAATCAAAAATAGTGGGGCATATATCTGCCCAGCCTCAAGAACGGCCGAGCCTGAGTTAGAAATAGCCATTTGATTGGCGATCCAACTTGGAAGCCACTGCCAGCCATCGGAAAGATTAACGACTTGACCATAAACTTCGCAGTTGAAGAAATTGCCCCATCTGCCAATCGCTTGAGCGATGAGGATGGAAGGAATGCAAACATCCATCGCAAAGGACAATTTAACGTACTTCCTCCGGAAAATGATGAATAGGATACCGGCAAGCGCGCCGAAAGCAGCGCCGCCTAAAATGGTTAATCCACCATCCCAAATGGCGAAGACTTCGCCAAATGGTCTGCCTTTGAACATGCGTTCCCAGTTGCCGACGACATACCAGATGCGAGCGCCGATAATGCCGGCAGGAAAGGCAATCAAAGCCAGGTTATCCAAAATATTGTGTTTGTGGTACTTCAGATAGAACTGCCTGTCGCAAACGAAGTAAACGACGAACACGCCGGAGACGATGATGAGACCATAGAACGCCAAGCGGAAACTGCCATGGGCCTCGCCTGCGCTATAGAACTTAAGGACGCCGTCGATGACGGTTATCCCGCATGGAAGTGGATAACTCAAATATGGGGCGAATCCTTCCATAAAAACGAGGAACCCGGCCAAAACAGGCAAGATGGAAACCAAGCACATTATGGAGAAAAACTTCTTGGTTCTCGCTTCAATTGAAGATTCCCTGTAGCGGAATGAGAAACCAGAGAATAAAGCGGAAGCCCCAAAGCCAAAGAAGAAGCCACCCAAAGCGGACATCGCCATATGGCCCGCACGAGCATCAACCCATGTCGGGTTCGCGAGGAAGGCGCCGATGAAAGCGAGCATGACGCCGACACCGGAGGCAAAAATCAAAGACCCAATCAGCCACCAATCCTTTTTGGTCAATTTGGTGATGATCTTCGTTTTGCAAATGTTTCTCTCGTAGATAATTTTGTAAATGACGGACCCAAGGAATATAAGAGTGCCGATGATAGAAAGTGCGATGCCCATTATTTCTTTTCCTTCCCGAGCAGAGGCTTGAGGTATTGTCCCGTATAGCTCTTTTCGTTTTTTGATACTTCTTCTGGCGTTCCGCTCGCGACAAGCTCGCCACCATAATCCCCGCCTTCAGGGCCCAAATCGATGATATAATCGGCCACCTTAATGACATCGAGGTTATGTTCGATGACAATCACCGTATCCCCGTGATCGACAAGGGATTGAATGACTTTGATAAGGCGATTGACATCGTCGCTGTGCAAGCCGGTGGTCGGCTCATCGAGGATATAGACCGTCTTGCCCGTCGGCCTTCGTTGCAATTCATTCGCCAATTTGACACGTTGGGCTTCGCCGCCGGATAAGGTGGTGGCTGGCTGACCTAATTTGATGTAACCAAGTCCGACATCGTTCAATGTCTTGATTGAATGATAGATTTTTGGTCTATTTTCGAAGAACTTCAAAGCGTCTTCGATACGCATATCAAGGACGTCATAGATGTTCTTGCCTTTATAAGAGCAGGCCAATGTCTCTTCGTTATACCTATGGCCCTCGCATTCGTCGCATTTGACATAGACATCAGGCAAGAAATTCATCGGAACGATCATCACGCCCGCGCCACCGCACTTCTCACAACGACCGCCAGGGACGTTGAAAGAGAATCTGGATTTATCAAACCCTTTGGCTCTTGCCTCTTCCGTTTCAGCGAACAACGCGCGGATGTCGTCGAACACTTTGGTATAGGTGGCTGGGTTGCTTCTCGGCGTTCTCCCGATAGGTTCTTGGGTGATTTGAACTAGTTTGTCGATGTAAGACAACCCTTCGATGGATTTGTACTTGCCAGGGATGATATCCGGATCATCGTTTATTTTTCTTTCAATGGCCTTAGCCAACGTCTCGTTGATCAAAGATGACTTTCCAGAACCGGAGACGCCGGTGACGACGACTAGCTCGCCTAAAGGAATCTCAACATCGATGTTTTTGAGGTTATGGCATTCGGCCCCTTTGATAACGAGCTTCTTGCCGTTTCCTTTTCGTCTTTCGCTCGGAATCTCAATCTTTTTCTCCCCAGAAAGATATTTCCCGGTTACGGATTCCTTGCAGTTTATGATGTCTTGGACCGAACCAGTAGCTACGATGCTCCCGCCGTGAACGCCGGCCCCTGGACCAATATCGACGATATAATCCGCGGCGCGCATCGTATCTTCATCGTGCTCAACGACGATCAAAGTATTGCCTAAATCCCTCATTTCTTTGAGGGTGGTTATCAGTTTGTCGTTATCACGTTGATGTAAACCAATAGAAGGTTCATCCAAAACGTAAAGAACACCGGTTAATTTAGAGCCGATCTGAGTGGCTAAGCGGATGCGTTGAGCCTCACCGCCAGAAAGAGTCATCGCCATACGGCTTAAGGTCAAATAATCCAGCCCCACATCAGATAGGAACTTGGCTCTATTCTTGATTTCTTTCAAGACCAAGGCCGCGATTTTCCTATCGTTCTCACTCAAAGAGGCATCGACCTCGTCGATGTATTTAAGGAGGTTTTTGATGGATAGTTCTGTAACTTCAAAGATGTTTTTGCCATTAACGAGAACCGCCAAAGCTTGCTCATTGAGTCTAGAACCATGGCAAGTCGGGCATTCATCGTCACGCATAAAGCTCTCGTAATAGTCGCGCATCCAAGAAGACGTGGTTGTGGCGTAAAGTCTTTCAATCTTATTTTTAATGCCTTCGACATAGCCAGTCTTACGCATTTGATTGCCGTTTATGGTCTTATAGGTTCTATTGATTTCCTCTTTGGAGCCATTGAGGATGATATCCTTTTGTTCTTCGCTTAAATCCTTCCATGGCTTATCAAGCGGAATCTTGTAGGTCTTGCAAAGGAAGGTCATGTCCTGCCACTCGATATTCGTCGCGTTGATCATCGACTTGTAATAACGAATGGCCCCTTGAAGCATCGTCTTATTTGGGTCAGGAACCAATAAATCAACGGAAACGGTCTTGTTGATGCCTAAACCCTTGCAGGTTGGGCACGCTCCCAAAATGGCGTTGAACGAAAACAATCTCGGCTCCAATTTGGGGACGGAAAAGCCACATTCGGGGCAAGTGTGATTCGAAGAAACCAATCTTTCGCCGCTTTCGCTTAGCAAGATAACCTCGCCATGCCCCCAGTCCAAAGCCAACTCAATATCTTCGAAGCAGCGAGATCTGGATTCCGGCTTGACGATGATTCTGTCTATGACGATATCGATATCATGACGCTTGTTCTTATCCAAATCGCCGACTTCTTCTAAAAGAAGGATTTGTCCATCGACTCTAACTCTGACAAAGCCTTGGCTGACTAATTTGGTTAAGGTGTCTTTATGTGTTCCTTTTTCGTGTTTGACGATAGGCGCCAAAATTTGGAGCTTGGTTCCATTTTCATAACCCATCGCAATATCGGTGATGGCGCTTTTTGAAAAAGAAACGATTGGCCGATGATGTCTTGGGCAATATGGAACGCCGACCCTAGCGAACAAAAGACGCAGGAAGTCATAGATTTCCGTAACGGTCCCAACCGTTGAACGAGGATTATGGGAGGTCGTTTTTTGGTCTATCGAAATAGCAGGCGATAAGCCCTCGATGCTATCGACGTCTGGTTTGTCCACGCCGCCTAAAAACTGACGGGCGTAAGGGGAAAGGGATTCGACGTAGCGCCGTTGTCCCTCGGCATAAATGGTATCGAACGCCAAGGTGGTCTTTCCCGACCCTGAAAGGCCGGTGAAAACAGTCAAAGAATCCTTAGGAATCTCCAAATTGATGTTCTTGAGATTGTTCTCTCTCGCCCCTTTGACGACGATAAATCTTTTGTTACTCATACCCCGCTATTATAACGGGGTATTTTCATAACGCACGCAGAATACTTCGAATCGATGTCATTTCGGTGTGTCAAAAGCCTTCGAGATCCATGGTTTTGAGACTTGACATATGACGGAAGACGGTTCGCTCGCTCTTGTTTAATACCCTTGCCAGTCGAGAAAGATTGAGCTTCTGCTTTCTAAACAAACGCATCATCAAAACGCCCTTGATTGTTTCCTGCTCACCTAAGCTCATCGATATCTTATTTAGCCTTTCCAAAGTTAGCTTCCACCGCCTCTCCTTTTCTTCCAAATCGAGGCGATTTTTGTTCAATTCATTCAGCAATGATTGGCAAATCAGTTCCAAGTATTCATTTAAATCAAAACTCATCTCCGAACGTTTGAAGGCCAAGAAATATTTCTTTTGGTCGTCATTGAAAGAGGCCGAGAACCTCGTACCGAGAAATTCATAGATGCTGCCTTTGAGATTCCGATAAGTTAAGAACCTTCCTATCAATCCATTCATAATCTCGTAAGGGTGGATATATTCAAAGACGAAATGTTCGATCAACGCCCAAATCAAGGTATCTTCCTTTAGAAAGCGTTCCCGCATGGACTTTAACTTTTCCAATCCCAAGCGAACATCGGTCTCATCCTTGCAGGGCGAACTTACCGAAAAACCCACTTTAAGCGATAGGTTTTTCAGCGGATTGACTCGGTTTTTGATAACTAGGGGCTTCTCTTTCAAATAAAGATCCTCGAGCCTCCTCATCCTCGGATATTCATCCAAAGAACAAGAGGCCATAGCCTCATCCAAGATGCAGGAATGTTCGTATTCCCTTCTTATAGTAGGTCCGAGCCTATTTAAAATCTTCTCGATTTCGTATAGGTTCTTCAATATTCCTTCTTTAAGGCTCATCAAAGAAGGAGAGTAGGCGAAGAAGAATTCCCTCCCGCCAAAAGAAAAACGGCGCGCCCCGCTTAAAAGAGCACGCCGTTTGTTTTCTTCGTGTTCCGAAGATACAAAAGTGTTTGGATAGCTCATGCTTGTCTCCTATTTGAGATAAGCATATATGGAAAATCGTCAACTAAAAAAGCCCTGTGGTTGGCAGGGCTTAATTGAGAGATTTTGGATTAAAGGCCGAATTTCTTAACGGCTTCCAATCTATCTTTGGCGTAGGCTTCGCACTTATTGAGCAAGTTCTCGGCTTCCTCTGGGTTGACGATTGGCAACTGAGCGAAACGAGTCTGATGCATCAAGAAGTCGCGGAACTTGGACCAGTCTGGATCCTTGCAATCCATCTCCAAGCCAGGTTTGCCTTCTTTGACCTTGCGTGGATCATATCTGAAGGTCTGGAAGTAGCCACATTCAACAGCCTGTTTTTCTTCCAAGATGGAGTTGGACAAGCCGCCTTTGATACCATGGTTGATACATGGGCAGTAGCAGATGATCAAGGATGGTCCGTCATAGGATTCAGCTTCCTTCAAAGCTTGGATGGCTTTGACTGGGTTGGCACCCAAAGCGATCTGAGCGACATAGACATGTCCATAGGACATAGCAAGCAAGGCAAGGTTCTTCTTGGCTTCTTTCTTGCCAGAAGCGGTGAACTTGTTGATGGAACCGGTCTGGGAGGACTTGGAGGCCTGGCCACCGGTATTGGAATAAAGTTCGGTATCAAGGACTAAGACGTTGACGTCGGCTTCGTTAGCCAAGACATGGTCTAAGCCACCATAACCGATATCGTAGGACCAGCCATCGCCACCGACGATCCAAACGGACTTATCGATCAAGTCGCGTTCGTATTCAAGGAGTTCCTTGACGGCTTCGTTCTTGGAGGCTTTGACAGCGGCAACCAAGTCGTTGACGATGGAACGGATGAATTCGCGGTTCTTGACGTT
Organism: bacterium; assembly: GCA_963622135.1. GTDB lineage: Bacteria > Bacillota_I > Bacilli_A > RFN20 > CAG-826 > UBA4951. The sequence continues at coordinate 13,648 of CAVFGR010000018.1, forward strand.
GGCGAGATACTGGTTAGCAAGATCTTTGAGGTTTTCTTCGACGTCTTCAGCTTCAACCGCGGCAGAAAGGATTCTGACGATCTGGGTGAGCTTGTAGTCGGTCGCGATTCTCATACCAAAGCCAAATTCAGCGTTGTCCTCGAATAAGGAGTTAGCCCAAGCTGGACCATTGCCGTTGTTATCGCGGACGAATGGGGTAAGTGGGGTAGAACCGCAGTAGATGGAAGAGCAGCCGGTCGCGTTGGCAACGAGCATGTCTTTGCCGAACAATTGGCTGGTTAAGCGATAATATGGGGTTTCGCCGCATCCAGCGCAAGCACCGGAAACTTCCATGTATGGCATCAAGAAGCTAACGCCCTTAACGGTAGTGAGTGGGTACTTATCGGCCTTATATTCGGTGTGCTTATAGAGATAATCGGCGCCTTCTTCTTGAGCGAATTGAGACTTGGCCTCAACCATCTTAAGAGCGAAGTGATCGTTTCCGAGTTTCTTGGCGGTTTGGTTGCCTAAGCATTCAGAGACGCAGAGACCGCAACCAACGCAGTTCTTTGGAGAAACTTGGATGCGATATTTCAAGCCAGCGACAGCTGGGCCACCTAAAGCGTTCTTCAAATCGTTCTTAACGATCTCTGGAGCGTTTTCGACTTCTTTCTCATTGAGCAAGAATGGACGGATGGTAGCATGTGGGCAAACGAAGGCGCACTGGTTGCATTCGATACAATAAGCGGAGTTCCATTGTGGGACCATCGCGGCGATTTCACGCTTGTCATAGAAGGTGACGTTTGGATTCATCGTGCCGGAGTTCAATTCGAACTTACGGAAGGTGGAAGTTGGGATATCATCGCCATCCAAATTACCGATGACGTTGTAATACTCGTCGAAGTATTCATCGCCGGTGTTGGACTTTCTACGGGCAACAGGAAGTTCGATCCACTTTGGATCAACTTTGACTTCCTTCAATCCATCGGCGCCACCATCGATGGCCTTATAGTTGAGGTCAACGATAGCCTGGCCTTTTTTGGCGTAGGACTTAAGGGCGAACTTCTTCATCCATTTCTGCGCTTCGGCATATGGCATGATCTGCTCGTTGAGTTTGAAGAAGGAGCTTTGGAGAACGGTGTTGGTTCTGCGGCCTAAGCCGATATCTTCAGCGATCTTATTGGCGTCGATGATGTAGAATTTCGCTTTTCTTTCAGCCAATAAGTGCTTCATGCGGTTTGGCATGGAAGCGATCAAAGTCGCTTCATCCATATCGGTGTTGAGCAAGAAGGTCCCGCCTTCTTTCAAATTGTTGATGATATCGAAACGGAAGATGTAAGTGTCTAAGGAGCAGGAGATGAAGTCAGCGTTCTTGACATAGTATTCGGAGTGGATTGGATCCTTGCCGAAACGTAAGTGGGAACGAGTGACACCACCGGACTTACGGGAGTCATACTGGAAGTAAGCCTGAGCATACTGGTGAGTAGCATCGCCGATGATCTTGATGGAGCTCTTGTTGGCTGAGACGGTACCGTCGCTTCCTAAGCCATAGAACAAGCAGGAAGTATAGTCGTGATCAATGAAGAATTTGTCATCAACCGGCAAGGATAAATGGGTGACATCATCCTTGATACCGATGGTGAAGGAATTCCAACGGTTTGGATTGTCTAAGTGATCGAAGACCGCTTTGACATCCTTTGGCTGGGTATCCTTGGAGGATAAGCCATAACGGCCACCTAAGACTTCGATATCGGTTCTGTGCTCTTGAGATAAGGCAGCGATGACATCGAGATAAAGTGGTTCGCCAGTGGCACCGGCTTCTTTGGTGCGGTCTAAGACGGCAACCTGTTTGACGGAAGCTGGGATGACTTTGGATAAGAGCTTGGCGCTGAATGGACGATAGAGATGGACTTTGACCAAGCCGACTTTTTCGCCTTTGGCATTCAAAGCGTCGACGACTTCACCAGCGGTTTCGGTGATGGAGCCCATGGCGATGATGACCTTAGTGGCATCTTTGGCACCATAGTAAACGAATGGGGCATATTCTCTGCCGGTCAAACGAGTGGCTTCTTCAAAGTATTTGCAAGCATAGTCGATGACGGCTTCGTGTTCTAAGTTCTGAGCTTCGCAAGCCTGGAAGTAAACGTCATCGTTTTCCGCACCACCGCGAGTGACGGCGTGGGTATGTGGGTTGAGAGCCAATTCTCTGAACTTCTCGACTTTCTCCATCGGAAGCAATTTCTTCCATTCTTCAGGATCGACGAATTCGACGTTCTGAACTTCGTGGGATGTACGGAAACCATCGAAGAAGTGGATGACTGGCAAAGAGGAATCGATGGCAGTCAAATGAGCGACCGGTGTCAAATCAGCGATTTCTTGGACGGAACCAGAGCAGATCATGGTCGCGCCGGTCTGACGGCAGGCATAGATATCCTGGTGGTCACCGAAGATGGACAACGCGTGGTTGGCTAAGCTACGAGCCGAGACATGCAAGACGGCTGGGAGTTCTTCGCCCACCCACTTGTAGACATTCGGGATCATGAGCAATAAGCCTTGGGACGCGGTGTAGGTGGTGGCTAATGCGCCGCCTTGCAAAGCGCCGTGGACAGCGCCAGAAGCGCCGGCTTCGGATTGCATTTCAACAACTTTGACGGTCGAATTGAAGAAATTCTTTTCTTTCTTGGACGCCATAACGTCGACCAATTCGGCCATTGGGGAGGACGGGGTGATCGGGAAGATCGCGGCAACCTCAGTAAAATAATAACTTTCTTGTCCGGCTGCGGTATTTCCGTCAACCGATTGGAATGTTTTCTTGATTTCAGACATGATGAAAACTTCTCCTTAATCGATGAAAGTATACTCTCAAAATCTTCTTTCATAAAAGAAAGAACCGCTTACATTTGATATGCGTTTTTGGTATAGAGACCTTACTAGGTCTATGTGAATTTGCATTCACCTGCAAAACCTACAAATTATCGACTAAACAAACGTTTAATTAAAAGATTGATTAAATCGAAAAACATTATTATCAAAACCGCGATTAATGCGATGGCGAATATCGGAGTCATGTCTCCAGGATTCATATTTCGATAGTAATTAATGGCAGAGCCTAGTCCATAGCTTGTGCTTCCGGTAATAATTTCGGCCATGATGGTCGTCTTCAAGGACAACGCGAAAGACGATGCCAAACCCACCAAGACATACGGAAAGGCGATAGGAAGCCTGATTTTGAAGAAGTTATTAACCTTGTTCCCGGAATCCAGACGCATCGCCATCTCCACTTCATCAGGAAGCGAATTCATGCCGCCGACAAAAGCCTCGTAAAGAATAGGGAAGGAGAGCAATGTCGCGATGGCGATAGGCGCATAATCGCTTCCCAAAAGAAGGAGGAATAAGAAAACGAATGCGGCAGTCGGTGCGCTCTTTAAGACAACAAACAATGGTTTAAGGAAAACCTGAAGTTTCTTAAAGGTCCCAACGAAGAATCCCAAAATAAGGGCGCCAGCGAAGGCGATGACAAATCCAATCAACGTCCTCAGTAACGACATTCCAATGGATTTCCAAATATAGACGCTTCCAAGCAGCTTTCCGAATAATTCGAATGTCGAAACAGGGCTCGGAAAGGTGAATCCTCCACCGCCAATCGACGCGGATATAACCCACCAAAGAATAAAAACGAAAAAGATCCCGTAGATATACAGGCTTGTATTGTTAACTAGGATCTTCTTTAGTTTCTTCATTTAGTCGTGATTGAAATAGATGGTGTCGGAGCTGGTTTCTTGGCCTAACGCGGTCAAGAAGGAATCGATTCCTGGTTTATTGACATCGGCCCATTGGAAACCAAGGCCGATTTTATTTCCGTTATTCAATAGATTCTTAATAAGAGTTGGGTTGCCGATTTTAGAGGTAATGGCTTCGGTTTCTAAGCCGGATTCTCTTATAGCTTCATCAAGCTCAGATGGCTCGTGAAGCAAATCTTCGATGTCATCTTTGATATCGATGATGAATTCTTTGACCGTCCTATGACTCAAAGAATTGTTAACGAAAATGGAGGCCTGGGTCATTCTCTCCCCATTGGTTTTGGATTTATACATTTCTTGGATGTCAGCATAGACGGAGGCCTTGTTGTTTTGAGAGAGAGCGGCCGCCAAAGCAGGCTGGGCCGTTAAAACATAAGCCGCTTCCGCATTGGAGTCGGATTCGTTTTTGCCAGAGATTAGGCATCTCGACGCTGCGGCGGCGTCGCTAACATAATGGATGTTGGTGTAATCCGTCCCATAGACATACTTGAATAGCAAGTCGGGAATGTTATTTTGCTGGAAAACGACGATGTAATCGTCTTTATCCAAAGTCCCATTCGCATCATTGCCCGTAGCGGCCAAGTAGAAATTACCAAAGGTAATGGTAGCCGCGATTTTATATGGGGCGTTCATCTTTTGAATCATCTTAACCCCGGCGTTTGTAGGCAAGACAACTATGTCTTTTGAGCCAGCCTGGAAATACGAACTTACGGTGTTCGCGTTTGATATTTCCAAGTTTTTATCAGCAAGATGCTCGTAGAAAGCCAAGGCAGGAGCCCCGCTTGGGCACGCCACCGTCAAATTCAAAGGATCATCGTCGTGGATGTCATCGCATCCCGTTAGGAGCAATAAGGGCAATAAGGCAATTAAGTATTTTTTGTTCATAGGTTTTTCCTCGTGGATATTATATGGATATTCTCTTATGATTAATGTGATATATGTCACAGATATTAGATACATTAAAGACAGGGGATTTATCCCTTTTCAAAACGATAAAAGTTAAGAAGGGGGATATGCTTTTCAGGGAAACCGAAAAATGCTCGTTTGTCGGCATCGTCAAATCGGGTTCATTGACCATTTCCTCATATACCTTTGAAGGCAAGGAAATCATATTCAACACGATAAAGACCGGAATGATGTTTGGGAACAATTTGCTGTTTTCGAAGGAATCCCATTACAAAGGCAATGTCATCGCCACCGAAGATTCAATCATTTATCTTATCGATGAAGATAATTTGTTGACATTGTGTGGCCAAAACAAGATCTTCCTAAAAGAATATCTATCTATGACCGCGAACTCCGCCATAAAACTTAATGAACGCATCAAAATGTTGTCATTCAATTCCTTGGAGGAAAGATTCTCTTACGCCTTGTTCTTGCATAATGGAATCCTTCCATATAAATCAATCTCCGATCTAGCCAAGGAGCTAAACGTTGAAAGAGAGACGTTATCCAGATACGTATCAAAACAAATATCCATTGGTTTGATTCAAAAGGATAACCACCGATTGATAGACTTATCTAAGAAATAAAAAAGCCGGCTGTTGCCGACTTTTCATTTTCAAGTGGTGATTCCTGAGGGACTCGAACCCGCGACCCGCTGATTAAGAGTCAGCTGCTCTACCAACTGAGCTAAGGAACCAACGCTTGGTTATTTTATACTTGCCTCTTTCATTTAGCAAGATAAAGAAAAGGAGCCGTGAGGCTCCCTTTCAATTTTGATTCAATGGCTTATTCAGCAATGGCCTGAACTTCGAAATTCTTAATACGAATCTGTTTGGCTAAATCATTGAGGGCCACAGATTGCGCTGGGGACGCCAATGTGATAGTGACAACGTGGTCCACTTTATCCATCGTGGCGCCAGTCGGAAGACTTGCTTCGGTGATTCCGCAATATTCTTTTGAGCTGGTGCAATCGCATGTCATGACAATGCGAGAGAATGCGGTATCACAGCTTAAAACAGCGTTCGCACCTTGGTAAATTTTGACGCTATACTTGTCAGAAGTCCAAACTTCAAAGTAAGTGCTGGAACCTTGCTCATTTTTAATAGTAAGGCCATCGGTGGAGGTATAAGAAGCGTATTTAGGGCTTTCGGAGCTCTTATCATCGGTGGTAGCAACCGTATTTTCCGTTTTGTTGAAAGAAATGGATGCAACCTTGGCGTAATTAACACCCTTGGTAACAGTCATCGCAAATTCTTTCTTCTTGCTGGAATCAGCGGAAGAAGTAGCGGTGATGGTAACGGAGCCTTCGGCAACACCAGTAACTTTACCAGAGGAAGAAACGGTAGCCTTGGTGTCATCGCTGGAAGACCAGACAACGCCCTGATCGGCAGTGGATGGCAAGACAGAAGCGGTCAAAGAGACACTGGCGCCAGTGGCAACGTTGGCATCGCCAGTAACATTGACGGATTCGACAGCATCGTAGTGAGCGGTAACGTCGAAGATACCCATGTTGACATTCTTGGAAGAGTTGGTGCCAATCATGTAGAAGGAAACGTCATATTTGCAACCGACATAGAGTTTGGTGCTTCTGTTGGCTTCGGTGACGTTGTTGCCTGGGACATAATAGTAGGAAACGAGTTTCTTTTCGAAACCATCAATGGACCAACCGGCGTATCCGGAAACGTCTTCAGCGGTAAGACCAGTGATCTTATAACGTTTGGAATTGGTTGGGCTCCAAGAAGCATCTCCGCTTGAAGATTTCGAAGTGATATTCCACATGCCATTGATGTCGGCAGCGGTGATTTCGGTTGGAGCGGATAAAGTTGGGCCGGCTTGGGTGGTCGGGGCAGCAGTGACAGTCGCACTCTTTAATTCGTATAAACCCCAATATGCTTCACAGGTAGCGGAGACCAAGACATGGTCGCCAACCTTGAATTCGCTGGCTAAAGTGCCAAAGACATAGACGGAAGCCTTGCCATCATCAAGGACCCAGCCTTTGGATCCGATCTGAGCGACAACGCCAGAAACCTGAACGTCACCAACTTCGACGTTGGAAATGCCACCGTCATAGGCAACAGGGGTTACGGAAGAGGTATCGTCTCCTCCAGTGGAAGGAACGCTTGAGTCGTCACTTTTGTCTGGGCCACAGGCGGCTAAACCAAAAGAAAGAACGGCAGCAAGAGGTAATAGTATGATCTTACGATTCATTTTAATTTTATTTCTCCTCTCTATTACACCATATTTTGGCACGATGAATAGAAAATGAGAAATGATTTATTTAAAAAATAAAAGGAAGCGCTATATTGCAAGCGCTCCCTTAGGTTTAAAAATCTATTTCTTTGGGAATTTTTCCCTGTCACCTTCATAGGTGGTGTGCAAGAGGTTTTCCGCAATGCCACCGCAAGGCTCGCCCAAGAAATTCTTATAAAGGGCTTTGATATCAGGGTTGTTATGGGATTGCCTGATTGTCGACTTCTCATCGATGGAATAAAGAATGTCAGCTCTCTTTTGGCAATAGGTATCCAAGATGTTAGGAGCCTCCTTACCCGCCAAGAGGTTCGGTTTGACGAATGGCTGACCGCCACCGTTAATGCATCCGCCAGGGCAACCCATGATCTCAATGAAAGCATATGGGGATTCACCAGCGCGGATTTCATCCAACAACGGCTTTGCATTTCTCATTCCAGAGGCAATCGCGACCTTAAGGACGGTCCCATCGATGTCGATCTCAGCCTCTTTGACGCCTTGTAACCCGCGAACCGAGCCAAACTCAATCGGTCCATATTCTTTGCCGGTCAAGGAATGATAGGCGGTACGCAAAGCGGCTTCCATAACCCCGCCGGTGACGCCGAAGATGACGCCAGCGCCGGAATATTGCCCCAACAAGTCTTGGTCAAACTCTTCTTCAGGAAGTTCATCCCAAAGGAGACCCGCTCTCTTAATAAGGACGGCCAACTCGCGAGTCGTCAAAACGGCATCGACATCTTGAAGTCCTTCCACCGCTGCATTGGCTTTGCGCTGAGCTTCGCCTTTCTTGGCGATGCAAGGCATGATGGAAACAACGAAGATATCCTGTGGTTTTAAATTATGGGTCTTTGCGAAATAGCTCTTGATGATCGCGCCTTCCATCTCGTGAGGGGACTTGCAGGTCGAAACATGCGGAATCAAATCATCATAGAAATATTCGAGATAATTGATCCATCCAGGGGAACAAGAGGTGATCTGTGGCAAGACATCTTTCGATTTGATGCGGTTGATCAATTCCTGTGATTCTTCCATGATGGTCAAGTCAGCCGCAAAGTTTGTATCGAAGACTCTCTTAAAGCCAAGTCGATGCAAAGCGGCGACCATCTTGCCAGTGCCATTTTCTTCGCCAATCTTGTGTCCAAATTCCTCAGCGATGGCGGCCCTGACGGCCGGGGCAGTCTGAACGACCACGTATTTCCCTTGCATGATGGCGTCATCGACTTTGCCAATCTCGCGATGCTCGCTTAAAGCGCCGGTCGGGCAAACTTCGATGCATTGTCCGCACTGAATGCATGGGGATTTCGCAAACGAACGATTGAAGGCTGGGCCGACAATCGCGTTGAAACCACGATATTGGAAGCCAAGAACGCCGATGCCTTGTGCTTTCTTGCAACGTTCGACGCAACGGCCGCAAAGGATGCACTTGCTGGTATCCCTGACGATGCCAGGGGCAACGTCATCATAATAAGTCTCGGTCTTTGAGCCTTCGAACTGATGGTCTCTGGCACCGACTAAGTCGGCGACATGCAACAATTCGCAACGACCGTTTTTGATACATGTTTGGCAATCTTTGGAATGGTTGCTCAAAAGCAATTCCACCGAGGTGCGCCTGGCGTTGATGGCCTTTGGGGACGAAATATGGATTTCGAAACCTTTCTCGGCTTGGCAATCGGTGACCGGATAGACGCAGCTAGCCACCAATCTGGAACCCATTTTGGAGCGAATTTCGACCAAGCAGACGCGGCAGCTGGCCAAAGAGTTCTCGCAGTCCTTCCAATAGCAAAGGGTCGGGATGTTGTAACCTACCATACGAGCGGCCGCTAAGACGGATAAATCGCTAGGGACGTTATAGATACGACCTTCAATGTTGATATTCACGTTTTCCATAATTCCCCTCCTTAACGTTTCTCGATGGCATGGAAGAAGCAGCCTTCCATGCAAGCGCCGCACTTAAGGCACTTGTTTTGATCGATCACATAAGCGACTTTGCCTGGAACGCCACTGATGCAGTTGGCCGGGCAATAACGTGCGCACTTTGAGCACTTCTTGCACTTATCTGGATCGATATAGTATTGGATTAATTTCGTGCAGACGTGAGCAGGGCACTTCCTGTCCTTGACGTGAGCCTCATATTCCTCCGGGAAGTTGTTCATCGTCGAAAGGATAGGGTTAGCTGCCGTCTGCCCCAAAGCGCATAACGAGCCATCTTTGATGACGGTAGCCAGATATTTCATATCCTTCAAAGTCTGTTCGGTCGCCGTCCCGTTGGTGACTTTCTGAAGCATCTCGTAAAGTCTCTTCGTGCCGATTCGGCATGGAGAGCATTTGCCACAAGATTCATGACAGATGAAATCCATATAGAACAAGGCCACGTCGACCATGCAGTTATCTTCGTCCATGACGATAGCCCCGCCGGAACCCATCATGGAACCCTTGGCAACTAAGGAATCGTAATCGATTGGGACATCCAAGTCCTTTTCGGTCAAACAGCCTCCCGATGGGCCGCCGGTCTGAATGGCTTTGAAATGCTTGTTATGAGGGATGCCGCCACCGATGTCGAAAATCAAGGTGCGCAGGGTGGTTCCCATCGGAACTTCAACCAAACCGACGTTGTTGACTTTGCCACCCAAGGCAAAGACCTTCGTGCCTTTGCTGCCTTCGGTGCCGATGCTTGCATATTTCGCCGCGCCTTCGCGGATGATATATGGAACTTGGGATAAAGTCTCAACGTTATTGACACAGGTTGGCTTGCCCCAAAGGCCCTTGATGGCTGGGAATGGAGGACGTGGGCGAGGCATGCCGCGCTTGCCCTCGATGGAGTTAAGCAAGGCGGTTTCTTCGCCGCAGACGAAAGCCCCGGCCCCTAATCTCAAATGAGCGCGGAAATTAAAGCCGGTTCCGAGGATGTTATCACCCAGCAAACCAACCTTTTCCATTTCTTGGATGGCCTTTTGCAAGCGTTCGACGGCGACAGGGTATTCGGCGCGGACATAGAAATAGCCTTCGTCCGCCCCAAAGGCGTAGCCGGCGATCATCATACCTTCGATGACTTGGAACGGATTGCCTTCCAAAATGGAACGATCCATGAAGGCACCTGGGTCTCCTTCGTCGCCGTTACAGACGATGTATTTCTTATCAGACTGGACATTCGCGGCGAATTGCCATTTCCTTCCGGTCGGGAAACCCGCCCCGCCTCTGCCTCTTAAGCCAGAAGCCAAGACTTCATCGATGACCTCTTGAGGGGTCATCTCGGTAACGGCCTTCTTTAAGGCCTTAAATCCATCATAGCCTAACGATTCTTCGAGGGAATGTGGGTCGATAAGAGAACAGCCATGCAAAGAAATGCGGATTTGCTTCTTATAGAAATTGATATCGTCCTGACGTTGGACCTTCATATGGGTAGCCGGATCGACATAAAGGAGATTCTCGCAGACTTTGCCACCGATCAAATCTTCTTCGACGATTTGTTTGACGTCTTCCAACTTGACTGTGCGATATAAGGTATCTTCCGGATAGATTCTCACGAAAGGACCTTGGGAGCAGAAGCCAAAGCAACCGACTTGGTTGACTTCTATTTTGTCTTCTAAGCCATGTTCTTTAATTTGCTTTTTCAATTCATCGAGGATTGGGCCCGAGTCATTGGCTAAGCAGCCTGTCCCGCCGCAAACCTGGATGGATCTTTTCCCGTTCTCGCCGCTGACTTTCTTTTTGAAAGCCTCTTCGCATGAGATAGTCAATTTCTCAAGCTGTTCAGGAGTCTTGATTGTCTTAAGCATCGTTTCTCTCCTTATTGCGGTACTCATCGATAATCTTATCGACTTGCTCTGGGGTCACTTTCGGATAGACCTTGCCGTTGATGGACATGGCCGGCGCTAAAGCGCAGGCGCCGATGCAACGGATGGCCTCGATGGTAAATAAACCATCTTCGGTCGTCTCCCCGCTCTTGATGCCAAGCTTCTTGGTGAATTCATCCAAAACGGCTTGGGAATTTTTGACATAGCAGGCAGTGCCTAAGCAAATGCCAACGACGTATTTCCCTTTCGGCTCAAGGGAGAAAAAGGAATAGAAAGTGACGACTCCGTAAATCTCGGCAACAGGAATGCCGGTTTTCTCGGAGACGATTTCCTGAACTTCCAAAGGAATGTAGCCATACTTTTTCTGTATGTCTGACAAAATCATCATCAGCGGAGAGGGCGCATCTGCGTAGCCATCGCAAATTTGTTGAACCCCTCTTCGCACGTCGGCGCGAATCTTCATAAAAATCCTCCAAAATAAGGTCAGCGACGAATAAAAAGGTTTTGTTTGTGATTTTATTTTCTAATAATTCTTCGTAGTTTCAATAAGAAAGCGTGTTCAGGCTTATCATTCAATGATATCCGAGCGTTTTGAGATTGAAAAACCGCCTCCAATGTGAGGCGGTTCATGCTATTTCTTTTTCTTTTTCTTAGCGGGCGTCTTGCGTTTAGCGATCTCGTTGGCCACCAATTTTTGCAAGATTCTTAGGTCTTTGTCATCCAACACGGCGGAGGTATCGACCAATCCGCCCGCTCCCGTCATCTTCGCATAGACAAAGGATTGGATGGAACGGTATTCAAGAACCTCTTTCTTCGTCGCGACCACACGAGGAGCCTTCGGCTGCTTGGCCTTTTCTTCTTCTAGTTCTTTCATTCTCTCTTCCAATAAAGGAAGCAAAGATTTCATATTCAAAGAAGAATCCATAAAGACCATCGGGTTGAATTCGCTTAGTTCCCCGCCTAAGACATCGGGGTATATCCCCAATTTGCGGGAAAGCATATCCAAAGAGACGAACTTGCGCTTATCGCTTTTAATAACAGAATGGATCTTTTTGATCCTGGTTAACGATAACTGGGCCATATAAATATTATATATCGATAAAACCTAAATGTTTAACAACGAAAAAAGGCCGCATTAAGCGGCCTTAGTAGTTTGTCTCGGATTAGGCTTTTGGCTGCATCGAGAAGTTGTAGGTGACGGTCGTTGAGGCCGAACCATAGGAGACGGTAGCGGTGAAAGCGACATCCACGGCATCTTCGCCTGCTTTAGGATAGGTGGCGCTCCAGTTTTGATAGTCGTTCTTGGTGTCGTCGAACATCGAATTGTGTTTCCATAAAGAGGCACCATCGCCAGAGACGGTCCAAGTCACCTTGGTTAAGACGAAGCTATTGACGATATTTCCGTCTTTGTCTTTGATTTTGGCGCTGGCACTCATGGAATTGGCCAAGTTCAAAGTCGTGTTATAAGAAAGTTGGTTAGGACGCTTGTGATCGAAGGAAACGCCTTTGGCGTTAACAACCAAAGCGTCGGCGTTCGCGGCTTCTTTGACGATATCCTTATCGGAGGTGACGCCATCACCACAGCCCGATAACAGTAATCCGGCGGTAACGGCCAATAGGCCTAAAGACTTGTAGAATTTCATCTTTCATTTTCCTTTCTTTAACTGATTCTAACGGCGTTTCCGATGTTCTTATCCAAGGTAAGCACCTGAATCTGATAGTTATCGTAATACATGGACAAGTAGGCTTTGAATTCCCAAACCTGATCAACCCCGAAGTCTTGATAGCTGAGACGAACCGAGGAATCGAGGCGGACGTTGCAGACAACGTTCTCGGAGCCATAGAGCCAAGCATAGATCGTGGTAGCGGTCACCAAGCCAGTGGTGGAGCTGACGCTTTCTCTATAGTAGCTATTGACTTCGACTTCGGCGCCATCATCGTCGATGACGGTACCTTTGACGGATCTGACCTGAACGCGAAGTTTGGTGTAGTAGCCATAGCATTTGCCGAGATCTTCATAAGTGGTTGGGGCGGTAGTTGGGACATATGGATCCAAATCTTCGCTCAACGGAGAAGTGATGTAGTCGGAATAGGCGGCATCAGTCGGTTTGATGGTAACAAACTTATATTTGCCATAGTTAGCGGTGCTAACGTCGGTCAATTGGATGTTGGTAGAGGTCTTCGGATATTTCGAAGCGCGGCAATAGAAGGAAACGACATATCCTGCTTTGATTTTGGAAGCCAACGCGGTGTTATAGCCAGCGTAGACATACAAACATTCAAGCGCATCGTCTTCGTCTTGTTCCAAATCCTTCTTCCAGTCACGGAGGATGAAGTTATCACCCATCATGCCAACAACTAAGCCGGTGATATGGAGATAGGAACCGGAAGAGCCTTCCTGGAAGCTGATACCGATTTCGTCGAAATGGTGACGGACGTAGTAGCAGGTAACTTCAATGATGGTAGTCGAACCGACGAAGTCAGGATCGGTCTGGCCATAAACACGGCCACCGCACTTAACACCTCTTTCTTCGGCGGCCAAGAAGGAATCAAGGTAGCCAAGGGAAGAATCGGCGAACAATTGGTTCTTGGAATAGCATTGTTCGACGCATTCGAGGTTATAGAGTCTCCACTGATTTGGATGAAGCTCATCGCTCGCGGAAGTCTTATACCAAACGAAGGCTAAGGCACGGCCACCGGAAGAGTCGACGGTGCCGTAAGCGTCGGCATCGCAGACCAAGCAGAAGTCCACCGCACTGTCGAAGACTTTAGCCATCCATTTCGAGGCTTTGACGCCCCAAGCCTCAACCTTAGCGGTTGATTCTGGAGTGTTGATGCCTAAGAAACGGCACTTAAGATAAGTTCCGTCGATGGTGGTGAAGTTGGCGGTGTCGCCATCGGTGACGCTGACCAAGTTCACTTTGCCATAGTTGACGCCATGGGTGTTGCTGAAATTGAAATTGGTTGTGGCGTAGGTATCCTCATAGGCAAATTCAAGTTTGTCGGTCTGAGGGGTGGTGTAGAGGACGTTGGTGTCGCTGACATCAGGACAGGCATCCTCGGATGGGCCGCAGCTAACGAGAGCGCCGCCCAAGAGACCCAAGCTAAGGGCAAGGGTCACAAGTTTCTGGAGTTTTTTCATTATCGTACATACCCCTTCAAGTCAGAGTTGTTGTAGAAATAGTCGATGACGTCTTGCGGGCTCAACTGTTTGCCAGATTCATCGCCGATGAACAATAAGCCCATCGCCGAACCGACGGCGGTACGGATGGCGGAAGAGCCGGAGAAGCCCGGATCGACGAACTTGGTCCAATTCTCGCTGTCTTTCATGTAATAGTCGGAATTGACCTGAGCGACGTAATAATGGAGGGCTTGGGCGGTTGATGGCTTTTCTTCCGCGGTCTCTGGGTTATTGCGTTTCAAAGCATCCTGGTATTCTTCGGAGTTCTGCGCGTATTCGCAGGAAGGATAATAAGAGCTTCTGGCGGCGAATAAGCCGTTCTGCGTTTTGCTCAAATACTTAAGCAACTTCCAAGAAGCGACTCTCTGAGCGACGGTTCCGACGTCCATGAGGATGAGGTTGGTGCCCTGGGAGATGGCGTATTTATGCTCGGCATCCTTATATGGGAGCGGGGCAACGCCGACTTCGAAGGCATCTCCCGTCGGGGCGCTGTTGGTCGCGCCGGCAGAGGAGCCGATGGTGATGAGAGACTGCCAGTTCTTGAAATAGCTGGAAGAATATTTCGAGGTTCCGCCGTATTCGGCCGGGATAGCCAAACGGCAGTTGTCGTGAAGGTTCTTCATATAGGTCAAGCCTTCGACGGTCTCTTCGGTGTTGAAGGCCATATAGCCCTTTCTCGTTGCAGGGTCGAACTCGGTGTAGGTTCCGCCCCACTGACGAATCGTGGTGATGAAGAAGTTCGCCTGAGAATCGTAGGTGAATGGGTGGAAGCTATCTTCGGTGACGGCCGAGAAGTTGAGAATCATGTCAACGCCGGCCGGAACTTCGGACGGCCTGGAATAAAGGTTTCCGTCGGAAGCCAAGATCTTCCCATAAAGGCCTTTGGAGGACATAAGGCTAAGGACGGCGGTAGAAACGGTGCCGACCTCTTCCCAAGTCTCCGGGACTTTGATGGCGGAATCCTGAGCGGAAGCCCAATTGAAGAAGGTCTTGTTGTAATACATCAATTCGGTCGATTTGTTGAATGGGACGCCCAAGGTGTAGAAGCCGGAGCCGTCTTCCTTTCTTTCGATCGATTGGTTCTCGACCATGTAGTCGGCATAGAAGTCGGACATTTTGAAATCCTCTCCGTCGTTCTCGAAGAAATAATCGAGACGGAGGATGGAATCGTTGTCGACATAGCTGGCCATATGGTCAGGATAGGCGAGTGTGACGCCAGGGATTTTGCCCTTGCCGGCGCCTAAGGTGATAGCCTTCTGAAGGTTATCGTAGCCGCCTTTGCCTTCTAATTCGACTTTGATGCCGGTCTCTTCGGTGAAGAGATCGACGACTTCCTCGAGATAACCAGCCATATCGGAACCGAACGGGTGCCACATTTGGATGGTGACCCCGTTGGTGTCGATAGTGAAATCGAGGTTATACGGATCGACTTTGTTCAACTTGCAGCTCGAAAGCGAGGCAACAGTGCCGAGAAGAGGCAAAAGGACCAGTAATTTCTTTTTATTTGTCATTTGATCCCTCCTAAAAGATTATTGGCGGACGTAGGCCGAGATGGTGGCGTAGGATTCTTTGAGAATGGTGTCGATGTCAGTGTTTTCCAATAAGGAAC
This sequence comes from bacterium, assembly GCA_963622135.1. Taxonomy (GTDB): domain Bacteria; phylum Bacillota_I; class Bacilli_A; order RFN20; family CAG-826; genus UBA4951. The sequence goes on from CAVFGR010000018.1 coordinate 29,203, forward strand.
GAGACATGACGGATTCGATTTCGGTACGGACGACGGAGGAGCCATTGAAGCCCGGGTCGACGAACTTGTGCCAGCCAGAGCCATCAGCGTCATAGATTTCGGAGTTGGTTCTAGCGGCTTTCTTCTTGTTGGCGTCGTTCTCATCAGATGGGGCGGCATTCAAGAATTCCTGATAGGTGGTGGAATTGTAAGCGGACTTGGTAGCTGGATAATAACCAGTGAGAGCGCAGAAGAGACCGTTGGTCTCGCCAGTGGTCAAATACTTGAGGGCTTTCCAAGAGGCCAAGACTTCGGCATCGGTGCCTTTGTTCAACATAGCGAGGTTAGTGCCCTGGGAGATGACGTATTTGTGATCGGCATCCTTATATGGGACGGAGGTAACGCCAGAGGTGGATTTCAAGTTGGCGTCGGTGTAGTAGCCTAAGCCAGCGGAAGAACCGACGTTCATCATGCACTGATAGTTCTTATAGTAGTCAGAGCAATAAAGGGAAGTGCCACCGAAGGAAGATGGGATGGCCAAGACATGCTCGTTAGATAAACGACGCATATAGGCAAGCATCTCTCTGCATTCGGCATTGTCGTAAACGGCATAGCCAACGCCGGTAGCGGAATCGATTTCGGTGTATTTTCCGCCCCACTGACGCAAGGAGCTGATGAAGAGGTTGGCTTGGGAGTCATAGCCTAAGAAGTAGAAGGTATCGGCGGTCGCAGTGGTCAAGTTGGCCAACATGGTGACGCCTTCTGGGAAGTCGGTTTCCTTGGCGTATCCGACGCCGTCGCTGCCTAAGATCTTGCCGAAGAACGGAGTGAGTTTCTCGACGGCGATCTTACCGAAAGCTTCGACTTCGTCCCAAGTCTGAGGGACATGGGTGATGCCCCAACCTTGGACGATTGGAGAATTGAAGAAGACTTCGTTATAAACGAGGACTTCAGTGGATTTGTTGAATGGGACACCCAAAGTATAGCCAGTGCCGTCTTCTTTGAATTCGAGCTGCTGGTTTTCCTCCATATAGGAAGGATAGATGTCGTCCATGAAGGCTTTGCCTTCGGCGTCATCATTGAAATATGGGTCCAAACGGAGCTGCATGTTGGAAGCGACGTAGGAAGCGAAGTGGTCAGGATAGCCGACGACGATATTTGGATAAGTACGACGGCCAGCGCCTAAGTTGACAGCCTTTTGGAGGTTGTCATAACCACCTTTGGTGGTGTGGGTGATGGTGATGCCGGTCTTTTCTTTGAATTCTGGGATGATTTGGTCATCGAGATAACCGGTGATGTCGCCACCGAAGCCAGTCCACCAATCGATGGAAACACCATTGGTATCCAAGTTCATGTCGACCGGACGTTCAGGTTCGAGGGCGGATGGGCCACAGCTAGTTAAGGCCATGCTGAGCAAGCCGCCCAAGGCTAAGACTTTCAATTTGTTGCTTTTCATAATGTTTTTCTTTCCTTTTTATTTTTAATAAGCGTTTTAGACGATTAACCTTTGATACCAGAGCGGGAGATGCCGCGCATGATGTATTTGCGGAAAATCAAGAAGAAGATAAACAACGGAGTCGTGACGACGACGGAACCGGCAATCTTGACGGTGTCGTAAGAAACTTCGCCATCGGATGAGGTGAATAAGCTCATCAAACCATTGGAAACGAGTTTCATCGACCAGCCGAAGACTTTGTTATCGCCGGAAGCGACGAGGTTTGGCCAAATGTAGGAGTTCCAAGCACCCATCAAAGAGAGAATCATGATGGTGATGATGGTCGGCATGGCAATTGGGATCATGACTTTCCAAAGGTAAGCATAATGTCCGTAACCGTCGACTTTCGCCGCTAAGAACAATTCATTCGGAATCTGCTGGAACGTCTGTCGCAGATAGAAGATGTAGAAGACCGAGACGCCATGGACGAAGATCAATGACGCATAGGTGTTTTCCCAGCTCAAGCCCATGACGGTCTGATAGTTGGTGATGACCATCATTTCGCCCGGAATCATCATCGTGCCTAAGAGAATCGTGAATAAGAGATTCTTTCCTTTGAAGTTGCAACGGGCAAAGGCAAAGGAAGCTAAGACAGTGGTAATCAAGGTGAAGAAAGTGCCAATGATCGAGACATAGAGGGTGTTTCCGTAATAGAGGCCGAAGTTGATGCTCTGGCCGGAAGCACTCTTATAAGTGAACACGGTTATAAAGTTATAAAGGGAATAGTTGGCCGTGCCGTTTATCTCGTGGGTGGCTGGCGGGATGACGTGGAAGATGGAGTTGATGGTGTCGTAGTCATAGTTGGAAGGATCACGGAAGGAAGTGATGACCATGAAGACGAATGGGATAAGGATGAACAAGCCAATGATCGAAAGGAACAAATAGGTCAGGATCTGGCCGATTGTCTTCGAGGCTTTGTATCTCCTCATCTGCGCCGGAGTGGCGAAATACATTTCATGCGCCATATCAATACACCACCTTTCTCTTGCTCACCTGCATCTGAACGAGAGTGATAAGCAAGATGATGATAAGCAAGACGAAGGAAGCCGCGGCGGCAACGCCGGTCTTCGTGCTATCTTGCATGGTTACATAAATATAGCCGACGACGGTTTCCCAGTATTTCTGAGTGGTGCCGCCGAAGTAGTAGGCGCCACCGCCGAACAAGGCGATGACCTGGGTGTAGCTCTTGAACGCACCAATGAAGGAAGTGATGGTGATGTACAAGATCTGCGGGGACAAAAGAGGAACGGTGATGCGGGCGAGAATGGTACTTCTCGAAGCGCCGTCGATCTTCGCGGCATCATAATATTGGTTATCGATGGAGGCCAAGCCTGATTCAAAGACCAAAATCTTGAAGGCTAAGCCATTCCAGATGGCGTACATGATGATAGGAACAAGCATCGCGCCTTTCGAAGCGCTGGCGGAAAGCCATTGCTGGGCTTCGACGCCAAATAAGCTGAGGAACTTGTTAAACAAGCCGCCAGGATAAGACGAGAAGATGATCTTGAAGACCATGCCCAACGCGATGGTGTTGGTGACATATGGCAAGAAGAAGACGGTTTGGAAGAAACCTTTTAAAGGTTTGATCGAGTTAAGGAAAACCGCAATCAATAAGCCAATGATGATGGTAAGCGGGACGGAGACCACGACGATGATCGCCGTGTTGGCCAAGGAATTGAGGAATTCTTTGGAGGTCAAGACCGTGATGTAGTTTTGGACGCCCCAATATGGCATCACGCCGCTACGAGGGTTGTTCAAGGCAGCAAAATAGTTCGTCAACGCAAAGGAGCTGTTGGAACCTGCCATGAACTTGAAGTTAACGATCCACGAAATCAAGAAGGTGTTGATGATTGGGTAGATCATGAACAAGACAAGGAAAAATAAAGCCGGAATCAACGCGATCCAAGCCTTCGCCCATTCTGGAAGTTGGATACGGGATGCTTTACGGGTAGATAAGGTCTGGTGAAGGATGGCTTCAGTCGAGGCTGAAAGCTGCTCTTCACTCGGACGAGCTTTCCAGTAAGCCAATTCCGTGGCGATTTTGGATTTGGTCGCCGACATTATTTCAACCTCTCTCCGCCTTCCTCAAAGACGTAAAAACGTTTGGTTGCGAATTTAACGGTAGCCGCAGAACCGATGGCTTCACGTTCATCGCTTGGGATGATAACGCGCAATTTAGCATCAGGATTGCCGGAAACGTTGCCGACGACCGAGATGTCACGACCGATGGTCTGAATCATGTCGATATCGACTGGAACCACATTCTTGGTGCCTTTCTTTGGGGCAGCGGTGAAGTGTTCAGGTCTGATACCGATATAAACCTTACGGTCTTGATGGACTTCGATATGAGTTGGATAAGAGAGCTTAGCGACTTCTGGGTTTTCTTCCCTATCGGCCGGGATGATTTCCTTGCCTTTGCTGTCGTATTGCTTTTCCGGTTCTTCGTAGACAACCTGGTTGTAATCGTTTTGATAAACTGGGTCGTCATCGAATAATTCGCCGTTCAAATAAAGCTGGCCGCCCTTGATTTCGCCTTCAACGATGTTGATGGCTGGGCTGCCTAAGAACTTGGCGACGAACATATTGGTTGGTTCGTTATAAACGTACTGTGGTTCACCGATTTGTTGGATGATGCCAGCCTTCATGACAACGATGGTGTCAGAGATGGACATGGCTTCTTCCTGGTCATGAGTGACGAAGACAGTGGTGATGCCAGTGGAACGCTGAATACGTTTGATCTCTTCACGAGTCTGCAAACGCAAACGAGCATCCAAGTTGGACAATGGCTCGTCCAAGAGCAAGACGGATGGTTTCTTGACAAGAGCACGAGCGATAGCGACACGCTGCTGCTGACCACCGGATAATTCCTTTGGCTTACGAGCGAGATATGGTTCGATATCGACGACTCTGGCATTTTCATGAATAAGGGCGTCCTTATCGGCTTTGGATAAGCGTTTCTTATTCTTGATTTTGGCGGCCGCAGGATCAGTGGCCTTTAATTCTTCGAAAGCGGCCTTGGCGGCATCGAGGGCGGCCTTGGCTTCTTCAACGCGGGCTTCTTTGTCGGCGCGAAGGACGTCGGCATGATCAATCAATTCTTGATTTGAGGCCATTTCTTCCTCAAGGGCACGAACGGATTTGCCTTGGGCGTTGTTGCGTTCAATCATCGCCGGCAAATTCGGCTGACGGGCCAACGCTTTCTTCAAGCTTTGCTCGAAAGACTTCAAATCAGCTTCGGCGGATTTCAATTCATCGCTTTCGTTTCCATAAGCACCCGGCAAACGAACGTTGTCGAGTGGGAATGAGATGTTCTGATAAACGGTGAAGTGTGGGTATAAGGCGTAGTTTTGGAAAACTAAGCCAATGCCACGGTTCTCTGGCGGAACATTTGTGACTTCTTCACTACCAAAGTAAATATGACCACCGCTTTGCTTGTGCAAGCCGGCGATCATATAAAGAGTGGTGGATTTGCCACAGCCAGAAGGACCTAAAAGACCGACGAGTTTACCGTCGGGGATGGTCAAATCAAATTTGTCGACAGCAGTAACCCTGGAACCCTTCTTTCCAGTGCGGCTATCGAACACCTTTGTAAGACCTTCGATTCTTACTTCCATGTTTTTCCTCCCGTGCTTTTCAGCACAGTCCTTTATATGCGTCTATAAGTGTAGCAAAAATAGGGGGTCTCAAACAAGACAAGAAAGCATATCTTTACGAAGTAATAGGAGAACGATGGTTTATAAAAAGAAAAGGCCCTAAATGTAATTTAAGGCCAAAACTTGTAGGAGGTCGGTTATTTGATTTGTTTCCACTTTTCTCTTTCTTCGTCTTCGAGGGCTTTTCTGCCTTGCTCAATTTCTTTCTCGGCATGCTCCATTCTTTGCTGATAGAACTTCTCTCCAGCCTCTTGAGCGGCCGCGTCATCATAGAAAACGGAATCCCTTTCGTTGATAACCATCGTCCCCGCGATCATGTCATGGATGGCTTGCTTGTTTGGGGTAAAGATAGAACAGATATACGAAACGAAGAACACCAAAGAAATGATGGAAACGCTCCAGACGAGAGGCAAGAACAAGACCAAGATAACGGTCATCAGAATCATTGGCAAGGACCTTAAAACAAGTTGAACTCTCTTAATGCGGAAGCCAAGTTTGTTGACCAAACAGAGATGGAATATTTTCTTGGCCATCGTTTCGCCGTTTTTGAAACAAAGAGGGACGATCAGATAAACGATGAGAAGGGCCACCGGAATGGCTATCGATAGTGGGTAAACCAAATTGTAGGCCGCGGCTTTGTTATAGGTAGTCTCATAAAAATCCTGATGGAAGAGATTTTGCATCGCGTTGTAATAGACTGATCTTTGTTCCGACGAGCAATAGAAACGAAGGAGCTTTTTACTCGCCTCGTCAGTCAATTTGCCATCTTGATATAAATCGGAGGCAGGCACGCCGATGAGATCGAGGTTTTTGCTTCCTTCTACCACTTGGTATTGCCATAAAACGCAGTCTTTCGAAGGCTCTTGAATAGCAGATAGCTGTTCTTCGCTATAAAGGCCTTTTTCGTCATTCAAGCCCAAAACAAAAACATTGTACCAATAATTGTCATAAGTGGCGTTTTCATTAACACTTGGTAGGTATACCAAGTAATAATTGGTCATTATATCTTCGTAACGCTCATAATTGACGAAATCATCATAAGTTGCCAAGTCGCCGTTTTCGTCATCGTAATAAAGACCTGAATTGACTTGGTAATCATGTAGGGAGGTCGTTAATTGCTTGCCAACCTTGCTTCCCATGAAAATCGTTTGGGCGATAGCGAAAACGCCTAATCCAAGGAAACAGGCAATAAGAAAATCGATGAAGCCCGCTAATGTTCTCCAACCTATATGAGCCTTAACCAATTTGTGCATTGCTCTTCTCCTCGGTAGGCTTTTTGATACGTTTGACCATCAAATCATCTTCACGAATGACGACGGTTCCAGCGATATAATCACCTAAGCAGCGACGCTTTTTGGTGAAAATAACCAAAGCGAAGCTGACCAAGGCAACCAAGATGATGGTCGTCAGACTCACAATCAAATCATTTAAGATGATGGCAATTAAGGAAACGACGATGAACGGGATGGTGCGTAAAGCGGTTCTCCATTTTTCGACAGCTACGCCAGTCTTTGATTCAGCCACCGCTATTTTCATGAATTTCTTCCCCAAGGTTTGTCCAGGAACGGAACAAGTCGGGATTATGAAGTAGAAAATCAAGAAAGGCACATAAGCGGCGATGGATTCGACGATGATATAACCCTTATTCAAAGTGGCTTGGGCCTCTTTGTAATAAGGTCTGCTCATAAGTCTATCCTGAGCGTCGCTATAAGCGCTTCGGTAGAACGAAAGAAGCCCATCTTGCGCATCTTTTGTCAGTTCATGCGTTTCGGAATCGTAAAGAGAATCCTTAAGTATGGCGCGTTCGTTCATCAAAGAATGGCCTTCACCATCCTTTTGGTATTCATAATATTCAGAATGGTTGATATATTCGTCGGAATCTGGCAAACCGAGTATTTTCTTGTTGAAGTCCTCGATAGTAAAATTAAGCGGTTCTGGGTTATTTTTGTTAGAACCTGACTCATAATCCAAATAATAGAAAACCACCGCATCTTCATAAGCGTTATAGGTCTCAGAAGTAATATCGATCCAAGCGTCATTCTCGTTACGATAAACAAGCCCGGAATTCACCTGGTATTCAGTCAAATTCGTTTGGGCTTCTCTTGAACCGAGTACATCGATCAAGGTCGTAAAATGATTGGTGGTAAGCAAAAAGAATATCAAAGCCAAGCTTCCGATAAAGAATGCTAAGTCAACCGCCCAAGCGGCAATCCTCAAAATGAAAGGAGAAAGCCTATAGCCTTCCGCGGTGATGACTTCGCTTTTCTTAACGTAAGACATTCTCGACATCTTCAGTCCTCGTTATCTCCGTTTTCTTGATCGGTATCCCTATGTTCCAAAATATCTAAATCGATGATCGATTTTTCTTTTAAAATGGCCTCGGAATCGGAAACCTTGATAGTCTCATTGTTCACGGTCGTAATGACATTATGATCGTTCTCGAATTGTTCGGCTTCCGCTTCATTTTTGAACAAAGTGGATTTCTTTTTCTCATATAAAATCGTGGCACACATCCTATCTTCCAAAGATCTATAAGCGCCGGTTTTATCCCTCAAAGCGAAAGCAAAATCAACAAAGAGCAAGACAACCGCTCCCATAAAGGCGAACATACGGTAATTGCTCGGAACAAAGACAAATGGGCATAAGCAAATGACTTGAATCCATGGATGCCCGAATCTCTGCCAGAAATTGATTCTCATGCCTTTATAGCTGGCATAGCCCGTACGCGTAATCAAATTGCCCAAAGTCTCGCCATTTGGGGTGCAAAGAGGAATCAATAAGAAGAATGCGGCCAATGGGATAGAGAATGGCACGGCGTTGATAATCCAATAAACGTGGGTATAGTCCTCATTCAAGGCTTTGATGTAACTTTGGCTAGATAAGAGCTTAGCCGCGTCATAAAAGATGCCGGAAGCCTCTTTGGATGAAGTCGTGTTGATGAATAATTTGTAATAGGTGGTCAATATTTCTTTATCTTCCGCGTTGACTAATGTTTGATAGGCTTTCGCGACCACTGGCTTGGCGGTTTGGTCGATGGCGGTTCCCGCCACGTTTAAGTCATATTGCCAATAGCCGTCTGCCGAGGTATAAGTGCTTGGATCTTCGATATTAACGGAGGACAAATCTTTCGGAAGCCCGATAATTTCGGTGTTGAAATATAAGGCCCCATAATAATCTTTCGCCGCCTTATCATCCACCGCATCGATATGTTCGTTGCTAGTAAGGAAGGTGGAATAGAAATTATAAGTCGCATCCAAATAATATACATATCCAGGCTTTTCCTGATCAGAAGAAGGCTGAACGGTGTAATTTAGTTCATTATAGTCGGTGCTCCAATTACCATCCGCGTCTTTCTCGACTTCAATGAGATAGGAAGTCCCATAAAAATCCATGGCTTGCTGCCACATTTCGCTCCCTCCGAGCGAGGTGAATAAGCCCTTATTTCCCCAAAAGAAATAAAGGAGGAAGCCAACGACGGCAGCCAAGACAAAATCAATCACAAAGGCCAAGAAGCGTTTGGTAGGAGAAGCGATGGTTAGATTCTTTGGTAAATTCATGTTCTTATCATAAGATAAGACTTAATTTTAAGCAACGATACACGCACAAGCGGGGATAAAAAAAGAGCACGCATGTGCGTGCCCTTTAATTATTCAAATTAATGAATGATGTCGCTGACGGTGCCGGCGCCGACAGTACGGCCACCCTCACGGATGGAGAACTTGGTGCCTTGTTCGAGAGCGATCGGGTGGATAAGATCGACGCTGAAGGTGACGTTGTCGCCTGGCATGACCATATCGGTTCCGGCTGGCAAGGTGATGTTGCCGGTGATATCGGTAGTGCGGAAGAAGAACTGTGGACGATAGCCGTTCAAGAAAGCGGTGTGACGGCCACCCTCTTCTTTGGTGAGGACGTAGACAGCAGCAGAGAACTTATCGTGTGGGACGATGGATCCTGGTTTGGCAAGGACCTGACCACGTTCGACCTGGTCGTGGGTGACACCACGGAGAAGGGCGCCGACGTTATCGCCACCAGTGGCGAAGTCTAAGGTCTTGCGGAACATTTCGAGACCAGTGATGACGGTCTTCTGGGTTGGCTTGATACCGACGATTTCGGCTTCGTCGCCAACGCGGGCAACACCACGCTCGACTCTACCAGTGACGACGGTGCCACGGCCAGAGATGGTGAGGACGTCTTCGATTGGGAGCAAGAATGGCTTGTCTTCGTCACGCTTTGGATCTGGGATGTAGGTATCCATAGCTTCAAGGAGTTCCTTGATGGACTTGCAAGCATCGGAATTGTAGTCATTGGACATGCCAGCTTCACGGGCAGAGCCTTTGATGACTGGGAGTTCGTCGCCTGGGAAGCCATAGGAGCTTAAGAGGTCACGGACGTCCATTTCGACTAAGTCGACTAATTCTGGGTCATCGACGAGGTCGGTCTTGTTGAGGTAGACGATGATGTAAGGAACGCCAACCTGACGGGCGAGCAAGACGTGTTCGCGGGTCTGTGGCATGACACCATCAGTAGCAGCGACGACTAAGATAGCGGCGTCCATCTGAGCAGCACCAGTGATCATGTTCTTGATGTAGTCAGCGTGTCCCGGGCAGTCGACGTGAGCGTAGTGACGGGTCTTGGTTTCGTACTCTTCGTGAGCGGTATTGATTGTAATACCACGAGCTCTCTCTTCTGGGGAGCTGTCGATGTCGCCGTAAGCTTTGTCAACAGCGCTTCCTTCGGCGCCGCCAGTGGCTTTGCCGAGCATGGAGAGGTAGTGGGTGATCGCGGCAGTCAAAGTGGTTTTGCCGTGGTCGACGTGGCCGATGGTACCAACATTAAGATGGACACGGTCACGGTTGAATTTTTCTTTTGCCATGGGTGTTTTTTCCTCCGAAAAATGGTTTTTGACAATCCGTTAATTATGATATTTCAACGAATCGTTTTTTACAACACTTACTAATTTATTAATTAGTGCTGAGAGTTCTTGACGATCTCGTCTTGGATAAAGCGTGGGCATTGTCCATAGTGGGAGAAAGTCATCATGAAGTTGCCACGTCCCTGAGTGAGAGAACGTAAGTCGGTGACATAACCGAACATCTCGGACAATGGGACTAAGCAGGAGACCTCTTTGGCGTTGTTGCCACGTTGGGTTTCGCCATTGAGTTGGCCACGACGGCGAGAGATATCGCCGATGACGTCGCCATAGTACTGGTCTGGGATGGTGATGTCGACCTTCATGATCGGCTCAAGGATGACCGGACCGCACTTATCGCCGGCGGCCTTTAAGGCCATGGAAGCGGCGATCTTATACGCAGCTTCGGAAGAGTCGACATCGTGGTAAGAACCATCGAACAAGGTGGCCTTGACGTCGATTACTGGGAAGCCAGCGATGATGCCTCTGGTCAAGGCATCTTCCAAACCCTGCTGGGTTGGTTTAATGAATTCCTTAGGAACGGAACCACCGACGATGGCATCGACGAATTCGAAGCCTTTTCCTGGGTTCGGTTCGAAACGAATCCAAACATCACCGTACTGACCGTGACCACCGGACTGTTTGACATAACGGCCCTGGGCTTCGCCAGTTTTGGTGATTGTTTCACGATAGTTGACCTGCGGGGCGCCAACGTTGACTTGAACGTTGAATTCGCGGCGCATACGTTCGACCAAGATTTCGAGTTGCAACTCACCGACGCCAGCGATGATGGTCTGGCCGGTTTCTTGGTTGGTGTGAACGCGGAAGGTCGGGTCTTCTTCGGCCAATTTAGCCAAAGCGACGTTCATCTTCTCGATATCGGCCTTGGTCTTCGGCTCAACCGCTTCTTCGAGAACCGGTTCAGGGAATTCTAAGGATTCGAGGACGACTTTGTGATCTGGATCGCAGAGGGTGTCGCCAGTGGTGGTGGTCTTCAAGCCAACGACCGCGCCGATTTCTCCGGCTTTGAGTTCGGAGACTTCCTGACGGTGATTGGAATGCATGAGAACCAAACGAGCGATACGTTCCTGGTTTCCATTGGAGCTATTTAAGACATAGGAGCCGCTCTTTAAGACGCCTTGGTAGACACGGACGTAAGCCAAACGGCCAACGAATGGGTCAGTGGCGATCTTGAAGGCTAAGCCAACGAATGGAGCTTTGTCGGTGACTTCGCAAGTGAAGTCTTCGCCTTTGGCATCGACGCCCTTTTCGCCTGGGATATCAAGCGGGGATGGGAGATAGTCGATGACGGCATCCAATAAGAGCTGGACGCCTTTGTTCTTGAAGGCGGTGCCGCAGAGGACCGGGAAGAATTTTCCGGAGATGGTGGCTTTGCGGATGACGGCCTTGATTTCTTCGACAGTTGGCTCTTCGCCATCTAAGACCTTCATCATGAAGTCATCATCGTAAGCGGCTAATTTCTCAATTAATTCGTTACGATAGTAGGTGGCCTTTTCCATCAATTCTTCTGGAATTGGCTTGATGACTGGTGGGATGTCCTTGTCTTTGAGATCGTAGTACCAGGCTTCCATCTTGACCAAGTCGATTTCGCCGGTGAACATGCTTTCTCTGCCGATAGGATATTGGATGGCACCATAATCGACGCCGAGTCTTTCTTTGAGGGTGCCTAAGCACATCTCGAAGTCCGCGCCGATAGCGTCCATTTTGTTGCAGAAGACGATTCTTGGGACGTTGTATTTATCGGCTTGGCGCCAAACGGTTTCGGTCTGAGGCTCAACGCCGTTTTTGGAGTCGAGGACGGTGACCGCGCCGTCTAAGACACGGAGAGAACGTTCAACTTCGACGGTGAAGTCGACGTGTCCCGGGGTGTCGATGATGTTGATTCGATGGCCTTTCCAGAAGCAAGTGGTCGCGGACGAAGTGATGGTGATGCCGCGTTCTTGTTCTTCTTCCATCCAGTCCATGGTGGCTGCACCTTCATGGACTTCGCCGATCTTATGAGAACGGCCAGTGTAATAAAGGATACGTTCGGAAGTGGTGGTCTTACCGGCATCGATGTGAGCCATGATACCGATGTTGCGGGTGTGAGGTAAGTCAAACTTATCTACGCCTTGGAGTATATCTTCAGCCATTGTGATTCTCCTTTATTAATTACCAACGATAGTGGGCGTAAGCCTTGTTGGCTTCGGCCATCTTGAGGACGTCTTCTTTCTTCTTTACAGCTCCACCGGTTCCGTTGGCAGCGTCGATGATTTCACCGGCTAATTTGGCATCCATGGTCTTCTCGTTGCGGAGACGAGCATAGGTGACTAACCAACGAAGGCCCAAAGTTTGCTTACGGGCTGGGTTGACTTCGACTGGAACCTGATAGTTGGCGGCGCCGATACGGCGGACCTTCAATTCGACTTCTGGCATGATGTTGTTGACAGCGGTCGCGAAGACATCCATGGCTGGTTTGCCGGTCTTCTCTTCAATGGTCTTGAAGGAAGTGTAGATGATCTTCTGGGCGGTTCCACGCTTGCCGTCGTACATGACGCGGTTGATCAAGCGGGTGACGAGCTTGGAATTGTAAATTGGATCTGGGAGAACGTCTCTATGTTCGATTTTGCCTTTGCGTGACATTTTCTCTTCCTCCCTTATTTGCTCTCATGTGGCTTCTTGGTGCCATAGAGAGAACGTCCTTGGCGACGGGCTTCGATACCCGCGCAGTCTAAGGTTCCGCGGACGATGTGATAACGGACACCTGGTAAGTCCTTGACACGGCCACCGCGAATCATGACGGTGCTGTGTTCCTGAAGGTTGTGGCCTTCGCCGCCGATGTAGGCGGTGACTTCATATCCGTTGGACAAACGGACACGAGCGTATTTACGAAGAGCGGAGTTTGGCTTCTTCGGGGTCATGGTGCCAACACGGGTGCAAACGCCACGTTTTTGGGCGGAAGCCTGGTTGGACTGTTTTTTCGTAAGGGAATTCCATCTCTTGCCTAAGGCAGGGGTTTTGGATTTCTTGGCCAATTTCTGACGGCCTTGTCTTACGAGTTGGTTGATCGTAGGCATTTTAAGATCTCCTTAATAATACTTTTCGCTTAGAAAGCGCCCCAAAAGGGGCCGGTTGCGAACGCTGGTAATCTTACGTGCGTGAGAAGTTCTTGTCAACACTAGAATTTATCGAATTTTTTTATTAATTGACACACACGGTTATGTGGACTTCGAAAAGCCCACCTTTTTCTTTCTTTTTGAAACAAATGAAAAAGGGGCGATTTTCACGCCCCTAAGTTATTATCGTCGCTAATTAAGCAACTTTGTTGGCCTGACGATCGTGGGCCTCGATATAAGTATCGCGGACTTCTTCCATCTTGTTGGAGACGGTGAAGGAGGCAAGGCTCTTCTTGGTGATATTCTCGTCTTCGGCCCCTGTGCCAGCTGGGATCAAGCGTCCGGTGATGACGTTCTCTTTCAAGCCATGGAGACGGTCGGTCTTGGCTCTGATGGCGGCATCGGTAAGGATGCGGGTGGTCTGCTGGAAGGAAGTGGCAGAGAGGAAGGATTCGGTTTCCAAAGCGGCCTTGGTGATGCCTAAGAGGATAGGCGTGCCGGAAGCAGGGCGCTTGCCAGCCAATAAGGCTTCTTGGTTAACAGTGGTGAAGCGATCCATGTCGACTCTGGTGCCTGGCAAGAGATCGGTGTCACCGGCATCGATGACGACGAGTTTGCGAAGCATCTGACGGACGATGACCTCAAGGTGCTTATCGGAGATACCGATACCCTGAGCGGCGTAGACCTTGCGGATTTCCTTGATCATATAGACCTGAACCTTCTCTTTGGAGGAGTATTCAAGCAATTCTTTAGGATCGATGGCACCTTCGGTGATCTTACCACCGGCCTCGACGTGATCGCCTTTCTTGACACGGAGACGAGCGCCATAACCGGTGAGGTATTCCTCGATTTCCGGAGTGTCGCTTTCAACGGTGTTATCAGCCACGGATCTGACGGTGACCTTATAACGGCCATTGCCATCATCTTCGATATTCTCGATGGTTCCATCGATTCTGGAGATGAGGGCTTTACCTTTCGGATTACGGGCTTCGACGAGTTCTTGGACACGTGGAAGACCTTGAGTGATGTCGCTTCCGGCCATACCACCGGTATGGAAGACTCGCATGGTTAACTGCGTGCCTGGCTCACCAATGGATTGAGCGGCCATGATACCGACGGCCTCGCCCAATTCGACGAGACGGCCAGTGGCCATGTTGCGGCCATAGCAATGCTGGCAGACGCCGTTCTTGGTCTGGCAGGTGAAGAGAGAACGAATCTCGACTTCCTCAATGCCAGCATCGGCGACTTTGTTCGCATCTTCTTCGCTGATCATGGTGTTTGCTAAGACAATGACTTCACCAGTCTTTGGATTGATGATGTCATGCATGGAGAAACGACCAACGAGACGTTCGGAAAGCTTGGCGACGACGGTGTTCTGAGCGGTGTTGATGATAGCACGGACTTTGAAGCCATGGTCGCAGTTGCAATCGACTTCGCGGACGACGACATCCTGAGAGACGTCGACCAAACGACGGGTAAGATAGCCAGAGTCGGCGGTCTTAAGAGCGGTATCGGCGCCACCCTTACGGGCACCGTGGGTGTTGATGAAGAATTCAGCGACCTTCAAGCCTTCTTTATAAGAGGAGACAATAGGAAGTTCGATGGCTTCGTTCTTCGGGTTGGCAACCAAGCCCTTCATACCGACCAACTGCTTGAAGTTGGAGATGTTACCACGAGCGCCGGAATCGGCCATGATGACCAATGGGTTACGCTTATCTTCTTTAAGATATTCGGCAACCTTGTTTTCGACGTCTTTGGCAACGGCGTTCCAAACATCGCAGACAGCCTTATGGCGTTCGGAGTCGGAGAACATACCTTTCTTATACAAAGCGGTGATCTTGTCGACTTTCTCATATCCGTCGGCGACCTGCTGATATTTGAAGTCGTTGATGGATTGTTTGTTTGGATCGGCGGCTTTGAGGTCAATGTCGCTTCTGGCGACGGTGACGGAAGAGATGGTGGAATATTCGAAGCCTTGGTCTTTGATCTTATCCAAGATGGCGGCCGTCTTAGATGGACGGACGGAATACTCGGATCCACTCGGATCATAAGCTTCTTCTTTCATATCGTATTTATGGAAGATTTGATCAATCAAGACGCCTAAGCCCTTCTTGGCGATCGGGGAGCGGAGTTTATTGGCTCTGATAGCCTCAACGAGGTTGGTTCCATAAGGAACGAACCAGGACTTCACGGTCTCCAAAGAGGCAGATGGGTCGTCGTTGATGTAATGGAAATCATCCGGGAAGATCTCATTGAAGATGACTTTGCCGACGGTCGTGAGCAAGTATTTGTTCTTGGCATAGAACGGCAAAGCGTAATCCTTGACGTTATCCGGGTCACTTTCCGGAGCGAAGGTCTTATGGATCGAAGATGATTTGATGGCGATGCGGTTATGCAAGCCGATGGAGTGGCTTTCATAAGCACGGATGACTTCGGCGACGGAAGCAAAGGCAGTGCCTTCCATCTCAGCGAAGGCTTCGGATTCGGCCGCTTCTTCTTCGGTCGCGGCTTTCTCTCCGATATTCTTCGGATCGATGTAGATTTCGCGCAAAGTCTTAGCGTGGGTCAAGAAGTCTTCGGCGCTCTCTTCCATGGTCAACCAGTAGTTGCCAAGGATCATGTCCTGAGATGGGACGGCGATTGGCTGGCCATCTTTCGGACCGAGGATGTTATTGGAAGCGAGCATCAAGTTCAAAGCTTCGAACTGGGCTTCTTTGCTAAGTGGTACGTGAACGGCCATCTGGTCACCATCGAAGTCGGCGTTGAAGCCGGTGCAAACGAGTGGATGCAAACGGATGGCACGGCCATCGACCAAGATTGGCTGGAAGGCCTGGATACCCAATCTATGAAGGGTAGGGGCACGGTTGAGGAGAACCGGATGCTGGCTGATGATTTCCTCGACGATATCGTAGACAACAGAATCTAAGCGATTGATGGAGGCATCGGCTTCCTTATAGGAATGGACATAGCCACGCTTGATCATCAACGAAGCGATGAATGGGCGGAGCAAGGAAATGGCCATCTCTCTTGGGAGACCGCATTGATACATTCTGAGGTTCGGGCCAACCGCGATGACGGAACGGCCGGAATAGTCGACACGCTTACCGAGCAAGTTCTGACGGAAACGGCCTTGTTTGCCCTTCAATCCAGAGGATAAGGACTTCAAGGTTCTGCCCGTAGGACCGGTGATTGGTTTGGAACGGCGGCCGTTATCGATTAAAGCGTCCACCGCTTCTTGAAGCATACGACGCTCGTTCATCAAGATGACTTCTGGAGCGCGCATATCGATCAACTTCTTCAAACGGGTGTTACGGGAGATGACACGACGATATAAATCGTTCAAGTCAGAGGCCGCGAAACGACCACCGTCAAGAGGAAGCATCGGACGAAGATCTGGTGGAATGACTGGGATGGCATCCAAAATCATCCATTCTGGCTTCTGCTCAGATTCACGGAAACCTTCGATGACCTCAAGTCTCTTGGTGAGTTTCTGACGTTTTTGGCCAGTGGAACCCTTGATCTCAGCTCTGAGGTTCTCGGATTCGGCTTTGAGATCAACTTCGTGCAATAAGCGTTTGATGGCTTTGGCACCTTCGCCGAATTCAGCGCCGGTGTAGCGGGCGATGAAGGCGGAAGTGGAGAAGAAGTCAAAGGTCTCCTCCGGGGTGCCCATCCTGCGGATGAGTTCTTCGGCACGCAAAGCGTCCGCGGAACCTTCGGCAAGGGATGGCATGAATTCTTCGATGACCTTAGGGAAGATTTCTCTAGCGTTCTTCTCATCTAAGAATTGTTTGTATTTAAGGACGTTGGAACTGCCTGGATTCAAGCAGATGTGAGCGGCGAAGTAGATAACTTCTTCGAGCTCTTTGGCGCTGATATCCAAGACAAGACCCATACGGGATGGGATATCCTTCAAATACCAGATATGGGAGCATGGGGAGACCAAATCGATATGACCGAATCTCTCTCTGCGCCACTCTTTGGAAGTGACTTCAACACCGCACTTTTCGCAGGTGATGCCCTGATATCTGATCTTTTTGTATTTGCCGCAATGGCATTCGTAGTCCTTAGACGGACCGAAGATCTTTTCGCAGAAGAGACCTCCCGGTTCCGGCTTCTGGCTACGATAGTTGATGGTTTCTGGCTTAGTGACCTCGCCATGGGACCACTCACGAATGGTTTCAGGAGAAGCGAGGCCGACTTTCATCGCCGCTAAATTTTTGATATCGAACATGATTCAAATCCCTCCTTATTCCTTCGAACCGCTGTAGTAAGAGGCAGAGCCAACGCTCAATCCTTCTTCAGCGATTTCTTCGTCATGGCTGACTTCGACGACATCCTCTTCCTTTTCTTCACGCTTGGTGGAGAGGTTGCGGATGGCGGAGTTGACCTTTCTTTCTTCGATCAACGCCTCTTTGGCTAAGTCGTCCATATTGATTTCATAGCCTTCGTCGTCCGTCAATTTGACATCCATGGCTAAGCCACGAAGTTCCTTGGTGAGAACCTTGAAGGCTTCTGGCATGCCGGCATTTGGCAACTTAAGGCCTTTGATGATGGCTTCGTAGGCCTTTCTGCGGCCAACTCTGTCATCGGACTTGTAGGTGATGATTTCCTGCAAGACGTGGGAAGCGCCATAGGCTTCGAGAGCCCAGACTTCCATTTCGCCGAAACGCTGACCACCGTTTTGAGCCTTACCACCAAGCGGCTGCTGGGTGACGAGGGCATATGGACCAGTGGCACGGGCGTGCAATTTATCGTCGACCATGTGCACGAGTTTGATCATGTACTGGACGCCGACGGAGATACGCTCTGGGAAGCGTTCGCCGGTTTGGCCATCGTAGAGGATGGACTTGCCATCTTCGGAGATGCCGGCTTTTCTCATAAGGTCGGTGATTTCATCACCGGAAACGCCATCGAAAGCTGGGGTGGCGATTCTTAAGCCTAATTTCCTACAGGCCAATCCTAAGTGAATTTCGGAGATCTGACCGATATTCATACGGGAAGGAACGCCCATTGGGGAAAGTAAGATATCGATTGGGGTGCCATCTGGCAAGAACGGCATATCCTCGACCGGAAGGATCTTGGAGATGACGCCTTTGTTACCGTGACGGCCAGACATCTTGTCGCCTTCGGAGATCTTTCTCTTCTGAACGATATAGACGCGGATGGCTTTTAAGACGCCAGCTGGAAGTGGGTCTTTCTTAGCGCGGTCGAAGATCTTGACGCTGAGGACGATACCGGCGCCGCCGTGTGGGACACGGAGGGAGCTGTCTTTGCCATCTTTGACCTTTTCGCCAAAGATTTGCATCAAGAGTTTTTCTTCAGGGGTTGGCTCGGTTTGGCCTTTTGGAGTGGTCTTACCGACTAAGATATCGCCTTCTTTGACTTCGGCGCCCGGGATGATGATGCCATCCTCATCGAGGAAGGACTTCTGATCTTCGCGGACGTTCGGGATGTCACGGGTGATTTCTTCGTTGCCAAGCTTGGTTTCACGGCACTCGATTTCGTATTTCTCGATGTGGATGGAGGTGTAGGTATCTTCCTTCACCATTCTTTCCGACATGATGATAGCGTCTTCGTAGTTGTAGCCGTGCCAGGTCATATAAGCGATGAGGACGTTCTGGCCTAAGGCAAGTTCGCCGTTACGCATAGCTGGACCATCAGAGATGATCTGGTCTTTCTGAATCTTATCGCCGACCTTAACGATTGGGGTCTGGTTGATGCAGGTACCACCGTTAGCGCGTTCGAACTTCTCTAAGTTATAGGTGCGTTCGCCGCCTTTTTCTTTGACCTTGATGGTCTGGGAATCGACATAGGTGACAACACCTTCGTCGACGGAGACGGTAGCGAGACCGGAGTCTTTGGCGATGATCGGTTCCATACCGGTTCCGACATAAGCCAAGGACGGACGGAGAAGAGGCAAGGCCTGACGTTGCATGTTCGCGCCCATCAACGCACGGGTGCCGTCATCGTTTTCTAAGAATGGAATACAGGCAGCCGCGATGGAGATGATCTGTTTTGGAGAAACGTCAACGTAGGAGACAAGGGCCTTATCGGCACGGACGGAGTCTTCGTCATGACGGCAGACGCATTCGTCTTCGATGATCTCTTTGACGATTTCCTTCTTGCCATCGATGATAACTTCTTTCGGCTCGCTCAAAGCGATGTTGGCTTCAGCGATGTATAAGCCTCTCTCATCATCGGCGGACAAGTATTCGGCTTTGTCAGAGACATAGTGATGGCCATCGATGTGATAGACGATACGATATGGGGTCTGAATGAAGCCATAGTCGTTGATTTTCGCGTAAGTGGATAAGTTATTGATAAGACCGATGTTCTGACCTTCTGGAGTTTCGATAGGGCAGATACGGCCATAGTGGGTGTAGTGAACGTCACGGACTTCCATGGAAGCACGGTCTCTGGTAAGACCGCCAGGACCAAGGGCGGAAATACGGCGCTTGTTGGTCAATTCGGCCAATGGGTTGGTCTGATCCATGAACTGCGAGAGTTGGGAGGAAGAGAAGAACTCATGGATGGAGGTGGTCAACGGACGGATGTTGATCAACTGCTGAGGCTTAGCGGTCTCAAGGTCGGTGATGGACATCTTCTGCTGAACGGTCTTTTCCATCTTGGTTAGACCGATTCTGAATTGAGTCTGGAGCAATTCGCCGACGCAACGGACACGTCTGTTGCCCAAGTGGTCGATATCGTCAGTCTGGCCTAAGCCGTCCTGGATGTTCATAAAGTAAGAGAAGCAGGCGACCATATCAGAGATGGTTACGCGGGTGACGGTCTCATTGAGGTCGGTACCAATCATGGTGACGACTTTGCCAGAAAGACGGTCGTTGGCGTGGACTTTGACCATGTTGACGGTGCTGTGATTGTCGATGTTTTCATTGACCGCCAAGGTCTCGCTCATCGCGCCCTTTTCAAAGAATTCGATGTCTTTCAAATAGGCAACGTCTTCTTTGGTGAGCTTTCTGCCTTCGGTGAATAACTCGCCGTTTGCGTCGGCTTGAATTTCACCATCAGCGGTGACCAAATTCTCGGCCAAGATTCTATTTGGCAATCTCTCATAGATGCCTAATTTTTGGAGATATTTGAAACGTCCGGCTCTCCCTAAGTCATAACGCTTGTTATCAAAGAATCTGGTGACTAAGAAAGCTTGGATGCCTTCATTGGTCAAAGGCTCGCCCGGTTTCAATTTGCGGAAGATCTCCTGCAAAGCATCCTTGCTGGTCTTGATGGCGGAATCCTTTTCAAGGGTGTCTTTAAAGGAGTCGGAATCGCCGAACAATTTTTTGAGGTCTTTTTCTTTATCGATGCCAAGGGCCTTGAACAAGATGGTGGCCGGCATCTTTCTCTGACGATCGATTCTGACCCATAAAAGGCCCTTCATGTCGCTTTCGAACTGCAACCAGGTACCGCGGGTCGGGATGATTTCGCCATTATAGATATGTTTGCCGCTCTTATCTGGGGTGTCCTGGAAATAGGCGCCTGGGGAACGGACGATCTGAGAGACGATGACACGTTCGGAACCATTGACGATGAAAGTTCCAGAGTCAGTCATCATTGGGACATCGCCCATGAAGACTTCGTTCACGTCCTTTCTTTCATTGGTGACGCCGTTAATAAGACGAAGTTTGACCTTCAACTTGCTTGAATAAGTGAGGTCTCCGCCTTTGCATTCAAGTGGGGTATATAATGGTTCTTCAAATCTGGCGGAAACATAATCGATGAAGAAGTTTCCGGCATAGTTGGAGATAGGGAAGACTTCCTTCATGACCTCATCCAATCCTTCTTTCAAGAACCAAGCGAAGGATTTGGTTTGGATTTCGACCATGTAAGGGATGTCTAACGAACCAGAGATCTTCGAGAAATTGATTCGGTCATTTCTTCCCAATGGGTAATTTTTGTAAGTATTAGCTTTTTTCGCCATTACTTTGCTCCTTTCTTCGTTGCTTTGATGATGCGATATCCCTTATGTGAGGCGAGCACGCTCGCGTTCCCAAACAGATTATTTAAGTAAGCTTGCACGCTATCGGCGCCTTGCTTGCGCCTGATAACGATGATGAGCGACCCGCCATCACGAAGGTGCGCGCACGCGCCGTCGTAGATTGCGTATGTCACTTTCTTGCCAGCCCTGATGGGAGGGTTGGAGACAATCGTATCGTAGATGGAGTTTATGTTGTGGTAAACGTCGCTTTCGACGATCTCGACCCTTTCTGAAACGCCATTCATTTCAGCGTTTTGCTTTGCTAGGTCAAGGGCAGTGAGGTTGACATCACACATGGTGACGTTTCTCTTACTGTCGGTTGCGGCCAGAATTAGTCCGATTGGGCCTGCTCCGCAGCCAACGTCAAGAATCTTATTTCCAAGATCAGCTTGGAAGATGGTTTCAAGCAACAATTTTGTCCCATCGTCCAAACTGTCTTTAGAGAAGGTTCCGTCTGCGCCAACAAAAGGATAAGACACGCCATTTATAACTGCGTTATAGTGGTATGTTTTGCGGTCTGAGATGTCGATATTATCGAAGTATTGAGGCATTTTTCAGACTCCTTTTATATAGCAGAAACCCCCTCCCCGCTAGGCGACGGCTTTGCGGAAAGGGGTAGTAGTCAAATCAAAAGAAAGCTTATTTGATTTCGACTTTGGCACCAGCAGCTTCGAGAGCGGCTTTGTGGGTTTCGGCTTCGACTTGGCTGATGTGCTCTTTGATGGCACATGGAGCGCCGTCGACGAGTTTCTTGGCATCCATTAAGCCAAGGCCGGTGATGGCCTGGACGGCTTTGATGACAGCAACTTTGGAAGCGCCGATTTCGGCGAGAACGAGGGAGACCTCGACTGGTCCTTTGGCGACGGCTTCTTCTTCAACTGGAGCAGCGGCGACAGGGGCAGCGGCAGAGACACCGAAGGTCTCTTCGACTAATTTGACTAATTCGTTGAGTTCGACAACGGTCAATTGTTTGAGGGTGTCAATGATTTGTTCATTGGTTAATTTCTCAGCCATGGTAATTTCCTCCTATAGGCTAATTAAGCAGCTTCTCCAGCTGGAGCAGCTTTTTCCGCGATAGCGCTCACGGTGGCGGCGAACTTGCTGATAGGCGCGTTCAGGCATTGGCAGAACATGGATAACAAACCTTCCTTGTTCGGCATCGTTGCGAAATCTTTCATGCCCTTGGCATCGTAAGCTTTGCCTTCGACGAAGCCGCCTTTGACGACGAGAGCTTCATGCGAACGAGCGAATTTACGAAGAACGGCTGGGCCATCGCAGATTTCTTTGGAGAAGACGAAGGCGTTTGGACCTTCGAGATATTCCTTAAGCTCAGAAGTGCCTTTGGCTTCAAGAGCACGCTCGACGAGCTTGTTCTTGTAAACGACCATGTGGCAACCCTTGGCTGCAAGAGTGCGACGAAGTTCGGTGGTTTCCTTAACGGTTAATCCCTGGTAAGAGACAACGGTGAGAGATCCGCAGTTATCAAGATTGGCAGTGATTTCAGCAACTGTTTCTTGTTTGGCGGCGAGAACTTCTTTGTTCATGCTAATTCCTCCTTTCTGATTGGGTCGACTATGTGATGCTTTCTATAACTAGTGAGTTAGTTTGTGAAATTGAATGACCTCAACAACGTGTATTTATTAAGGCACTTGCCCGTTGTTATCTTAGGTATAGCAAGCAATTCACCAATGTAATAATGCTTAGGAAGGCTATTAGTTACGGCCTTCGAAAGCGATTTTGATGCCAGGGCCCATGGTGGTGTGGACAACGGCATTTTTGATGTAGGCGCCCTTGACGGTGCTTGGACGGCTACGGACGATGACATCGACGATGGCTTTGATGTTTTCGGCAATGGCCTTTTCGTCGAAGGAGCAGCGAGCGATGGAAACGTTGAGGTTGCCATCTCTGTCAACACGGTAAGCGATCTTACCACGCTTGATCTCTTTGATGGCGTCGCCAATGTTCATGCTGACGGTTCCGGTCTTTGGGTTTGGCATTAAGCCTTTAGGACCTAACAAACGGCCCATTTTGCCTAATTCGCCCATCATATCCGGGGTAGCGACGATGATGTCGAAGTCGAACCAGTTTTCTTTCTGGATCTTTTCGAGCATTTCCTTGCCACCGACGAATTCGGCGCCGGCATCTTTGGCTTCCTGCTGTTTGCTCATGGTGACGGCTAAGACTTTCTTGGTTTTGCCGTTGCCATTAGGAAGGACGATGGTGCCACGGATCAACTGATCGGCCTTGGTCGGATTGACGTTGAGGGCGAAGCTGATGTCGATAGCGGAATCGAACTTGGTGGTAGAGGTTTTCTTGAGTAAAGCGGCGGCTTCGTCGATGGAATATAAACGATCCTTTTCGATGAGTTCAGCAGCGTTGCGGTATTTCTTTCCTTGTTTCATTGCTGATAGCCTCCTTAGTCAACGATGGCAACGCCCATTTGACGGCAGCTGCCAGCGACGATCTTCTCCGCGGCCTCGATGTCGTTAGCGTTGAGGTCTTCCAATTTGTATTGGGCGATTTCCTTCAACTGGGCCTTGGTGATTTTACCCACGATCTGTTTTGGGTTGCCGGATCCTTTTTGGATGCCAGCGGCTTTCAAGATTAAGCCAGTAACTGGGCTGGTTTTGACCTCGAAGTCGAACGACTTATCTTCATAAGCCGTGATGATGACTGGGACGACCTGTCCCTTTCTGTCAGCGGTCTTCGCATTGAAGTCGGTGCAGAATTTGGCCATCTGGATGCCTGCAGAAGCAAGCTTTGGTCCTGGTTTGGCTTCTCCGCCTGGGAGTTCCATTTTGAGGACCTTAACGATTTTTTTCGCCATGATTCTCCTCCTAAAATTGAGAATTATGCAGTAGTGCGAACGTTCGTTTTCGTTCTCCTACGCTATGCGAGCTTAGTCGCACGTTTAGATAATATACGCTCGAGGATATACCTACGCAAGCATAAAATAAAAACGCCCGCAAATTGGAGCGAGCGTTTGTGCGTCATGCCCTACGCCACAAGATGCTGATTGAGACAAGCACCATAAGAAGCGTGAGGCCCGTATCAGCCGCCACCGCCGCCAATAACGGGAAGCCTGGAATGACAATTGCAAGAATCAAAATCGCCACTTTTACAATCAGCGAAGCAACGAGGCATCCAATAACGTAACCGCGACAGATCTTGGCTATTTTTATGGATTTGCCCACTTTGGCGATATCATCATCCATGATAACAATGTCCGCAGATTCCATAGCCAAATCCGAGCCGATACCACCCATCGCAAAGCCGACATCAGCCGCTGCAATGGACGGGGCGTCATTGACGCCATCGCCAACGAAAGCGACCTTCCCAGAACGTTTGAAATTTTTAAGATGCTCGAATTTGTTTTCTGGTAACAATTCAGCATAATAGCCATCCAAACCAAGGCTTTTTGAAACCTTCGTGGCGTTGGCTTCTTTGTCCCCGGTCAGGAGGTAGCATTTGATACCGGATTTATGCAAATCATCAATCAGTTCGTTGACGTTTTCGCGAATAGTATCGCCAAGGCAGACGGATCCGATGAATTTGTCTTGATAAACGACATAGACAATTGTTCCATCCCCATCGGACTCTTCAAATTTGATGCCAAGGTCCTCAAGCAAATATTTGGAACCAACCGCAATTAGGGAGCCGTCATAAATCAATTTCGTGCCCTTACCGGCAAGTTCTTCGTATTTTTCGATTTTGGTATCAGAGAAATCCTCAGGTAAAAACTTCTTCAACGGACCGGCGAGAGGATGGTTTGAACGCGACTCACCAACAGCAGCAATCTTCAACAATTCTTCGCTTGGAACACCTTCTGGATTGACACTCAAAACGGAGAATGTACCTTTGGTAAGAGTGCCTGTTTTGTCAGTGACTAAAGTGTTGATTTCATTGAGCTTATCAAGGAGATTTGCACCTTTGATCACAATGCCGTTTTTGCTAGCTAATCCAAGGGAAGCGAAATAGCAAAGAGGGACTGAAATGACGATGGCGCACGGACAAGAAATGATCAGAGCGGAAATTCCAACGAACACCCAATGCTGCCAAACATTTGGATCGTTGATACCGATAATCAGAGGTGGGATAACCGCCAAGAGAACGGCAAGACCGATGACAATAGGGGTATATATTTTGGCAAACTTATCGACTAAGCGAGTTCCTTTAGATTTCGATTCCTGCCCTTCTTCAATTAAATGAATGATTTTGGACACTGTCGAATCTTCATAATCCTTGGTTACTTTGACAGTTAATGAGCCAGTAACCAAAAGGGTTCCGGAATGTATTTCGGTATCAATTGAGGCGTTTACCGGCACGAATTCGCCAGTTAACGATGACATGTTGATGGATCCTTCGCCTTCGGTGACGATGCCGTCGGCCGGGATAATTTCGCCAACGCGAACAAGGAATTCATCACCGATTGTTAAGGACTTAGGATCGCAATCCTCAAAATCATCCCCAACTTTTTTATGAGCTACCTTGGCCCTTAGTCCAATCGCATTATTAATGGCCTTCTTGGATTTCGAGGTCGCCAAGCCTTCTAGCATCTCGCCAATTTGGAAGAGAATCATGACCATGACGGCATCGAAGAACTCATTATAATCAGCACCAAAGCAGCGTAGGCAGAAAGCACCGATGGTGGCGACGATCATCAAGGTTTCTTCAGAGAAGACCTCGTGTTCTTTGACCATGTCTTCCACCGCTTCGATGACGACATCATAGCCAACGATTACCAAGGCGCATAAGTTAACGCCTAAGTTCCACCATAGGCCTACTTTTTCTTCACTGCAGACCGTTAAGCCCAAAACAGCAAAGATGACGGCTACGACGACTCTAACTAGTTTGATAATCCATTCTTTTTTGTCACCACCGTGCTCATGATTGTGTTCATGGTGATGTTCATGTTCATGCTCTTCGTGTTCGTGAGAATGGCAATGTCCGCAACTGCAGCCCATATTAATATTCCTCCGAGTGTTCAAATATCGCCTTGATGATGGTTAAGACGTGCTCGTCATCCAAACGATAGAAAACCTGTCTTCCGACTTGGTTATAAGAAATCAAATGCGCGCTTTTCAAATCTTTTAATGCGTGCGAGACGAGAGACTGAGACAATCCCGATTCTTCTGAAATGGCGTTAACGGATTTCTCGCCATGAGAAAGGACATAAAGAATCTCTAATTTTGAAGTGCCAGACATAGCCTTCAAAATGGTGGACACCTTATTCAATTGTTTGGTGGTTAATTCTTCGCTCATATGAAAACTCCTTCATATTTTCTGCCCTTATTCTATATGCCTTTATGCATATTGCAATAAAAATATGAAAAAATGTTCATATATTTATAAAAAAGAAAGGCGGGATGTGATTTTTCTCGCCTGTTTCTTATTAAGCTTTTTCGATTTCGGAGAAGTCGACATCGACTGGGGTGACACGGCCGAAGAAGGTGGTTTCGACACGGACAAGTCCAGTTTCGCGATCGATGGAGGTGATGACACCTTCGGTATCTTCGAGAGCACCATGGATGATCTTGACCTTATCACCGACGTGATAGTAATCATACATCGCGGAGTCGATAAGACCCATTCTCTTAAGAACCGGTTCAATCTCTTCACGAGAGACTGGGGTTGGCTTCTGACCACCGCCAGAAGAACCGATGATACCAGTGACGCCCGGGGTATTACGGACGATGTACCAAGATTCGTCGGTCATGATCATTTCGACGAAGATATAGCCAGGGTAGAAGTTCTTCATTCTGGTTTTGCCGGTTGGGAGACCGTCCTTAAGGACTGGTTCTTCATGTTCGGCAACCAAAACACGGAGGATATAATCCTGCATGTTCATAGAAGAAATACGTTTGATTAAATTAGCGGCGGTTTTGGATTCATGCATCGACATGGTGGTAACCGCATACCACTGCTTCTCACTTAACTGTGCAGCCATTTTCTAACTCCTTACGCGCCAAAAGCGTTCTTAAGCTGGGAGATGATGCTATTTGCGAGCAAATCCCAGATTGCGAGGAAGACCGCAACGAAAACGGTAATCACGATGACGGTCACGATGGCCGGCCATAATTCGTCACGCTTCGGCCAACGGATACGTTTGCCTTCTTTTACGACTTCTTTTGCGTATTTCTTTGGTGATGTCATAAGTCGTTCCTCCTACTTGCTTTCCTTATGCAACGTGTGACGATTGCAGTTCGGACAGAATTTTTTAATTTCGAACCTCTCGGTTCTGTCGTTGCGCTTGGCGACAGAGTAGTTTCGGGATAGACATTCCGAGCAAATTAAAAAAACCTTTTCCCTACCCATAAATATTACACCTTAGCGTGCAAATAGAATATTCGTATTCTCTTCGCGTGTCAAGGTTAAGGCGCGTATAGAGGCTCAATCGACTTTCTTGACCAGTTTCTTGGCCTTTTCTAGAAAGTTCTGATAACGGGAATAGACTTGCCTATAGGTCATCTTCATAGCGGTCGCGATTTCAACAAAGCTCAACCCATTGGCTTTCATCTTGGCTATCTCCAAACTTTCCTTAGGTATGGAATTCGGCAATTCTTTTATCGCATTCAATGTTTCGTAGTAATTTACAAAATTCTTTGGGTCGTCCATCGTTCCTTCCGTTGACAAAACATCATGAAGACAAAAATCGCCTTCGTAGCCTATGGTTGAATCTAACGACGAGACATAATGCCGATCTCTTTGGCGAGTCTGTTCGAAGCGGTTCAGATTAAATCTCAAGGAGGTAATGTAGTAGGTATGAAACCGCACGGTCCCGAAGCGATACCCATCCAAACAAGCCCAGAAAGTCATCAAAGAAACCGACGAAACTTCCCATAAAGAGTATTTCCTGAGGATCCCCGGGGAGGCTCGGTTGATATCGCCTTTGCGCGAGGGGCCTAAAAACCTGCGTATTAGCAACGTGTACGCTTTATTGTCTCCAGCTCTGGTCAACAAAAGAAGCTCTTCGTCAGTGAGCGGATTGAATTGATTCATAAAGTTCCTCGAATGGGGAGGAACCTAGTGGTGGCGATTGTGATCGATCTGCGCAAATAGGGTGCAGGCTGCATTGCTCGCATTGAGCGAGTTCACATGTCCATACATCGGAATCTTCACAATGAAGTCTGAGTTGCGCAGAACCAACTGAGAAATGCCAAATCCCTCAGAACCGATAATGACACAGATTGGGGACTTATAATCGATGTCATCATAGTTTTGAGTGGCCAAGCCGTCAGTAGCGACAATCCAATAGCCATTATCCTTTAGGGTTTTGATGGCTTGGGAGAGGTTAGCTACTTCGCAGACCTTCACGTATTCGATTGCTCCGGTTGAGACTTTGGCCACCGTCGAATTGAGGGGAACTTGTCCTTTCTTTTTGATGATGATCCCGTCTACCCCGAAAGCGTCGGCGCTACGCAGGATAGCACCCAGGTTATGTGGATCTTCGATGCCGTCTAGCATAGCGATAAGGGGGAATTGCTTATTTTTGGCATCGTTGATAAGTTCGGAAAGGGAATAAAATTTATACTCATCAACTTCGGCCACATAACCTTGGGTGAACTTGGTCTGGGCAAGCTTTTCTAGCTCCATATCAGAGACATATTTTACCTTTGCGCCTTGGGAGGCCAATTTAATGGCGAATGAATCGGACTTAAGGCGTTCGGCAACATAGAGCGTCTTGACATGATTAGCGTTGACAGCCGCTTCCACAGGGTTCTTCCCATATACGATGTTACTCATGTTTTTTGCTCCTTAAGATACGATTATTTCTATTTAATGATTGACTAATATTTCATCAATTGAATGGAATTCACCAACAAGTTGGTCATTTCATTAAATTGAAGTATGACATTTAGCGGAATGTTGTCAGGGCTTAAAAGATTCCGCGTTCGATTAATTTTCCACGGATTTCGTCGGATTTGGCGAAGTCCTTGTTTGCTTTGGCTTCGTTATATTCTTTGTATAAGACTATGTCTTCGTCGTTAAGATGAGGAATGTTTAAAGTAATTCCAAGCATCTCGCAGGAATCCATAACGAGGCTCAATGTAGATTTCAATTTTTCAACATCAATAGGTCTGGTACGGAAAGCCATATTGAGTTCTTTGTTTTGTTCATACAATGCGGTTAAAGCGTTAGGAGTGTTCAAATCTTCGCATAAGGCATCCAAAACTTTGTTTTCTTCTGGCTTTGCCAGTTTGTCGATATCGACTCCTTCAAGTTGCAATTGGACGGCGACCATCTTAGTCGATTGGACAAGCTGTTGGTATTTCTTTTGAGCTTCTTTAATGGTCTCTTCGGAGAAAGCCGCCGGAGCGCGATAATGAGCCGCCAAAATCATCATCCTGAAAGGGATGCCGCCATACTGTTTGACGACGTCTTTCATCAATATGACATTGCCTAAAGATTTAGACATCTTCTCATTGTCGACGTTGATAAAGCCATTATGCATCCAATAGTTGGCTAATTTATTGTGGTTATGAGCTTTAGCTTGAGCCATCTCATTCTCGTGGTGAGGGAATTTGAGGTCGAAGCCGCCGCCATGAATATCGATTAAACCGCCTTGGTCTTTGAAGATGGAATTGATCATCACGCAGCATTCGGTATGCCAGCCAGGTCTTCCTTCTCCCCAAGGAGAAGACCATTTAATGCCATCATTGGTTTCTTTCCAAATGGCAAAATCGATAGGATCCTTTTTCTTTTCGTTGATATTGATACGGGCCCCAGATTCCAAATCTTCGACGGAGTTACCCGATAACTCGCCGTAGTTAGGAATGTCGGTCACTTTTAAGTAAACATCGCCATCCACATCATAGGCCGCTCCGCTCTTAACAAGATCCTCAACATATTGGAGGATTTGGGGCATATAAACGGTCGGCGTCGGAGTTTCATCGGGCTGCATTGAGCCGACTTCCGAAACCAAACGACGATATTCCTCGATGACGGAAGTGGTCAATTCCTTTTCGGTAATGCCCAATTCTTTGGCACGATTGATGATTTTGTCATCGACGTCAGTGTAATTGGAAACGAATTTAACGTCATACCCGATGCGTTTTAACGTCCTACGGAGAACATCAAAAACGATAACCGGACGGAAGTTGCCAATATGCGGGTCGTTATAAACGGTCGGTCCGCAGCAATAAATGGAAACCTTATTAGGAATGATCGGCTTAAACTCTTCGAGTTTGTTGCCTAATGAATTATAGATAGTCAGCTTTTTCATGGCTTAATTCTAACACGTACACGCAAAAAGAAAACCACGGCACAAGCCGTGGCTTACTTCAAAGATTGTGTAATTACTTAGTGACGGCCTTGCCTTCGGAATGGAGGTAGCCTTTGATCTTGCTTTCAACCAAAGCGGTGATGGCATCAAGACCCGGGGTGAAAAGGGAACGGAGATCATAGATTTCCGGATGTTCCTTCATGACCTTACGCATATTGCCGGTGAAGGCGACGCGGAGGTCGGTGCCGACGTTGATTTTGCCAACGCCACGTCTGCAAGCTTCTTCGAGCATGCTTTCTGGGACGCCAATGGCGGCTGGCATATTGCCACCGTTATCGTTGATTAAGGCTAAAGCGTCCTGTGGGACGGAGGAAGCGCCATGTAAAACGAGTGGGAAACCTGGAAGTTTGGCTTCGATTTCATCCAAGATGTCGAAACGAAGTTGTGGTTTGGTTCCTGGTTTGAACTTGTAAGCGCCGTGGGCGGTACCAATAGCGATGGCCAAGCTATCGATGCCGGTGCGTTTGACAAAGTCAACAGCCTCATCTGGGTGGGTGAAGCAGCCATATTTGTCATCGACGTTAACATCATCTTCGATGCCGGCGATGGCGCCTAATTCGGATTCGACGACGACACCACGAGCGTGGGCGTATTCGACGACTTCCTGAGTAGCTTTGATGTTCTCTTCATATGGGAGAGCAGAAGCGTCGATCATGACAGAGGTGAAACCAGCGTCGACGGCCTGTTTGCAGATTTCGACGCTCTTGCCGTGGTCTAAGTGCAAGCAGAATTCAGCATTTGGGAATTCCTTGGCGGCGATGTCAGCGACAGCTCTGATGTAGAGTGGGTTCATGAATTTCCAAGCACCGCTGGAAACCATGATGATGACAGGGGCTTTGAGGTTGTCCGCAGCACGGAGGATAGCACGCATAACATCGATGTTATCGAAGTTAAAAGCACCAATGCCGTATTTGCCTTCGATGGCGCGGCGGTACATTTCTTTTGAAGTTACTAATGGCATTTGAGAATCTCCTTAAATTAGCATTTACTATTGTAAGCGGATACACGTCTATTACAAATTAAGCGTTTATTGTAAGTGTTTACAATTCAACTTAGGTTAGGAAAAGCCAAACAGTTTGTCTATACTACCAATATGGACTACACGAAGATTCACTTATTGAATTTCCGCGACCTTGGCGGTTTGAAAACTAAAGATGGCAGGTCTGTGAAAAGTGGCTTGCTATTTAGGAGCGCCCAGCCTGCTTTGAATCTCGATAGCGAATCAATCGCCGGAATCGAAGAACTTAATTTGGATACCATCTTTGATTTGCGCGATCCTAAATGCATCAAAGGCCGAGTCGATTATCAATTTAAATATACCGAATATGTCAATCTATCTGTTCTTGGGGAAATAGACGACAAATTCAGAATGGGCGAGTTGGATTTCGATGCGATTGACGTCGCGAATTGGGATTATGTAAACCCAACCGTCAAGGATTTCCGTCACAAATACAGAGAATATTTAAAACTATATGAGGAAATCCCTTTTTCCAACGCCTTTGCCAAAATATTTGAAGCGTTAGATAGACATGAGAAAATCCTCGTTCATTGCCAAGGAGGCAAGGATCGAACGGGCATCTTCTTCTTTATTTTATTAAAGGCTTTAGGAGTCAATGAAAATGACATTCTAAAAGACTTTTTCCTCTCTAATGTCGCTCGCAAAGAAAAGAACAAATTAAGAATCAAAGAAGCGTATGAAAGAAGCGGGAAGATTTACTGCGCCCACTATATGGAGAGGCTCATCGTCGTTAGAAAGAAATATTACAAGTTATCGATGGATTCGATATTAAAACATTACAAAACATTCGATGACTTCTTGTTAATGCATTTTCACATAACGCCAGAACGTTTGAAAAATTGGAAGGATTTCTACCTAGGATAAGGTCGCTGACCTTATCTTTTTTTATGATTCCGCGTCCATCACCCATTGCCCACGCGTTTTTTTATGTTGGACATTTATAGAGCAAATTGTGTATCCTATATGTAACCACATATAAGGTAGCTTGCTATTCCACAACCTGTAAATGGTGTGCTATTGGCAGATTTGCCTTACATACAATATCTTTTTTCAAGGAGGTAAAAAATGAAAAAAGGTGCAAAATTAGGAGTCCTCTTAGTCTTAGCAGGCTCCGCCATCGCAATGTCTTCCTGCGGGCCAGACAACACGGTCGACCTTGAAGGTACCGCTCTTGCCGCTTCCGAAGCCAGCAAGATGACCATCGATGAACTCAAGGCCGAGTCCAAAAAAGAATTCGAAGCTCAGCCAAATGAAAAATTCAAAGTCGTCGGATTGACTTCCGCTTTGAAGAAAGTTGCTACCGCCGTCGCTGGTCAGTGCGATTGGATCCACTATGATGATGCCGAAACCGACAACATCGACGTCAATAACGGCTATAAGGACGCCGCTTTGTTAACCGCCTTACAGGCCGCTGACAAAACTTACGTTGCCGACTATGTCTTAGCCCAGGACGCCCGTTCCTTCGCTACTTTGGTCGAAGACGGCATTCTCTACAACTACTCTCCAAAAGACAAAGCCGCCATTGGCTTGGCCGATGAAGACTGCAACCCACTTAAGGGCATCCACTTCAACAAATTGTTCTGGACCAACACCAACTTCGAAGCCGTCAACGGATTCAAGCTTTACAACATCTGGCAGATGACCACCGCTGCGAAGGACGCCAATAAGTCCGACGCCATCACCAAGGTCTCATTCCAGTCCCCAGAAACCGAACAAATCAACATGTCCTTCTTGCTCTCCGCTATGAATCCAAAAGAGCAAGACAGAATCAAAGCCGCTTATAAGAATTACTTCGGCGAAGATTGGAAAGCCTCTGCTGAATACACTTCCGCTGGCGAGCAATGGCTCTATCAATTCCTTGCCACCATTTCCAATTGGCATCCTTCTGACGGCACTGCTATGAAAGAAACCCAAATCAAGTCTGACTGGAAAGCTGGCGTCGTCTACTATGGCGCTTTCGCCAAGATGAAAGACGCCGTTGACAAGACCTATGATGTCGACCTCAACGGCGATGGTGATACCACCGACGAAGGAGTCCAAGTCACTTGCGATGGCAAGACCTATACTTATAACGAAACCGGCATCAACGCCATGGACACCGTTAAGTGGGATTGGGCCATCGATGGCTTCAATGGCTTCATGTATTGCATGGATTCCCAGATCATCAACAACGCCAAGTTCCCATACACCGCCGCTTTATTCGCCCGTATCTTGTTAGAAGAAAGCACCTACACTTCTGCTATCTACAACAAGAGCACCCCGGATGCCGACGGCAACGCAGCTAACCAGTATGGTTATTATTACCCAGGCACCGCTTCCTCTTCCTTCAAGTACGCCAAAGGCGACTGGACCAAAGAGCAGCATAAAGAAAAAGAGCTTAACGAAGACTTCGAATATTTAAAAGGCGTTACAGAAGCCACCGTTAACAAGATCATTGCTAAGGTTACCAAATAGCAATCCATCAACCCGCTAATTAATTAGCATTACTCAACGGGGATTATGGAGTTTCCCACAATCCCCGTTATTACTTTCTAAAAAGGAGAAACTTATGACTTCTAGCGCAGCTGCTGTCAAACCAAGTTTCGGCAGACGTGCGAAAAAGTTCTTCAACTCGATCGGTCAGTATCTCTCCCGCCCAGCTAACTTAATCATTGTTATCTTCGCGATATTCTTCCTCCTTGCCGTTGTTTATCCATTATTAAAGATGGTTAGCAACTCGTTGATTGTTCAATCTGGCAAGGAAGCCAAAGCCTTGAACGAAGAATTCTCAACATCATTAAAAAAGGGTAATTTTACCTTCTTGACATGGCCATATTTGTTAGCAAACAAGGGGACTCCTGGCTATTCCGCCAACTACTTCTGGACTCCATTATATAAGTCCATTTTGATGTCTTTGGTGGCTTGCGCTGTCGCCGTTATCGGCGGTGGCGCGGTTGCGTTCCTGATCACCCGCACGAACATGCCGTTTAAAAAATTCCTTTCAACGGTTTTCGTTTTCCCATACATCATGCCTTCATGGTCGATAGCCATGTTCTGGGTCAACTTTTTCAAAAACACGAAACTAACCACCTCCTCGGGTGGTGTAGGCTTGTTGCAGTCGTTGACTGGGATATGCGCGCCTGAATGGCTGACTTATGGTTTTTGGCCTTCCGCCATATGCTTGGGCATCCACTACGCCCCATTCGCCTACATTTTGATAGGCGGCATTCTGCGTAATATGGACGCCAACTTAGAAGAAGCCGCGACGGTTTTGAAAGCCTCGCGTGGAAAGATATTAAGAAGGATCACATTGCCAATCGTCGCTCCGGCGATCGTCTCTACCGTTTTATTGGTATTCTCTTCTTCTATCTCCAGCTACACCGTTCCTTATATGTTGAACGTCAATAAGTCGTTCACTTCCATTTCCATCGCCTTGAGAAGCGCCCTTTCTTTGGGAAAGACGGGCGAAGGCTACGTCATGGCCACCATCTTGATGATCTTCTCAATGCTTATTTTGGTCTTGAATAACTGGTTTACCAAATCACGTCGTGGTTTTACCACCGTATCTGGCAAATCGGGCCAAATCTCGAAGATCAATCTCCGCGGATGGAAATGGCCAATTGCCATCATCGTCATGATTGTGGTTATCTTCTTCGCCATCGTCCCATTGATTTCCTTCGTTTTGGAATCCTTGGAATCCACACCAGGCAATATTCATTCCATCGATTGGAAGTACTGGTTCTCGAAAACGGATACGATAGAAGACGCATACATCAGCTCTCGTGACCTATCGACGGCAGGCATATTCTTCAACAAAGATATTCAATCGGCTTTGGGACGCACTTTGCTTGTCTCTGTCTGCGTTTCCCTTATCTGCGGCACAATCGGCATCTTATTGGGATACGCCGTCGCCAGAAAGAGAAGATCGAGATTCGCTAACGCCGTCGGTTCTTTGGCCTTCTTGCCATATTTGATTCCGGCGATGTGCTTCAGCGCCGTCTTCTTCTCTTTGATGAAGACCAAAACATTCAGCTTCTTGGATGTTTCGACCACCGGTTCCGAATGGTCGGCAATCGCCATCTGCGTCCTTTGCGGCGGCATCAAGTTCATCCCATTCGCTTCCAGAAGCGGCACGAATGCCATGTTGCAGCTCTCTGGCGAGATCGAAGAAGCCGCCATCATCGTCAACACCCCTTGGATCAAGCGTATGACTCGCGTCATCTTCCCGATCCAAAAGTCCAGCTTCTTATCCGGCTACCTATTGCCATTCATCTCTTGCATGCGTGAATACACTTTGTTCTCGTTGATTACGGGCAACACCACGTTAGCGACCAATATCTTGGAATACTTCAACCGCAACGGCATCGAACAGCTTGCCAACGGCATCAACTTAGTCATCGTCGTCTTGGTTGTCGGTATCAACTTGATTGTCAATAAATTGACCGGAGCGTCCATCGATAAGGGCGTCGGAGGATAAACAAAATGCCAAAAATCATATTAGAACACGTTACTAAAAAGTGGGGCGAATTCTATGGTGCGAAAGACTTGAACTTCGTCATCGAGGATCGCGAATTCATTACCTTGCTCGGTCCTTCTGGCTGCGGCAAGACCACCACTTTGCGTATGATCGCCGGTTTGGAAACCCCAACCTCCGGTCGTATCACCATCGGCGATAAGGTCGTCTTTGATTCCGAAACCGGCATCAATTTGAGCCCTGCCCGCCGCGACATCGGCTTCTTGTTCCAAAACTATGCCTTATGGCCGCATATGACGGTTTATAAGAACATTCGTTTCGGTCTCGAGAACATCGTCATCGAAGAGCCTAAGCTCGATAAAGAAGGAAACGAAGTCCTCGTTCCTGACCAAGATTTGATCGAAGGTTTGAAGATTTTGATCGCCAGTGAAACCGATCCAGAAAAGAAAGCTGGATATGAAGCCAAATTAGAGGCTGCCAAAGTCACGCCGGCCGTTCCTGCCATGAAGAAACGCCACCTCACCAAAGAAGAGATGGAAGAACGCATCAACGAAGTCCTCACGATGCTCAAAATCACCAAGTTCCGCGATCGTTATCCAGCGGAATTATCTGGTGGTCAGCAGCAGCGTGTCGCCATCGCTCGTACCTTAGCCACCAAGCCAAAGGTCTTGTTCATGGACGAACCGTTGTCTAACTTGGACGCCAAGCTCCGTGGCGAGATGAGAACCGAATTGAAGCGTCTTCATAACGACACCGATTCCACCTTCATCTATGTTACCCACGACCAGTTAGAGGCTATGTCTTTGGCCACCCGTATCTGCCTTATGAATGATGCGGTAGTCAATCAGATCGACCCACCTCTTACCGTTTATAAACGTCCAAAGAACTTGTTCGTCGCTGACTTCGTCGGCAACCCGACCATGAACTTCATCCCGGGTTTCGTCGAGAAAATCGAAGGCAATGACATCACCGTTTCCTTCTTAGGCGTAAAGGGCATCTTCCACGCTAAGGAATTAGTCGAAGGTTTGGAGCCTTTATACGAAGGCAAAGAGATCGTCTTGGGCATCCGTCCGGAATTCTTGCCAATCGTTAAGAAGAGCAAATTATCCGGCCTTGCTTATAGCACCCTCCCTACCGGCATGGAAACCACCGTCAAGATTGACTTCGGCGGCGATATCCTTTCCGCGGTCGTCTTCGGTTCCATCGACTATAAGACCGATGAAAAGATCAACTTCGATATCGTCGGGGATGGCATCATCCTCTTCGATTATGAATCCAAGAACAACTTAGCCCTTGGTTCCATCGAGGTTATCGAAGTCGGTGAAAAGCCTGAAGAGAAAGCCCATAAGATCGAGTTGGTCGCCAAAGGCGATAACCCGAACGAAGGGGTGGACGAATCCAAGAAGAAAGGGTTCTTCAGCAAGTTCAAAAAGAAGAAAAAAGAGAAGGAAAACTAATCTCTCGCTCTTTCAAAAGGGGATATGCATGTTGCGTGTCCTCTTTTTTTTGGCTTAAAATAAGATTTATGAAGTACGAGGATCTTCTTAAAAAGAAGAAAGACCAAGAGAGCGACAACGCTTTACGTGACGATCTTTACCTTGCCAAAAAGCCAAATCTTATAACCCGTTATGCCGCGGCTTTACTAGATTTGCTTTGCTCTCTTATTCTCATCGTCGGTTTCTTTTTCGCCGCCCGTTACACCATTTTGGATCCAATGGGCCATAAAGAAGACGTCGATTTCGTTCATAATGCCTGCGCGGAGTCCTCTTTGTTTATCGAGGTGGGCGAAGGCTATTTTGATCTGACGGAAGATGGGATGTATGACACATCCAAGACACCTGAGCAGAATTACGAGACCCGTCTGCTTTATTACTACACCAACTTCGATTACCCTCTCTCATTAAATAAGAAAGAGCAGTACTTCACCGATAAAGCGGCCCTTCCATATTGGAACGTCCTTATTCCAAGCGATACCTACAATTTAGAAAAGGGTTCGAGCTTTGAAGAAATCGATGCCTGGCTCAATGCCCATTATTCCCGTTCGACAGAATATTCCGACACCCAGGATTCCCATGTCGTTGGCTGGCTTTCAAGACAATACGAAGAGGCTCTTGCTGTTTTCGACAAGGTCCCTGATTATGTCCAGCACACAAAACACGCGACCTTGACCGAATACTTCACCTTACTCATCGCCGAAGTGCTGGGACTAGGCATTTATTACATCCTTCTCCCGTTGGTCTTAAAAAGAGGCTGCACCCCATTCAAATTGGTCTTTAAGATGGCCATCGCCGATAAGCATGGGCTTAACCTTGCTAAAAAGACCCAAATATTAGTCAGGCATTTGTTGATTATCGTCATCAATTTCCTTATTCCGACCGTCTGGTATTTCTTCATGCCGCCATCCGTCGGATATCTAGCGATGTTGTTCCCGTTAGCGACGATCATGGTCTTAGGCCTCAGCCCGCATAATACCGGCCTCCACGATTTGGCGGCTCAAACCTATATAGCCGACTTTAGAGACAAGCGTTTGGTCTTTAATAAGAACGACACCTTATTGGGAAACGAGCCTAAAAATCCTCAATAAATGAATAAAATAATCAAAGAGCGCTTATTTAAGCGCTTTTTTATTCCTTATACGCGCGTAAGGTAGCAAAATATAAGCGTATTTTTAAAAGGAGAATATCTTATGGCATTAGTAACCACCAAAGAAATGTTCAAAAGAGCCTATGAAGGCGGATACGCCGTCGGGGCTTACAACGTCGATAACCTCGAAACCTTCCAAGCCGTCGTTCAGGCTGCGGTCGAGACCAAATCCCCAATCATCATCGCCATCACCGAAAACGTCATCAAATATTTCGGCATCACCTATTTGCGCGCCATCGTCGATAGCGCCGTCAAAGACACCGGCGTCGAAATCGCCTTGCACCTTGACCACGGCAAATCCGTCGACATCTGCAAATACTGCTGCGACAACGGCTTCACTTCCGTTATGATCGACGCTTCCGCTCTTCCATACGAAGACAATATCAAAGCCACCAAGGAAGTCGTTGAATACGCCCACGCTAGAGGCGTCGTCGTCGAATCCGAATTAGGTGCCATCGCCGGCATCGAAGACGGAGAAGTCACTGGAGACAAATATGGCGTCTTCACCCATCCAGATCAGGCCGTTGACTTCGTTACCCGCACCGGTATCGATAGCTTAGCCATCGCCATCGGCACCGCTCACGGCGCTTATAAGTTCAAACCAGGCACCAATCCGAAACTCCGTTTGGATATCTTAGACGAAATCACCGCCAAGCTTCCTGGCTTCCCACTCGTCTTGCATGGCGCTTCTTCCGTTCCACAGGACGCCGTTGCCAGATTGAATAAGTTCGGCGGACAGATGCCAGCTGCCATCGGTATCCCTGATGATATGCTCCGCGAAGCTGCCAGACGTGGCGTTTGCAAGATCAACACCGGCACCGACCTCCGCGTCGTCTTCACCGGCTCGATCAGAGAGTTCTTCATCGAACAACCGAAGGAATACGAAATCCGCAAATACACCACTCCAGCCAAAAACGATGTTTGCAACCTCATCAAGAACAAGATGGAAAACATCTATGGTTCCGCCGGCCACGCCGTCGAATCCAAATAACTTCTAAGGCCAGGGTTCTCTCTGGCCTTTCTTTTTTAGGAGAGACTTTATGTACGATTATCATGAATTAGGTTTCGTTAATAGCAAGGAGATGCTTCTCAAAGCCTATAAGGAAGGTTATGCCGTTCCGGCTTTTTATCCTATTTCCATCGAGCAGATGAACGCCATAACCGACATCATTATCGAAAATAACTCGCCTCTGATCGTTTTAGCCTCTTCCAACTTGGAACATCAGCTAGAGCCAGAGATGTTGGCCCGTATGGTCCAAGGGGCCGTGGATAGAATCAAACACGCTGGAAAGAATCTCCCAGTAGCCTTGCATTTAGACCATGGCAAATCCTATGAAGCCTGCGTGGAAGCCATCAACAATGGTTTTTCCTCGGTAATGATCGATGGATCCATGTTGCCGTTTGAAGAGAATATCGAATTGACCAAGAAGGTCGTCATATACGCTCATCAAAGAGGCGTCACCGTCGAGGCGGAACTCGGCACCTTAACCGGAGTTGAGGAAGACGGAGGAGAAGAAGTTCAAACCTCAAAATACACCGACCCAAAGAAAGCGGCTGAGTTCATTAAACGCACCGGCTGCGATTCCTTAGCCGTTTCGGTTGGAACTTGCCATGGCTTAGTCAAAATGATTCCTAACGAGAATGGGGAATTGCCGCCTCTCGCCCACGATATCTTGTCGGAGATTGCCAAATTGGTTCCAAACTTCCCATTGGTCTTACATGGTTCATCCAATATCGACCCAAAATATGTTGAGATGATAAATCAGCATGGAGGCGATATCCAAAAGACGGTTGGTATTCCTGACACTGAGATCGAAAAGGCTGCGAAAGGGCCAATCTGCAAGGTCAATATCGCCACCGATGGCTGGATCTGCGCCTTAGCCAATACCCGCAGAATATTGGATGAAAGAAAAGACGCGATTGATTCTCGCGTCTTCCAACTTAAGAATAGGGAATATCTTAAGGACCTTTACGCCCATAAGATTGAGATACTCGGTTCTAAAGATCGTTATTAATCGATAAAGCCGTAATGCTTTAAGGCGTTAGTCACGCCTTGTTCATCACATGGGGTGGTCACGAATTCGGCCACCTCTTTTACGTCATCCGAGGCGTTGCCCATCGCGATTCCGTGATTATCCCTAATCATGGTTAAATCGTTCCCGGCGTCACCGAAGCAATAAACATCTTCTTTTTTAATGCCTAAATGCTTTCTGAGATTCTCAACCTGGAAACCTTTATCCGAACCCTTATGAAGGATTTCGATGTAGCAAGGATCCGATCTATTGATCGTGTATGTTTCTAAATCTTTCTGGCTAAAGGTAACCTTTTCGGAGACTTGAGGTTCAGCCCCTAAGATAACTTTGAGAAGGGGAATTTCCAAATTGTCAGGCTTCCCTTCTTTCGGAACGAAGGTGAATCTTTCTTTCGGGATTCCGCATAACATCGTCTCGATTTTGGTGCAGAGGCTTTCCTCATAGATGACCAAACCGGATTTGGTGTCATACGCATAAGCGATGACTTCATCGTCTTTGAATATATCGTAGAAATGATAAAGGTCGTCCAATTCAAGACCGTTTTTATTGATGAAGGTGCCATCCATGTTGTAAGAAGCCGCCCCATTGGCCCCAATAAGGTATTTATTTGGGCTATCGATAAATAAATCGATAATATGCCTAATCGAGCAATACGGTCTTCCGGAAGCGATGACCACCGCATCCCCGTTTTCCAACAATTTGGAGATTGAAGCGATGTCGATTGGGGAGATTTCCATCTTCCCTTTTGGCATCAAAGTCCCATCTATATCAAAAACAAATAAACGCATCTTTATAACCTCATCCAATCTTTCGGATCATCGAACGTCATATCCGCCAAAGAAAGAAGTTCCTTGTCGTATTTGCCATAACCATATAAGCAAAGGCCGACTTTGATGTTCGCGTTCTTGCCCGTCATCGCATCAGGGTAGGAATCGCCGATCATCATGCATTCCTCTGGCTTTAAATCATATTTGGCCATCGCATTCAAGATGATGGCGGGGTTTGGTTTTGGAGCGATTCCATCCTTTTGGCCATCGATGGAAACGAAATGAATGCTCGGCAAGACCTTGGCAATGATCTGCTTGGCTAATTTGTCTGGCTTGTTCGTGCAGATGAATAATTGATATTTTCCTTCGAGGTATTTAAGGGATTCCTCGCATCCAGCGAATGGATAGGTATTCCTTCTTTGATAGGCCTCATAGGTCGGAAGGTAATGGCTTTTGAGGGTTTTGAAGTTATCCTCGTTGTCTAATTGGCCCAACGCTTTGTGCATTAGGGCGTCTGCGCCGTTTCCAATGAAGTTTAGAATATCTTTCCGTTCGTAAGCCAAATCAAGCCCAGAAGCCTTAAGAGAGTCATTTACGGCATCCTTGATGTCGTTGATGGTATCAAGCAATGTACCATCTAAATCAAAAAAGATCGCTTTTAACATGGCTATATATTAAGCCAGTCCCTTTTATTTCGTAAATAAAAAGCCCTTCCAACGAAGGGCCTATGTTTTATCTGGCGGATAATTCTTCCAAAGACGGTTGGATCTTTTTGCTTCTTATCATCGATTCGTTCCCAACGAAGAAGCATAAGAGATTGATAATGCAGCCCATCGAGACGTCGGAGAGGTAATGAGCCCCAACGATCATACGAGACAAGCAAACCAACAAGGACCAGATGAACCCAAAGATGAAGGCAGGTAGTTGCCACTTGGCGACGTTCTTTCCGAATAATGGCAAGAAGGCCGCTAACATCATGATGGTGCAGCTAACGCCCGCGTGACCAGATGGGAAGGACTTAAATTCCTCTTTGGTGATGTAGGCATGTTCAGCCGAGAATCTCTCTAACAATTCTTTATAGTTGGAGGTGGCTTTCCACCACGGGGTGAAGCCCATCAATTCCTCATTGACCAAGTATCTGAATCTTGGGCGATGGAAGATGGCTTTAAGACCTTGGAGACCCGCTAACATGGAGAAGACGATGCAGGCTAAGACGATAAGGATGACTTTGACCAATACTTTGTCGTTTATCTTTTTGCTGATGAACCAGCCACCGACCGAAAAGCCGAAGTTAACGACCACGCCGATGACATAGCCTAGCCAAGCAAGACTCTTATTGTTGTAGCCATTGACGGAGAATGGTTCTTTGCCCGAGAAATAAACCGAGGCGGCATAAGAAAGGACAGACAGGATAATAAGGACAACCTTAATCCACTTCTTCCATTCGAGTTTCAAAGCGGAGTGGAACATCGCTCCGGCAAAGATAGCATATATCGCATAACCCAAGTACATGGAGAAAGCGGCCATGACCATTCCGAATCCTCTGGCGAACCCGCCGGTGGAATAAATGGCTTGGGCGATTTGTAAGTCATAAACAGACCCAAAGCCCAAGAGAATAACGAACACCGCAATCGCGGCGATCAAAGGATAACGAATTGATTTCATGGGTATATTTAACCACATGTTAGGCAA
Organism: bacterium; assembly: GCA_963622135.1. Taxonomy (GTDB): domain Bacteria; phylum Bacillota_I; class Bacilli_A; order RFN20; family CAG-826; genus UBA4951. The sequence continues at coordinate 72,240 of CAVFGR010000018.1, forward strand.
AAGAAAAACGGCCCCTTTAAGAGGCCGTTAAATCTTTTAACTAATCAACCCAGCTGACCAATACGACTTGGGCATTGTCGCCACGACGGGCGCCGAGCTTGTATTGATGGGTGTAACCACCGTTACGAGAGGCGAATTTCGGAGCGATTTCGTTGAAGAGTTTGTTGAGGGCGTTGTTGCCTTTTTCGTCGGCGATGCCGTTACGAAGGACGCGAGCCGCCTGACGACGGGCCGCGACATCACCCTTCTTGCCTAAGGTGACCATCTTGTCGGCCAAGGAAACGAGATCCTTGGAGACGCCAGAGGTGACCTTGACTTGGCCATGAACGATGAGCTCGCTCACGACGTTGCGAAGCATGGCTTTGTTTTTGGATGGGGTGTAAGCCGCCTTGAAGCGGACGCCGGTCTTGCCATGAACATTCTTTCTGCCTTGTGCTGCCATAATTAATCTCCTACGCTGTCACGGAAGTGCAAGCCGATGGAGGCCAACTTCTCTTTGACTTCTTTAAGCGATTTCTTGCCTAAGTTACGGACTTTCATCATTTCGCCTTCGGACTTCTGAGTGAGTTCCATGACGGTGCTGATGCCAGCGCGCTTTAAGCAGTTGTTCGAACGGACTGACAAATCGAGTTCTTCGATCATCATTTCCTGGAATTTGTTTTCTTCGACGACGACTTCTTCTTTGTCCAACTTGTAGTTCTTGACGATCTCATTCAAGGAGATGAATTTCTGCAAGTGGCCCAAGAGCAATTGGGCGGCCATCGCGACGGCTTCATCAGGATTGACGGAACCATTGGTGGTGACTTCGAGAGTCAATTTGTCGAATTTGCTATCGTGCTCAACACGGGTTGGCTCGACGGCGTAAGCAACCTTCACGACTGGGGAATAGTTGCTGTCGGTCGGGATGCGGCCGACGATGTCGATCTTATGCTCGATCTTATTGGCCTTGTTGGTGACATATCCGCGGCCTTGGGAGGCGAAGATATTCATCTTGATATGGCCTTCTTCGTTAAGATGGGCAATCTCCAAGTCAGGATTGACGACGCTGACTAAGGCTGGGAGATTAAGATCTCCAGCGGTCAAGGTGCCAGGGCCTTGGAAGTCGACTTCGATCTTCTTGACGGCTTTCGGGTCATTGTCATCGATCTTCAAGACCAAGTCTTTGAGGTTGAGGATGATGGCGGTGACATCTTCTTCGACGCCGTGGATGGAAGAGAATTCATGGCAGACGCCTTCAATTTCGATGGCGAAGATGCTGGCGCCTGGGAGGGCGGAGAGCAAGACGCGGCGAAGGGCGTTGCCGATGGTTAAGCCGAAGCCTCTTTCGAGAGGTTCGACGACGAAGCGAGCGTAATGGTTGGCTTCATCGTTTTCTTCGACTTTGATATCGAATGCCTGGAATGGGTTTGGAAGTTGGATCGTTTGGACGTTTTCGTTAGTCATTATTTTTTATTTCCTCCTAGATAATAACTGCCGTTATTTGCCTATCCGATTGGATAGAATGGTCCCCGAGAGGCATTAGCCTCTTGGTTTCTTCGGAGGACGGCATCCGTTATGTGGGATTGGAGTGGTGTCGACGATGGATAAGATCTGAAGGCCGACGACTCCGAGAGCGCGGACGGCAGACTCACGGCCTGGACCGGCACCCTTAATATCGACATCGACTTGGCGGAGGCCCTGATCATAGGCGCTCTTGCCAGCCGCTTCACCCGCTAATTGGGCGACGAACGGAGTGGATTTCTTAGCACCGTGGTAGCCAAGAGCACCGGCGGAAGACCAGGCAATGACATTGCCTTGCTGGTCGGTGATGGAAACGATGGTGTTGTTGAAGGTGGAGTGGATGTGGGCGACGCCACGCACATAGTTGCGCTTGACTTTCTTCTTGCGAGCGCTGGTAGCTTTCTTTTGTGCCATTTCTCTTTACCCTCCTTATCTGGTGGCCATCTTCTTGTTGGCGATGGTCTTTCTGCGGCCCTTACGGGTACGCGCATTGGTCTTGGTGCGCTGGCCACGGACTGGTAAGCCATGTTTGTGGCGTAATCCGCGGTAGCAACCGATTTCGGTTAAACGCTTGATGTTGAGCGCGACTTCACGGCGGAGGTCACCTTCGGTTTTGATTTCGGCGACTTCGTTACGGATGGCGGTCAACTGGTCGTCGGTGAGGTTCTTGACGCGAATGTTCTCGTCAACCTTGGCGGCGGCGCAAATTTTCTTAGCGGTCGTTGGGCCAATACCATAGATGTAGGTAAGGCTGACTACGACGTGCTTTTCATTTGGGATATCAACCCCTGCAATACGTGCCATATTCTTCGTTTGCTCCTTTTAATTAACCTTGTCTCTGTTTGTGCTTTGGATTAGGGCAAATGCACATGACCACGCCATGACGGCGGATGATTCTGCACTTATTGCAGATTGGTTTGACAGATGGTCTGACTTTCATAAATGCTTTTTCTCCTAATTTTTGTATCGGAACGTAATACGCCCGCGTGTTAAATCGTAAGGTGAGAACTGAACGGTGACTCTATCACCGGGGAGAATGCGTATGTAGTGCATACGGATTTTGCCCGAAACGCAGGCTTGAACCACCGCGCCGTTGGCAAGTTTCACCTTGAAGTTGGCGTTAGGCAATGTTTCTAACACCGTGGCTTCGATCTCTAGACATTCTTCTTTTGCCAATGTTTGAATCTCCTTTTAGCGAATAGTCAACACCTCGTAGCCGTCTTTGGTGACGACGATGGTGTTTTCGTAATGGGCTGAATATTTGCCGTCTTTGGTAACGGTCGTCCAGCCATCAGGCAATGTACGGAGGGCAGGTTTGCCTTCCATGACCATCGGTTCGATGGCTAAGGTCATGCCGGCTTTTAAGATTGGACCAGTACCCGGAGTCCCATAGTTCGGGATATAAGGGTCTTCGTGCATCTCTTTGCCGATTCCGTGTCCCGTGAATTCGCGAGCGACGGAATAGCCGTTTGATTCGGCCGTGACTTGGATGGCGTGTTCAACATCGCCGAGATGAACGCCTTCTTTGATGAGTTTGACCCCATTCCAGAAAGCTTCTTCGGTAACCTTGATGAGTTTGGTGGCATGCTCTTGGACGATGCCGACTGGATAAGTGCGGCAGGCGTCGGCGCAATAGCCATCTTTCTTCACCACGATGTCAATAGAGATGATATCGCCGTCCCTAAGGATTTTCTTTTTGGACGGGATGCCATGCAATAGGACTTCATTCACCGAGGCGCATATCGCGGCAGGGTAGCCATAATAACCAAGCTCCGCGGAGGCGCCGCCATGTTCTTTCATGACGCGCTCTGCCGCTTCGCTTAATTCTTCGGTCGATATCCCTGGGACGATCATTTCTGCCATCTTGGCAAAAACGGCGTCGCAGATGAGTCCTGCTTCTCTCATGAGAGCGATCTCACGAGGAGACTTCAGAACGATCATTATTTGCCTCCCAAAGCCGACTTGACGTTGGCTGTGAAGATAGATGTTTCCATCTGACCGTCGAAGTCGAGCAAGATGCCCTTCTCTTTGTAGAAATCAAGGAGTGGGGCAGTGCTCTGATGATAGTTCACCAACCTGATCTTGAAGGCTTCTTCATTGTCGTCCTTGCGCTGAATGAGAGAAGACCCGCAATAATCGCAAATGCCTTCTTTTTTCGGCTTCATGGTGTTGACATTGAAGCTGGCTCCGCATTTAGGGCAGACACGTCTGCCGGCGATGCGGGAGACCAAGACGTCTTCCGGACAGGAGATGTTGACGACATGGGTTGGCTTAATGGCTTCGCCCATACTATCGAGGGCCTCGGCCTGAGGAATCGTGCGAGGGAAGCCATCTAGAAGGTATCCGTTAACGCAGTCAGGCTGAGAGAGCCTCTCTTTCACCAAGGCGCAGGTAAGCTCGTCAGAAACGAGATTACCGGCATTGATGACGTCTTTGATTTTATTGCCAAGTTCCGAACCCGAAGCGATGGCTTCGCGGAACATGTCGCCAGTGGAGATGTGAGGGATGTTGTAATATTCCTGCATCCACTTGGCATGAGTGCCTTTGCCCGCACCCGGGGGTCCCATAAGAATGATTTTCATCATCATTACCTCGCTTTCGCGGCAGCTTCTTTGGCTTTATCGAAGCTCTTGCCGGCTAATAAACCATCGATTTGGGCGTTGATTTCAAGGGCAACGCCGACGATGATGATCAACCCCGTGCCGCCCAATGACAACGACGTATCGCCGTCAAATACATTGGTTAAGGTGAGGATGATAGGCAAGGCCGCGATGATGACTAAGGCCCACGCACCGATGAAGGTGACGCGGTTAAGAACCTTGGAAACATATCTCTCGGTTTCCTTGCCCGGGCGGATGCCTGGGATATAAGCACCGCTCTTTTGGAAGTTCTCGGCTAACTTGGCTGGATCGATTTCCATTTGGGAATAGAAGAACGAGAAGACCAAGATTAAGACGAGATATATCACCAAGCCCCAGTCCATTTCCCAGGTGTTCCCGTTGAACCATGGCATCGTGAATGTCTCGTTGTAGTTGAAGATGTTCAACCACTTGGCTTGGGAAGCCTCAGTGGAGATAAACGACGCGATGACTTGCGGGGCCGCCATGATGGAGGAGGCGAAGATGACTGGAATAACGCCGGCGCTGTTGACCTTGATAGGAAGGAAGGAAGCGCGGGCCATAGAGGCACTGCCGGATTTGTTGGCGTGCTGTACTGGTATCTTTCTTCGGCTAAGTTCGATGAAGACGACGAAGGATACGATTAGGATCATCGCCAAGATGTAGAGCGCGAACTGGAATGATCCGCGGATGATCTCGGTGCTGGAGCGCGAAATATTGTTCGTGATCCATTTGTTCCAGGCAGTGGTAATCTGGGTCGGAAGCGATCTGACGCAGCCGGCGAAGATGATCACAGATATACCGTTACCCAAGCCTTTTTCAGTGATTTGGTCACCGAGCCACATGGTGAGCATGGCGCCCGCCAATAAGACGGTGACGATATAGGCGTAGGTCCAGAAGTTGGTCTGCAATGTAATAGTGATGTATTCGCTGTTCTCCATGGTCTTGATGATGCCATAGCCCTGAACCGCACCTAAGAGTAAGGTGAGGTATCTGGTGGCCATCGCGATCTTCTTACGGCCATATTCGCCTTGCTTGGACAATTCAGTCAAAGCAGGAAGAACGTCTTTGGAAAGCAGCTGGACGATAATCTGGGCGGTAATATAAGGCGAGACGCCTAACGCGAAGACGGAGAAGTTGCTTAACGCGCCACCTCCGAGAAGGTTCATGATCGATAAGGCAGAGCCTGAATTGATCATGTTTTCCATGTTGGAAGCGTCGACGCCCGGAACATGAATTGCCGCCCCGATTCGGATAATCAAAAGAATCATGATCGTGAAGAAAATACGATTCACGATTTCTTTGTTCTTAAAAATCGAGACGAACTTTTTCATTATTTAAGGACCTCGGCCTTTCCACCCTTGCCTTCGATGGCTTCTTTAGCGGAAGCGGAGAAAGCGTGGGCCTTGACGGTTAAGGTTTTCTCTAAGGTTCCATTGCCTAAGATCTTGATCTTCTGGGCAGACTTTTTGACGATGCCCTTTTCGATCAATTTCTCGAGGGTGACTTCCTCATTGTCGGCGAAGACATTGAGTTTGTCGACGTTGACTGGAACGAATTCAACGCGGGTGAAGTTGCGGAAGCCGAACTTTGGAAGACGGCGGTTAAGTGGCATCTGGCCACCTTCGAAGCCGTTCTTCTTGGTGTGGGCGTGGGCACCCTGACCCTTTTGGCCCTTGCCGGAAGTCTTTCCGTTGCCGGAGCCAACGCCTTGGCCTCTGCGCCAATGCTCGAATTTGGAGCCTTCGACGACTTTGATATCAGATAATGAAGTAGCCATTATTACTTGCCTCCTTCTGGTTTATCGAAGTGCTTCTTGCCATTTTGGTGGGAAGCTTTGATTTCTTCCGGGGTCTTCAAACCACGGAGAACCATGACCTTGCCGTATTCCTTTAAGGAACGGAGGCCAGCGTCGGTAGCGCGGATGACGTTGATTGGGGTACGGGAACCGTAGACCTTAGAAACAACGTTCTTGATGCCAGCGAGCTCTAAGACGGCACGGACGGCGCCACCGGCAACGATACCGGTGCCAGCTGGGGCTGGTTTGAGAAGAACGCGGGTATCGCCGAATTTGCCAATAACCTCGTGGGAGATAGTGCCACCTTTGACGATCTTGATTTGATAGGTGTTCTTCTTAGCGGCGGTCAAAGCCTTTTTGACGGCATCAGGGACTTCACCGGATTTGCGGAGAGCAAAACCGTATTTGCCTTTGCCATCGCCGATGACGACGAGAGCATCGAAACGCATGTGTTTGCCACCCTTTTCAGTGCGGCTGATGCGGTTGATGTTAACGACGCGATCTTGATATTCGTTTTCCTCACGGCGGAAATTGCCGCGAGCGCCTTTGCGATCACCTGGACGGCCACCTTTGTGTGGGCCGGCCTTGCGGTCGTTTGGACGGCCAGAATGAACTGGCTTCTTTTCGGAGGCAGCGGCCTCAGCGACCGTTTCAACTTTCTTGGTTTCTTCCATAAGTCTATCTCGTTAGAAAACGAGTCCTCCTTCTCTGGCGGCGTCGGCTAAAGCGGCGACGCGGCCGTGGTAAACGTAACCACCGCGGTCGAAGACGACTTTGGTGATGCCAGCGGCTAAAGCCTTGGCGGCGATATCGGCACCGACTTTGGCAGCGCCTTCCTTGTTACCGCCATCGCTCAATTTGAGAGCGACGGAAGAGGAAGCGACCAAGGTGTGGCCTTTGACATCGTCGATGATCTGGGCTTCGATGTTCTTGTTGCTGCGGAAGACGACAAGACGCGGGCACTCAGCGGTGCCATTCACTTTTTCACGGACGCGTAAGTGACGACGCTGTCTCATGGAATTGCGGGATTCTTTATTGATCATGTCTTATCTCCTTTCCTTACTTCTTGCCGGAAGCAGCGCGCTTACCGACTTTCTTAATCATATGCTGGCCCTTATAGTGGACGCCCTTGTTGCCATAGACATCTGGACGATGGCAATCATAGATGAGAGCGGCGGTCTGGCCAACTTCTTGCTTATCGCAACCTTCGACGGTGATCGTGGTTTCAGATGGGCAAGTGATCTTGGTGTATTTGCCGACTGGGGCAACGGTGATTTCGTGGCTGTAGCCCAAGAACATGACAATGTTGCCGTTCTTGATGGAGCAACGATAACCGGTACCGGCGACTTCAAGTTCCTTCTTCCAGCCTTCGGTGACGCCTTTGACAGCGTTCAAGAGGTTGGCGACGGTAGTGCCGGTGCATGGGGTATCTTCGCCAACTGGCTTAACAGATAACACACCGTCGGTAAGAGAGACGCTAACGTCCTTTGGAAGATGGACGCTTACTTCGCCTTTGGAACCTTTGATGACGGCAGTCCCTTCATTGAGAGTGCAAGTGACTCCCTCCGGAAGAGCGACGGGTTTCAATCCGATTCTACTCATATCTTAGATACTCCTTATTACCAAACGTAGCAGAGGACTTCGCCACCGACGTTGGCCTTGCGGCATTCGGCGTCGGTCAATAAGCCTTTGCTAGTGGAGATGATGGCGATGCCTAAGCCGCCGAGGACGCGTGGGAGCTTATCGCACTGAGCGTTGGCACGGAGGCCTGGTTTGGAGATTCTCTTCAAGCCAGTGATGGCACGTTCGCCGGTTGGGCCGTATTTGAGGGTGATGGTTAAGGTTTTCTTAACGCCTTCGCCTTCAGAAACGGCAGCGACGATGAAACCCTCTTTGACGAGGATGTCGGCGATCGCCTGCTTCATTTTGCTATAAGGCATAGAGACAGTCTCATAACGTAAAGCATTAGCGTTGCGGATGCGGGTGAGCATATCCGCGATTGGATCTGCGTTCATAATTCTATTGTCTCCTTTCCTTACCAAGATGCTTTCTTCATTCCTGGAATCTCGCCCTTATAAGCGAGTTCGCGGATGCAGATGCGGCATAATCCGAATTTACGGATGACGCCATGTGGACGCCCACAGCGCTTGCAGCGGGTGTAAGCGCGGGTAGAGAATTTAACCGGGCGCTCGCATTTGACTTTCAAACTAGTTTTAGCCATGGGTTACTCCTTATTTCTTAAACGGCATGCCGATTTCGTTGAGCAAAGCATAAGCTTCCTCATCGGTGTTGGCGGTCGTGACGATGACGATGTCCATGCCGCGGATTTTGCTCACCTTATCGTAGTCGATTTCAGGGAAGATGAGCTGTTCCTTGACGCCCAAGGTGTAGTTGCCATGGCCATCGAAGGCGTTCTTGCTGACGCCGCGGAAGTCGCGGACGCGTGGCAAGGAGATGGAAACTAACTTATCGAGGAATTCGTACATACGAGTTCCGCGGAGGGTGACCTTGCAGCCAATAGCCTGTCCTTCACGGACCTTGAAGGTCGCGATGGATTTCTTGGCTTTGGTGATGACTGGTTTCTGGCCGGAGATGATGGTCAAATCTTTGACGGCATCCTCAAGGGCTTTTTCGTTGGAAGTGGCTTCGCCAACACCGAGGTTGATGACAATCTTCTCTAAGCGAGGAGCTTGCATAACGCTAGTGTAGCCGAACTGCTTCACTAAGGCCGGAACGATCTCGGCATCATAACGAGCTTTTAAACGGTTTTTTGCCATCTTTCATTCCTCCTTATTTCGCCTCGAGGCTCTCACCAGAGCCACCGACGCGGATCTTTTTGCCATTAACGACCTTTTTATGGACGCGGGTGGCTTTCTTGGTTTTTGGGTCGATCAACGCGACCTTGGAAGCATCGATTGGGACATAGATGTCGAGGATGCTGCCTTCTTGGGTCTGCTGATTCGGCTTGTTGTGCTTTTTGTGGACATTGACGCCCTCAACGACAACCTTATTGAGTTCTGGGTAGACCTTCTGGACAACGCCGGTCTTGCCCTTATCGTCTCCGGAGAGAACGATTACTTTATCGCCTTTTTTGATATTCATAATCTTTCCTCCTTATAAGACTTCAATGGCAAGGGAGACAATTTTCATATATCCCTTATCTCTCAATTCACGGGCGACCGGTCCGAAGACACGGGTGCCAACTGGGTTGCCATCATTGTCGATGATGACGAGAGCGTTATCATCGAAAGCGATGGTGGAGCCGTCCTTTCTCTGGACTGGCTTCTTGGTGCGGACGATGACGCCTTTGACGACTTGGCCTTTTTTGACCTTGCCGGAAGGAGAGGCATCTTTGACGGCGCACATGACGACGTCTCCGAGGCTGGAGAACTTAACGCGGTTTCCGGCGAACTGACGGAAGACGCGGACGGTACGAGCGCCGGAGTTATCGGCGACTACGAGATTTGTCTCATTCTGAACCATACTTATTCAGCCTCCTTGGCCTCAACGGCTTCCTCGGCGGAAACGAACTTCTTGTCGATGCTCACCAAGCGGAATTTCTTCGTTTTGGAGATTGGGCGGCAAGCCATGATGGTGACGACATCACCGATATGGCATTCGTTGTTTTCGTCGTGGGCATAGAATTTCTTGGCATAGCCGACACGCTTCGCATAGATTGGGTCGTTACGCTTGGTGGAAACGGTGACGGTGATGGTCTTGTCATTTTTGATGGCAGTGACGACACCGGTGAAGGATGTTCTATTGTTTCTTTCCATTTTCTAACTCCTTTCTTAGCGAGCGATCTGGAGGGTATGTTCCCTCTTGACGGTCTCGGCTTTGGCGATTTCCTTGCGGACGGATTTGATTTCTTCTGGGTGCTCTAATTGTCCGACCGCCTGTTTGCGGCGGAGTTCGAAGAGCTGCTGACGGAGAGCGGCGAGTTTGATATCGAGCTCTTCGACGCTTAATTCTCTAAGTTCTTTGACAGACATCGCTTATTCTCCTTTCACTACGATCTTGGTTTTGATAGGAAGCTTATGGCCTGCCATCTTCAAGGCTTCTTTGGCAACTTTGAGATCGATACCACCGATTTCAAACATGACAACGCCTTCCTTGACGACGGCGACCCAGCCTTCTGGGGAACCTTTGCCGGAACCCATACGAACTTCGGCCGGCTTCTTGGTTTTGGCAAGATGCGGGAAGACGCGGATCCAGATTTGACCGGCACGGTTGGTGTAACGGCTTAAGACGATACGGGCGGATTCGATCTGACGATCGGTCAGATAGCATCCTTCCATGGCGACGAGACCAATTTCACCGAAGTCGATGTTGGTGCCACCCTTGGCATGTCCTTCATAAGACAAGCCATGTGGACGACGATACTTAACGCGCTTTGGCTGCAACATTGTTCTCTCCTCCTTTTTTCTCGTTATTCTCGGCGATGCCGTTCTTGTTGACGGAGCGGCAGCACCAGACTTTCACGCCGATATCGCCATAAGCGGTATGAGCGGAAACGTGGGCGTAGTCGATGTCGGCTCTTAAGGTCTCAAGTGGGACGTTGCCCTCTTTATAACCTTCGCGGCGGGCGATTTCAGCACCGCCTAAGCGGCCTTGGCACTGAGTGCGGCATCCGCAGGCGCCGGCTTTGCGCATTCTCTGAATGGCCTTCTTCTGGGTAGAACGGAAGGACTGACGATTCTCTAATTCGGAAGCGATCCACTTGGCGATCAAGGTGGCATCTAAGTCAGGATTGGCGACTTCGACGACATCTAAGGTCAAGGAACCGGATTTGATGACTTTCAAGAGATCGGCGACCAACTTGGCTTTGTTGGCACCATCTTGGCCAAGGACGACACCTGGACGGGCGCACTTGATGGTGACGGTGACTTTGTAGCCTTTGTCGGATTTGACGCGGCCGATTTCGATGGAAGAGACCATCGCGTTCTTTAATTCCTTATCAAGATATTCGCGGATGGCGATATCTTCCCAAAGGAGAGGTCCGTATTCTTTCTTGGAGGCAAACCAATTGGATTCCCAACCACGGTTGATTCCGATACGGAGGCCGTTGGCATTAACTTTCTGTCCCATTGATTATCTCCTTTCCTTAACGGTGAGGCGTAAGAACCCCATTCTCTTCACTAACGGGCTGGCAGAGCCTTTGGCGCGTGGTAAGTAGCGCTTCATTCTCTTGCCATCAGAGGCCTGAATCTCGGAGATGTAGAGAAGATCTCCATCGAGATTGAAGTTGTTGGTGGCGTTGGCCGCCGCGGACTTGATGGCCTTATACACAGGCATGGCCGCGCTCTTATTAAGATGTTTTAAGAGAGCGAGGGCCTGATTGACGTTCATTCCTCTGACATAGTCGCAGACCAAACGCAATTTGCGAGGGGTCACGCGGATGTCGCGAACGACGCAGTGGGCTTCAGTGACTGGAGCCTTGACTGGTTTGACCTCAGCCTTCGGTTCTTCCTTTTTGGCTGGTTTCTTCGCAGCTGGCTTTTTGGCTGGAGCTTTCTTAGCAACTGGTTTCTTCTCTTCGGCTGGGGCAGCGGCCTTTTCGGCTACTGGCTTCTCAGCGGCTGGTTTCTTAGCAGCTGGCTTTTTGGCGGCCGGCTTCTTGGCTGGAGCTTCAGGAGCAGCAGCGGTGACTTTCTTTTCTTCTGCCATTTTGCTTCTCCTTATTTCTTAGCCGCAGCTTTGTCTTCGGCGTTGTTGCCGTGGTGACCAGAGAAGTTGCGGGTTGGGGCGAATTCGCCTAATTTGTGGCCGACCATATCTTCAGTGACATAGACGGTGATGTGTTCTTTGCCGTTATAGACGGCGAAGGTGTGCTCGACGAAGGCTGGATAAATCGTCGAACGGCGAGACCAAGTCTTGATGATCTCTTTCTTGCCGGACTTCTGGAGGTCTTCAACCTTCTTAAGAAGGTATTCGTCCACGAATGGTCCTTTTTTGCTTGAACGTGCCATTTTAGATTCTCCTTTCCTTATTTGCCGCTGTTACGTCTTCTGACGATTAAGCGGGTTGAGCTCTTCTTAACTTTACGGGTCTTAACGCCCTGGCTCTTCTTGCCCCATGGGGTACGTGGAGCATCGCGGCCGACAGGGCACTTACCTTCACCACCACCGTGAGGGTGATCGCAAGGGTTCATGGCGCTACCACGGACGGTTGGTCTCCAACCTTTGTGGCGGTTGATGCCGGCTTTGCCGAGATTGACTAAGTTGTGGTCTTCGTTTCCGACGACGCCGATGGTGGCGCGGCAGACGGCTAAGACCTTACGGACTTCACCGGAAGCCAAGCGGAGGGTGACATATTTGCCATCGGCGCCTAACTTCTGAGCGGAAGTGCCAGCGGAACGGCACATCTGGCCACCGCGTCCTGGCATCAATTCGATGTTGTGGACTAAGGTACCATCTGGGATGTTGCCGAGCTCGCAGCAGTTACCGACTTTGATGTCGGTGGCATTGCCGGAGACTAAGACGTCGCCGACTTTGATGCCGCTTGGAGCGATGATGTATTTCTTCTCGCCGTCAGCATAAGCGACAAGGGCGATGAAGGAAGTTCTGTTTGGATCGTATTCGATGGATTTGACGGTCGCTGGGATGTTGTCCTTATTACGACGGAAATCGATGACACGATAATGGGTTTTGTTGCCACCGCCGTGGTGACGGCAGGTGATGACTCCTTGGTTGTTGCGTCCGCCGGAATGCTTTAATGGGCGGAGCAATGCTTTTTCAGGAGTGGCTTTGGTGATTTCCTCATAGCTGAGAGTCGTCATAGCGCGACGGCTCGGAGTGTATGGGCGATATGATTTGGTTGCCATTTTCTTTCTCCTATAGTGGATTCTTTACGGATTTGATACCGAGGGTGTGCCTTACTCCTTGAAGAGATCGATAGCCGATCCTTCAGCGATCGTGATGACCGCTTTCTTGAAGCCTCCGACGAAGCCGGTGTAACGGCTGCCGCGGGACTTTTCTTTCGCCTTGTGGTTAACGATCTTAACGTCAACGACTTTGACCTGATAGAGACGCTGGAAGGATTCCTTGATCTCGATCTTGTTGGCGAAGTCACCAACCTTGACAGTCACTTTGTTGGCATCCTGCAAGAGGACCATGGACTTTTCGGTGATGACTGGGGTGAGGATGACTTCATAGTCGTGAGCGACTGGGCTGGCGAAGGCTTTCTTAGCTTCTTCGACGACTTTCTTCTTAGCGGCCATTATTTCAATCCTCCTTCAATCGCTTTGATTCCATCTTTGCTGACGACGACGTTCTTGGTGTTCAATAAGTCATAAACGGAGACGTTATTGAGGGAACGGACGGTGACAGCGTCGATGTTGCGAGCAGACAAGACGAGGTTTTCGTTGTCGTTATCGACGACGAGCAAGGTCTTGCCTTCAGCTTTGATGGCAGCGAGGCTAGCGACGAAGTTCTTGGTAGAGACTTCTTTGACCTCGAGGTTATCAACGATGATGATGCCTTTGGAGCTGACTTTCTGGCTCAACACGGTCTTGAACGCAAGCGCGTGCGCTTTCTTATTTTGACCGAGTTTGTAATTTTGGTTGCCGTCTGGACCGAAGACCTTACCACCGCCAACCCAGATTGGGGAGCGGCTGGAACCAGCACGGGCACGACCGGTGCCTTTCTGTCTCCAAGGTTTCTTTCCACCACCACTGACTTCGTGGCGTTTTTTGGTCTTGGCGGTCGCCTGGCGGGCATTGGCCTGCTGAGTGACGACGGCGTCATGAACGACTTGTTCATTGGCGTCTTTGATGCCGAAGACCTCGGCGCTTAAGGTAACGCTTCCGGTTTCTTCGCCGGCGAGATTAACGACTGGAAGCTTGATGGTTTTTGCTGCTGGCATAATCGTTATTCTCCTTTCTTGGTCTGATCAACCAATTCCTTGACCTTCTTCTCAGAGAACTGAGCGAGGACGTGGGAACGGACGCAGACGATAGACTTCTTTGGACCTGGGATGGCGCCCTTGATTAAGAGGTAGCCTTTTTCGACATTGGACTCGACAACCTGTAAGTTGAGGATGGTGCAATGTTCTGGGCCCCAGTGACCAGACATCTTCTTGCCTGGGATGACACGGTTGTTGTCACGGCCGTTGTTGGCTAAGGTACCAATCTGTCTGTGGTAACCGGAACCATGGCCTTTAGGACCGATGTGTTTGCCGTATTTCTTGATGACGCCGCTGTAGCCGTGACCCTTGGTCATGCCAGAGACATCAACGATGTCGCCGTTCGCGAAGATGTCGCATTTGATTTCTTCGCCAACGTTTTTGGAATAGATCTCATCGCCTTTTAATTCGTAGAGACCCTGTTTTGGGCTGACGCCAGCCTTCTTGAAGATACCGGCTTCTGGCTTAGTGACGTTCTTTTCTTTGGCGTCTTCGTAGCCGACCTGCAACGCTTCATAGCCATCTTTCTCGATGGTTTTCTTTTGGATGACGACGTTTGGCAAGACTTCGACGACGGTGACTGGATACATAGTTCCGTCGGCGGCGAAGACCTGAGTCATGCCCATTTTTCTTCCGATGATGGATTTCATGATTGTTGGCCTCCTTATAACTTGATATCGATGTCAACGCCATTTGGAAGGTCGAGCTTTCTTAACTGTTCGACGGTTTCCTTCTGCGGATTAACGATATCGATCAATCTCTTGTGTGTACGAATCTCAAACTGTTCGCGGCTGTCCTTGTATTTGAAGGTAGCGCGGAGAATGGTGTACACCTGCTTCTCAGTTGGAAGAGGGATTGGGCCCTTCACACTGGCACCGGTCTTTTTCGCGACTTCGATGATCTTCTCGGCACTCTGGTCGAGGATAGCATGATCGTAAGCCTGCAAACGGACGCGGATTACTTTGTTCGCCATGAATTTTCCTCCTAATTTCTTCTGACTTCTGACGCTCTGCTCGATGGGAGTTTCCTGAGATCCCCCATTGCTTGACAACGCTTATGGGTGTGTCAGCAACATCCCACTTCAACGCATGCATCAGCGACGGAAACTATATGCCTACGCGTAAGTGAGTGCAAGCGAAAAAACACTAAAAATTTCGTATTTATATAATAATCATCGACAAAAAGTTATCTTGGGCAGCCGAAAAAGCTAGATGGTATCGATTTTTAACTTTTTATTGTGCATCACGCACAAACTTTGCATTTGAAATCTATTTATTTGCGTCTTCTAAGGTCAGTCCGCGGTTCACGAGCGAGTACTCGCACCCGCAGTATATTTGGTTGTAGAGACCATATTTTTCGCGGATTTCTTTTCCTTTGATCGAGCCATTATCTTTCTTGAAATCAGAGTAAAAATATTTGGTTTTTTGGTGGGATTTTTCGAGTTCTTTGCCGATTAGATTCATCACTTGGGAGTTCTTTTGGCGGGAGATGGTCATAACGGTCGTGAAGTAGTCAAAGCCTTCCTTTTCGGCGTAGTCATAGGCTTCTTCCATTCTCTTTTTGTAGCAGATTTGGCAACGGTTGAAACCTTCTGGTTCTTTGGCGAACGGCTCTAAATCT
Source organism: bacterium (assembly GCA_963622135.1). Classification (GTDB taxonomy): domain Bacteria; phylum Bacillota_I; class Bacilli_A; order RFN20; family CAG-826; genus UBA4951. The sequence continues at coordinate 87,678 of CAVFGR010000018.1, forward strand.
TTAATGTAATTTGCGTAATCGTAGGGGCGGACGACAAGTTTAATGTCATAGCCATAATCACGTTTGATGGCGGCTAAAAGCTCTTTTAAAGTAGCGAGCCTTTTTTCGAATTCAGCCTCGGGATAAATATTCGAGTTGTTGAAATAGAGGGTGAGATCAAAATGAGGGCAAAGGAAAAGCAATGGCCAGCAAGAGCAAGGCCCGCAGCAAACGTGCATAAGCAAAGATTTACGTTCAGAAGAAGCGTCAATTTTCTCTATCTCGCTCAATGATTGAAGATAGTAGTTTATTTTTTGTTTAGGTAGTTCAATCATCGATGTCTCTGATGTTTTGTTTGCCATAGATAAACATGGCATCTCCAAAGGAGAAGAACCTATATTTCTCTTTGACGGCTTCTTGATAGCATTCTAAGGTCCACTTACGCCCCATAAAGGCTGAAACGAGCATAATAAGGGTTGATTTTGGCAAATGGAAATTGGTAATCAAACAGTCAACGGCAAGATATTTGTATCCTGGCGAAATGAAGATGTTGGTCGAATCTTTATCAGCGCGGAATTCACCAAATTTCTGATAGATGGATTCCAACGTTCTAACGGAAGTGGTGCCGATGGCGATGATCCTTCTCCCTTCTTTTTTCGCTTTGTTTAGGACATCCGCGGCTTCTTGATCCATCTCGTATGTTTCTGAATGCATGACATGGTCTTTGGTATCATTTACCTTGACTGGGCGGAAGGTGCCTAAGCCGATATTTAAAGTGACGTCAACGACGGTGACCCCTTTGGCCTTTAGACGATTGAAAAGCTCATCGGTGAAATGGAAACCGGCAGTTGGGGCCGCGGCGCTTCCAGGGACCTTGGCATAAACCGTTTGATAGTCGTCTTTGTCTTCGCACTGCTTGCGGATATAAGGAGGAAGCGGCATCAGTCCAAGTTCGTCCAACACTTCCAAGAAAATCCCGTTATAGGTGAATTTCATGTTGCGGATGCCTTCATCGAAGACTTCGACGCATTCGGCGTGGAGTTTTCCTTCGCCAAAGGTGCAATGGGAGCCGACTTGGACGCTTTTTGCTTTGCCGACCAAGCATTTCCAGGTATCGTTGCCCAAATCTTCTAAAAGAAGCAGCTCCACTTTGCCTTGGGTTTCATCCTTTACGCCGATCAGTCTAGCGGGGATAACCTTGGTGTTGTTTCTGACTAAAACGTCCCCATCGTGAAGGTAGTTGTAGATGTCAAAAAAGTGTTTGTGCTCATAAACATGATTTTCTCTATCGATGACCAAAAGACGACAGTTGTCGCGTTGTTTCATCGGAGATTGAGCGATAAGTTCTTCAGGCAAATCAAAATCAAATAAACTGATATCCATATTAGAAGCCTCTTAAGTCCCCGTACTTTTCTAAGACTTCCGCTTCATATTCCAAAAATCTATCTTCTTGGATGGCTTTTCTGGCCCCTTCGACAATCTTTATCAAGAAACGGATGTTGTGAATGCTGTTTAAACGCTTGCCGAACTCTTCGTGGCAGACTTCCAAATGATGGAGATAGGCTTTGGTGTAGTTCTTGCAAGTGTAGCAATCGCATTCAGGGTCGAGCGGGGTGAAGTCTTCTTTGTATTCGGCCCCTTTGATGTTCACGCGCCCCGTGGAAGTCATCAAAGCCCCATGCCTAGCCAATCTAGTCGGAAGGACACAGTCCATCATGTCGATGCCGCGTTCGATGCCTCCCAAAATGTAATCCAATGAGCCAACTCCCATGAGATAACGTGGTTTGTCGGCTGGCAGATAGCGAATGCCATCTTCAATCATTTTGAAACAGACGTCTTTAGGTTCCCCGATGGAGGTGCCGCCGATGGAATATCCTGGGAAATCCATAGCTGCCAACTCTTTGGCACACATTTCGCGCAAATCGGTGAATTCGCCGCCTTGGACAATCCCAAAGAGAGCTTGATCTTCTCTCGTATGTGCGTCTTTGCCACGCTTAGCCCAACGGATTGTTCTCTCTGTGGACTTTTTAACATATTCATATGTGGCTGGGTAAGGAATGCACTCATCGAAAGACATGATGATGTCCGCACCCAAAGCCTCTTCGATCTTAATGGCTTTCTCCGGAGTGAAGTGTTCCTCATCTCCGTTGAAATCATTTCTAAAGGTTACGCCGTCCTCGGTTATTTGGCGTTGTTTGGCCAAAGAGAAGACTTGGAAGCCTCCTGAATCCGTAAGCATCGGGCCATCATATTTCATGAATTCATGTAGGCCTCCTGCTTTTTTGACGATTTCTTCGCCTGGACGAAGATGGAGATGATAGGTGTTAGAAAGAACAACACCAGCACCTAAAGATTTGACTTCTTCAGGCGAAAGACATTTGACCGTAGCCAAAGTTCCAACCGGCATGAACATAGGGCATTCAACATCCCCGTGAGGTGTGTGCAAAATACCGTATCTAGCGCCGGAATTCTTATCAATATGTTTTAGTTCGTAATAAAAGCGTTTCATGCTTTTATTTTAGTTACTTTTTAATCCTTAAAGCAAGATTACCAGCTAGGTTCTGCTTTCCTATTTGGATTGAGTTGCCTCATAAAGAACTTGTTGCGCCAGCAAAGCATCCATATTGCATAGGAACCCATGATAATGGTGGCCTCGCCAATGGCAACCCAGCCGACGTTGATCCAATATGGCGAACCCAAAAGCAAATAAAGCTCAGCAGCAACGCCGAAAGCGTTGAAGGCAATCGGCCAAATGCAAGCCACCAACATCTTCGGTGAGAATGAAACCAAGACGCAAGAAAGCAAGGTCAGCAAAGTTCCAAATAGCATGTCCCATGGTCCCAAAGTTGATAGGATATTGGATAAAAAGCATCCTAAGGTGACGCCGATAATCAGATCTCGACGCCAAAAACATAAGAGAACCAGAAGCTCGGCAACCCTAAATTGGATGGAGTCATAAGCCAGGCTTCCAAGCAACAAACAGAGAATAAAATAGATCGCCGCGACAACAGCGTTCTCGGCGATCTTTCGAATACTTAACCTTTTTTGTCCCATAAAGAGACCTCCTTGTTTTTTATACGTGGTTCAGAGGATAGAACACGTTGCCAATATGAATCGGCTTTGTGATATTAGACTTATTCTTATCGGGTATCAATAGAAATTCATCCAAGAATCAGGCACTTCTTTGCCTTCTTCGGTGGCTTTGATAAGACCCGCTATCATCTCGCTGATGGAAATGACATCAACCCCTTCAACGCCTTTTTCGATGGAATCCGTGATGCATACATGCGAAATGCCGGCTTCTTTAAGCTTGTCGATGGCGTTATCGGAAAGAACGCCATGAGTAGCGGCCACGATAACATCTTTCGCGCCCATCTCATAAAGAGCCTGAGCGGAAGCAACGATCGTCCCGCCGGTGTCGATGATATCATCTATGATGATACAAACTTGATTCTTGATGTTACCGATGACATTGACGACTTCCGCTTTGTTCGGTTCTGGGCGACGTTTGTCAATAATGCCTAAGCTAGCGTGAGGAATTTCAGAAGCAAGGTCTCTAGCGCGGTGCAATGAACCGTGATCAGGAGAAACAACAGTAACGTCCTTATAATCGATCTTTTGTTTTTTGAGGAACTCTCTGAAGTATTTGCCAAATAAAGGAGTTGGGCTCAAGTCGTCGACCGTGCAATCGAAGAAACCTTCAATCTGAGGGGTGTGCAAATCCATCGTGATGAAATGGTCAACACCGGCATTCGTGTATAAATCGGCTACCAATTTGGCAGATAAAGGTTCGCCCGCACGTGCGATTCTATCCTGACGGCAAAAGCCATAATATGGAGAGACTAGAATGATTTCTTCAGCTTTGGCATTTCTCAAAGCATTGATGAAAACCAATAATTCCATGATACGTTCAGCCACCGGAGTGGAAGTTGAATTGATGATGTAAACCGTTTTGCCACGGACAGGAACCAACGGCCTAACGAGAACTTCTCCATCGGCGAAATTCTTGATTTCCGGTTTGGAGATTTCCGTTCCCAAATGCTTAGCAACCTTCTCGGCGAGGGTTGGATTAGCGGTGAGTGTAAATAAAACGACGTTCTTGTTCATAAAAAATACCTGCCTAATATTTTATAGCAAATTAAATAATTTGTTTACATACGCGTGTTGGAAGTCGAAAATATCCCTCGGTTTTCTTTAAACCGCCATTCGAATCTTGGAGAAAGACCCTCATGAAAACGATGATCACCTTAAGCGCAATCCCTGGGACCGGGAAATCAACTTGGTCCAAGCGTTTTGTCGCCAAACACCCAAACACCGTTGTTGTATCCAGCGATGAGCTCCGCTTGGAACTCTTCGGAGCCGTAAACAACTTTGACCACGAAAAGGAAATTTGGATCACTTTCACCGATCGTCTTAACAAAGCTTCTGAAATCGATGGCGTCTATGCGATTGCGGATGCCACCAATCTAAAAAACATCCACCGCGCTTATTATGCGAAAGCCACTCCAGGATTCGACAAACACATTCTCGTAATCTTCAAAATCGATCCAGAAATATCCAAGAAGCAGAATAAGCAAAGAAGCGGCGACAGAATCGTCCCTGATTATGCGATGGAACGTTTGATTGCCGAATACGAAGAGCCGAATGACGAAGTCAAATCGCTCTACGACAAAATCGTCTATATCACTGAAAAAGAATTATACAGTCCTAATCCAGAAGATATTGACCTCGACTAAATAACAAAAAAACGGATGGAATTGAGCCATCCGTTTTATTTTTTTCGATTGATTTATTTGGCTTTCTTTTTGAGTTTGCCAGTGCCGTGCATTCCAACGAAGACGATGGAACCAATAAGTAACAAAGCGCCAACAACCAAGCAGATAATAGCGTAAGCATCGCCGGATTTTGGAAGAGCGAGATTGATGCCTTCGAGGTGGACATTCTTGACGTTTCCACTAGTGTTGCCATAAACAAGCCCAATGACACCGTCCGCGATGAAGCATAACGAAGTTAAGAATATCGTCAAGGAGGTGAAATAACCGGCAAGTTTTTTCTTTAATTCTTCGCCTTTCTTGAGGAACAAAGAAGAGAAGACCAACAACACCGTATTGACTGCATAAACAAGCATGAAAGCAACTAACTGGCTATTGATAACATGAGACCAAGAGCTAGCGCTATTGTTGGCCCAAGAGCCGATTAAAGTTCCTAAAGTGATGATGGTTGCCCAGCCAAAGAAGACGGCAGCCGCCATAGCCAAAGAAGAGAGAAGCGGAGTCTGATCTTTATTGTCATAAAGTTTGACCATAGGAATGTTGGTCGCAATCATTAAGCCGATGAACAAGATGATCATCGCCGCAATGAGGAATCCTAAGCCTTTTTCGGTACCGCCACGGATAGCGTCAAAATAGATAACGCCGTTCGCTAAACAGAAGATGCCAGCAATGAAACCTTCAGCGATAAAAGCATTGAAAGCTTTGATGACAGGAGCATCATCCTTTGGATTTTGAATGGACTTATAAGCTTGAACAAAGCCATAAGCCGAAATGGTAGCAAGGCTCAAGCCGACAATGCCGATTTCTGAGAACAAATTGTATGGAGCTTCAGGAATATTGACCGAGAAAACAACGCTCTCGTTCAAATAAGTTGTAGCAAGCGCCAAACCAAAGTAGACACCCAATGTGCCAAAGCCAAGGAAGATGATGGCATGGAATATCAAGCTCAACAATCTGGAGGTATTGGTATACTTCATAAAAATCTCCTAACGACCGCAACTTCAAACGAATGTTTGCAGTGAAACGAAAAAATTATATCTATCTTTGAAAGATAGTCAATGACCATAGAATGTTTCGCTCATATAGAGCGAGAAACGATCATCGCGCTCACAAGGGCCCAGGTGAGGTTAAAACCGCCACAAAGTCCGTCAAAATTGAGAATTTCGCCAGCGAAATAAACATGCTTTTCTTTAGAAGAAGACAAATCGGAATTGACCGATTCTTCACAAATTCCGCCAATAGTAACTTGGCTATCTTCGAAGCCATATCCATCAACGTAAGAGTAAACCAAATCATGCAACGCTTCATTGAAACTAATGCCACGGGATTTTGATTGATATAAGACTTCAGAATACAAAGAAGATTCAAGAACCGCTTCGTTTTCATGAGTTTCCGAAACATATTCGCGAACATCTCGGTTAGGGAAAAGGTCAATGTGAACCAAAGGACGTCTAACACCAAGCCATTTGATTTTGCTTGAGATGTTCATAATGCAAATTCCGGAAAGGCCATCCTTTTTGTAAAGGTATTCACCGTTCTCCGAATAAAGGACTGGACCATATCCATCGGTAAGAGTGACCAAAGCTTTATGACGAACGCCAACAAGTGGCTTGATGATTCTTTCTTTTGTGCGGATTGGGGTTAAGCCTGGTGCAAGCAATGAAAATTTGTAACCTTTTTCTTTCAATATTTCGAACAAGGAACCATCGCTTCCCAACTTTGGTGAAGAAGTTCCGCCAGCAGTGATGATCAAATCGTCACATTCTTTATTTCCGGAAGAAGTTTCAACAACAACTTTGTCGCCTTCATGATAGTAACCAAAAACTTTGGTATCAAGCGAGATCTTAACACCGCCTTCAATAAGTTTCTTACTTATTTCATTGACAAAACTAGGTGCATTAAAACTCAAAGGGTAATAGAGATTTCCAACTTTTGTGGTGGGAATGCCCCATTTCTGCAGTTGATCAAGACAATCAGAAACCTTGAAATTTGATAGGATGTCAAAATATTTTCGATTGGATGTATTGTAATTTTCTTCAGTCAAAACATCGTTGAGGATATTGGCGTGACCATTGCCAGTGGCTCTCAATTTCTTGCCTAATTTGCTTTCTTTTTCAATAATTTCTATCGATACACACGGCACTTTACTCAATAAACAAAGGGCAGAATAGATTCCTGCCGCGCCGCCACCGATGATAATTACTTTTTTCATATTAATAAATTGACTATTTTTGTTCTTCGCTATTTTCAACGTTTTCAACCTTCTTGGGTTCCTTGAAGATAAAGAACTTTCTAGTGAGGTAGTTGTAAATTAGGACGATCAAGGTCTTCAGAGCAAACATAATGAAGTAAGCCCAGAAGGAAAGTCCGCCAGTTTTGAATAAGTTGCCCCAAATGTTTTCATCAAATGGGTTGGAAGGATAAGAAATGCCCCAAGCTGCGCCGCAAATATATTCACCAAGGACCATCAAACCGGTTCCTAAGGCAAAACCACCGACTGACAAGCCGATGAAGCCCCAAACATATTTGGCTTTGTTGTAATTCTTTTCTTTATCAACATTTTGGAAGACCCAAAGTTTAGACATGAACCAGTTGACCACCAACGAGACAAGGAATCCCGCGGTAACACAGATGCCTGTTGCGACATAATGAAGAGATGGGTTTATAAATTCACCCGCCGAATCAACCGCATTCCAATTGTTTTTAAAAGCAAAACGCAAAACATAGGAAACGGCAAAATCAACAATAGTAGCGACTACACCGGTAACAGCGAATCGCAGTATTTCGTAAAAACGACTCTTTTTATTCATAAATACCCCTTAAAGTGATCGGATTTCGGCTAAATAGTCTTCAGCGGACGCATCAGACGGCATTCGCCAGTCACCTCTTGGAGAAACACTCGCGGCGGTGATTTTTGGACCATCAGGAAGGCAACTTCTCTTGAACTGGTTTCTAAAGAAACGAGTGAAGAAGTTTTCAAGCCAGCCTTTAATGACGTCAGGAGTATATATACCTTTAAACGCTTCTGAAGCCAAGAAATATATTTTTCTTGGGCCAAATTCATGGGTTAAAAAATAGTAAATGAAAAAGTCATTCAAAACATAAGGCCCGACTACATCCTCCGTAACTTGAGTAATGCCTTCTCCACCTTTTGGAGGAAGCAATTCCGGAGAGATAGGAGTGGCGGAAATGTCATTTAAAGGTTCCGCGGCAATTGGGAACATCTCGGCATAGGCTTCAACTAGATATCTAACCAAGGTTTTTGGAATCGATCCATTTACACCATACATCGACATATGGTCGCCGCCGTATGTACACCAGCCCAAGCAAAGTTCAGATAAATCTCCGGTTCCAACCATTAAGCCACCGCGTTCGTTAGCGATGTCCATAAGAACCATCGTTCTCATTCTAGCTTGAGCGTTTTCATAAGCTAAATCATGGTCTTCAGGATCGTGTTTTGTATCTTTAAAATGAGCAAGAACGCTGTCTTTTATGTTAATTTCTTCAAAATCGACGCCTAAAGCATCAGCGAGTTTAACCGCATTATCATGGGTTCTCCTGGATGTTCCAAAGGCTGGCAAAGTGATAGCATGAACACCTTTTAAATCCCATCCGGCACGTTTGAAAGCTTCGACGGCAACCAGCAATGCGAGCGTTGAATCAAGACCGCCAGACAAACCAATATAGACCGATTTTGTCCTAATGGTTTCTAGCCTCTTTAAAAGGCCGACAGCTTGCATATCAATAATGGTTTTGGCAGCCTTCAAATCCTTCTTCTCATTCTCTTGAGTTGGGAGGAATGGATAGTGCAATAATTGCCTTTTAAGATCGTTTGGTTTTTCAATTGCTAAGTCAAATCCAATCCAGCGATATTTTTTGTCAATCTTATGGTCGAATGTACCAGTCTTTCGTCTTTTAGCTAAAAGGCGATCCATATCGACATCAGCGGTCGCATTTTCTTCCGAGAATAATTCGGTCTCAGCCAAAACGTTTCCATCTTCGCAAATCAGGTTATGGCCCGAAAAAACCAAATCGGTTGTTGATTCAGTTCGCCCAGAACAAGCATAGGCATAAGCACAGATATCGCGAGACGATGTGGTTTTGACCAAATCTCTGCGATAGTTTTGCTTTCCGTATGTTTCGTTAGAAGACGAAAGATTCAAAATCATAGTCGCTCCGGCCATCGCCAAGGAGATGTTTGGCGCATCAGGGACCCAAAGATCTTCGCAAATCTCGATGCCAATCTTCAACTTATCGTAATTTTCATCAACAAAGATTAAGTTGCTACCAAATGGATATTCTTTGTTTTTTATAGCGATCGTTCCTTCGTTGCCAAAACCGGTTTTGAAGTAGCGTTTCTCATAGAATTCATTGTAGTTAGGAATGTAAGTCTTCGGCACAACGCCGAGGATATCGCCGTTATAACAAACAACCGCGCAATTATAGAGGTGATTTTCTTTGGCTAAAGGAGCACCAAAAACCACCAAAATTGGTAGCTTCTCAGTGTATTTTGCCATTTCAATGGTTCCTAAAGCGGCATCTTTCTGCATTTTCTCGTTTAAGAAAAGGTCGCCGCAGGTGTAGCCAGTGAGACTTAATTCAGGGAAGACCAAAACATGGACTTTATCAGCCACGGCTTGATCAATGGCGGTCTTCATTTCTTTAATGTTCGCGGAGACCGAGCCCACATGAACGTTTTGAACGGCAGCTCTGACTCGAACAAAGCCCAAAGGCTCGCTTTGCTTTTTGATGGAGAAAGAAGATTCGCCAACGAATTGGTTACTTTCCTTTATCAATCCAGTTTTCATGGATTCGTACTGTTTCATTGTCATCACCACTAAGTGGCCAGAGCCATTTTTAGTGATATAAATCGGCTCATCATACTTCTTCAAGTCAGCTTCTAATTGATTGGTATTCCGTAGGAATGTAATAGGTTCTATTTTCATATTGTCATAATTCTACCATAATTTTGACACTATAATAAGATTAACAATATTTGTATAATCTTGGCATGCAAAAAGCCACCGCCATCGTAAATGGATATGTCTTCTTAGAAGGGCTTAGAAACTTCTACGAAAGAATGAAGGAAGAACTCGTCAAATTCGACATTGATTTGGAATTAAAAACTACTACCGATTTGATTTCCTATATCGAGTCTGATGGATCGATTGTCGTCAAAGAAAATTTAGGTGCTTTCGTATTGTTCCTCGATAAGGACAAATACCTTTCAGAATTACTAGATAAGGCGGGGTATCGCTTATTTAACCCTTACGAAGCCATTCGTCTGTGCGACGATAAAATGCTGACCTACATAACTTTGTCTAATTCTGGCATTAAAATGCCAAAAACCATTGGTTCCCCGCTTAATTATTTCAATTCTGATGATTCCAAATTTATGAAGGTAATTGAGGATTCTTTCTCTTACCCATTAATCGCCAAACATTCTTATGGATCAATGGGGGCGGGAGTGTTTCTTATAAGCAACCACGAGGAACTCGTTTCATTCATGAAAGAAAATGGCGGCATTCCAACCCTGTTCCAAGAGTTCATCAAATCTTCCAAAGGCGTTGATTACCGTGTGATTGTGATTGGCGGAAAAGCTATCGGGGCAATGAAACGAATGAATCCGAATGACTTCAGATCGAACATCGCATTAGGAGGAACGGCTGAGGTTGCTAAATTAAACGATAGATATTTAAAAACAGCAGAAAAAGCCGCATCTATCCTCAACCTAGATTATTGCGGCGTTGACCTCTTAATCGGCCCAAACGACGAACCAGTCCTATGCGAAGTAAATAGCAATGCCTTCATTAAAGGATTTGAGCATTATACCGGCATAAACGTCGCGAAACGATATGCCGAATACATAGTCGATAAGATAAAATAAAAAAGGGACATTAAGTCCCTTTTTCAATGTTGACTTTGCTTATTCAGCTTTGGCAGTTTCTTCAGCAGTTTCTTTTGCTTCTTTTTTAGCAATCTCCGCTTCGATTTTTTCTTTGGTCTTATTGTTGATTTCAATGGCTTTGGCTTTGATGCCATTGACGATCTTCAAGATAACGAAGAGAACGATAGCAATGATTAAGAAGCTGATGACGGCATTGATGACCGCGCCCCAGTTGATGACGGCCGCGCCATTGTAAACATAGGTGCTTCCGTATAATTTGTAGGATGCGAGCATTTGGTTTTGAATTGTAAAGAAATTATCGGAAGTAGCCGAGAAATCAGCACTCTGCTGGCAGAAAGCCTTTCCATAAGAAACGGTTACTTCGATAATGTCTTTGGCATCAAAAGATTGTCCAACACCAGTGAGACCTGCTTGAGCTGCATTGGCAGCTGGCAAAACGGTGACCAAGCCGCTTAAGCCACCAGGGACGCCCCAAGTGCAGACACTCAATAAGATATTAACGACAGCTGTAACGATTGTGCTGAACGCACCACCGATAACGACACCGACGGCCATATCGACGACATTGCCGCGATTGATGAATTTTTTGAATTCTCCCCAAAGGCCTTTGACTTTGTTTCCGGCCTCTTTTTCAGCTTTTTTGGCCTTGGCTTTTTTCTCAGCCTTCTTTTTGGCCTTCTTTTCTGCCTCAGATTCCTCTTCGACAACTTTTTCTTCTACTTTTTCTTCGGACATAAGTTTCTCCTTCGGGAAACGATAATAGTAATCGAATTGCATATTTGCAATAAAAACGAGATTTTTTAGCCTTTTTAGCCTTAATAAAGTAGTTTTTCGATTGCGTCTAGCCTTTGCGGACCTATTTTATACACTGTCTATTTTTGGTTGATTATGCTTGAAAGTCATAATCGTTTTTAAAGGGTGCCTAAATCTTGTATAAAGCCCCTTATTTTTTCTTTGATATGACAATGGTGAATTGGTGCTCCATAAATTTGCTTGAGCAAAGTAATTTAAAACTGAAATTTCCTCCTTTATTATTTTCTAGCCTTACAAAAAAGGAGACTTCTCGTGGCGATCGGGAGAGGCCCGATCAATGCTTTTTTGTCCCCTTAATGAAGGCAAGATTAGAGGCAGATTTATGATTAGAGTAGAGAAGAGAGACCACAGCATCGTTGATTTCGACATCAAAAAGATCGAAACGGCTATCGGCAAAGCATTCGAAGAAGTTCACAGAACCACCGATTCTGGCATTTTAGAGTTGTTAGCGTTAAGAACAACCGCCAATTTCGATGGCAAAATAAAAGACAGCATCATCGGAATCGAAGATATTCAAGACTCCGTTGAAGTCGTTTTGATTCAGGCTGGGTATGTTGATGTTGCCAGAGCCTATATGAATTACCGCCGCTTGCATCAAAGCATGCGCGACTTGAAAAAGACCGAAATCAACTACGCTTCCATCGTTGATAAATATTTGAATCTCAATGACTGGCGCGTTAAAGAAAATTCCACCGTCACTTATTCTGTCGGCGGTTTGATCCTTTCTAACTCTGGCGCTGTCACCGCCAACTATTGGCTCAGCCAAATCTATGATCAGGAAATCGCCGACGCTCACCGCAACGCCGATATTCACATCCATGATTTATCCATGTTGACCGGCTATTGCGCTGGCTGGTCTTTAAAGCAACTCATCCAAGAAGGCTTAGGCGGCGTTCCTGGTAAAATCACCTCTTCACCTGCCAAGCATTTGATGACCCTTTGCAACCAAATGGTCAACTTCTTGGGCATCATGCAGAATGAATGGGCCGGCGCTCAGGCATTTTCTAGCTTCGACACTTATCTCGCCCCATTCGTCAAAGCCGACAATTTGACCTACAAACAGGTTAAACAGTGCATCCAATCCTTTATCTATGGCGTCAATACTCCGTCTCGTTGGGGTACTCAGGCTCCATTTACCAACGTCACATTAGACTGGACCGTTCCAAACGATATGGCAGAGCTTAACTGCATAGTCGGCGGGCAAGAAATGGACTTCAAGTACAAAGATTGCAAAGCCGAGATGGATATGATTAACAAAGCCTTCATCGAAATCATGATTGAAGGTGACTATCACGGTCGTGGATTCCAATATCCAATCCCAACCTATTCCATCACCAAGGATTTCGACTGGTCCGATACTGAAAATAACCGCCTCTTATTCGAGATGACCGCCAAATACGGCACCCCATATTTCTCCAACTACATCAACTCCGATATGCAGCCATCCGATGTTAGATCCATGTGCTGCCGTCTCCGTTTGGATTTGCGTGAATTACGTAAAAAATCTGGTGGTTTCTTCGGTTCTGGCGAATCCACCGGTTCCGTCGGCGTTGTTACCTTAAACATGCCACGAATCGCCTATTTGGCCACCGACAAGAAAGATTTCTTCGATCGCTTGGACAAATTGATGGACATCTCCGCCCGTTCTTTGAACGTCAAACGTAAGGCCATCACCAGCTTCCTTGAAGCGGGATTATATCCGTACACCAAGCATTATTTAGGTTCCTTCAACAACCACTTCTCCACCATTGGTTTGGTCGGTATGAATGAAGCTTGTTTGAATGCTCGTTGGATTCGCAAAGATCTCACCAATCCAGAGGCCCAAGATTTCACCGAAGAAGTCCTCAACCATATGAGAAGCCGTTTATCCGATTATCAGGAAAAATATGGCGATCTCTACAACTTAGAGGCCACCCCAGCGGAATCCACTTCCTATCGTTTAGCCAAGCATGACCGTGAACGTTATCCAGACATCATCACCGCTGGTGAGCCAGGAGAAACCCCATATTACACCAACTCCTCCCACTTGCCAGTTGGCTATACCGATGACATCTTCTCCGCTTTGGATATCCAAGATAGATTCCAAACCTTATATACATCCGGAACCGTCTTCCATACCTTCTTGGGCGAGAAGCTCCCAGATTGGGAATCCACCATGCGTTTGGTTAGAACCATCGCCAACAACTACAAACTCCCGTATTACACCATGTCGCCAACCTATTCGGTCTGTGCCGAGCATGGATATATCACCGGCGAAGTATATACTTGCCCAATTTGTAAGAGGGACACCGAAGTCTATTCCCGTATCACCGGCTACTACAGGCCAGTCAGAAACTGGAATGCTGGCAAGTCGCAGGAATTCAAAGACCGCAAGACCTACAATTTAGATCGTTCCAGATCTCATGACGGTATCGTCTTTGGCGAATCTTTGGTCGGTGCTGAGAAGCACGAGAAAATCAAAAGACCTTCCATCAACGAATTAACCATCTTCACTTCTAAAACTTGTCCGAACTGCAAGATGGCCAAAACCTTATTGGATAGAGCCGGTATCTCATATAAGGATGTCGACGCTTACGAAAACAAAGAAGAGGCCGTCGCCTTAGGCGTCGTCAAGGCTCCAACCTTGCTCGTCCCAACCGAAGGCGGAAACTTCGAAGTCTATGAGAATGCTTCGAACATCAAAGCCTACATCGAATCTTTGAAAAAATAATGACTGATATCATTATCGTTGGCGGAGGACCGGCCGCTTTAACGGCCGCTCTATATGCCCTTAGAGCGGGGCGTTCCGTTCTCTTGTTGGAGAAAGAGAATTTCGGAGGACAAATCGCCGATTCCCCGAAAGTGGAAAACTTCCCTGCTCAAAAATCCCTCTCTGGCGTCGAACTGATCGATAAGATTTTCGAACAGGTCGAGGCCCTCGGCGTTCAATACGAATTGGACGAAGTATTATCTATCACCAAGGAAAACAACATTTTCACCGTCAAAGGCAACTATGGCGAGTACCAATCCAAAGCGGTTATCATCGCAAACGGGGTCAAACATCGTCATTTGAATATTGAAGGCGAAGAAGAATACATCGGAAACGGCATATCTTTCTGTGCCGTCTGCGACGGAGCTTTCTTCAAAGATCAGCCCGTCACCGTCATCGGCGATGCCAATTCGGCTTTGCAATATGCAATTTCATTGGCAGCCACTTCCACCCACGTCGATGTCGTTACCTTATTCGATAAGTTCTTCGGTGATCCGATTTTGGTCAACGCCTTATTGAAGTTGCCGAACGTTAGCGTCTATCACAACAAAAATGCCTTCCGCTTCTATGGCGAGAATGGCAAGCTCAAGGGTGTGCAGTTCAAAGACACCCAAAACGGGGATGTCTTAGACCTCCAAAACCCTGGCGTCTTCGTCTGCATCGGCCAGATTCCAGACAATGAGAGATTCTCCAATGTCGCCGATTTGGAAAAAGGCTTCTTCATCGCCGATGAGAACATGGCCACCAAGACCCCTGGATTATTTGTCGCAGGGGATTGCAGAAAGAAAAAAATCCGCCAGCTTACGACCGCTTGCTCCGATGGAGCCATCGCTGCCCTAAGTGCGAATTCTTATCTCTTCACGCTCGAATAATATCAATAGCCACGTAATTTGGTTGGAATCCCTAATTCATTAAGGACTTCCATATAATGCGTGGCTTTTTCTTTGCTTACTTCATGGAAGCCGTGTTCAATACAATGTTCGGAATCAATGTAATGTTGTAAGAACAAACGTTTGGCCCCTTGAATGAGATTGGCCATTTCTTTGATATTCTCTTCCGAATGGAACTCGTCGATGATGGTGGTTCTGAACTCGTAATCAGGCGCCTCGTTCATAATCAATGATATGGATTGCTTTATTTTTTCCATATCCACCGTTTTAAGACCTATTGTTTTTCCATAATCTTTGTCGCAGTTTTTGATATCCATCGCAATATAATCGAGCAAATGTTCATCTAAAAGGCGCTTAACGATTTCTGGATTGGAGCCATTCGTGTCCAATTTAACGTCATAGCCAAGGGCTTTAATCTCTCTTATTTTTTCTTCAAGATCGGGCATCAAAGTGGGTTCTCCGCCGGTAATGCAAACGCCTTCGATGATGCCTTGCCTTTTAATAAGATACTTTCGTAGTTCTTCCCATGGGATGATAGGCGCTTCGTTCGGTCTTAGGACAAGATCGGAATTTTGGCAAAATGGGCAACGAAAATTACAGCCCGCCATAAAAAAGGTGGTCGCAATATGGTTGTTGTAATCAACCAAGGTGAGTTTTAGCCAACCTGAAAAATCCAAGATTATCCCTCGATTACTTTATAGCCAGCCTCTTTTATGGCTTTGACTAATTTTTCACGCTTAACTTCTTTGGATAAGACAATGGTGACTTTATCATTGATATGATCGGCTGTCGCAGATTCTACGCCTTTGACTTTTTCCAAAGCTTCTTTGACGTGGGCTTCGCAATGCGAACACATCATGCCTTCGACTTTAAGAACGATTTCCATTTTGGATCCTCCTTTGTGTTTTATTTTCATAGGATGGTCATGTTCCTTATTATAGACCTTCATAAGATTCAATCGTAGGGCGTTGAGAACGACGCAGACACTGGATAACGCCATAGCGCCCGCGCCTATCATTGGGTTCATCGCCCATCCAAGTAAGAAATAGAAAGCGCCTGCTGCGATAGGAATACAAACAGCATTGTAAAAGAAGGCCCAGAAGAGATTTTCTTTGATATTGAGCAAAGTCCTTCTAGATAAACGAATCGCGGCCGGCACAGAGGCTAACGAATGCCTTGTAATCACAACTTCGGCGGATTCGATCGCAATATCGGTTCCCGAAGAAATGCCAATTCCGACATCCGCTCTCGTAAGAGCCGGGGCGTCGTTGATGCCGTCTCCAACCATGATGACTTTCCCTTCTTTTTGGAAGGAACGGACAACGGCTTCCTTTTGATCAGGCAAGACTTCGGCAATAACTTCGTCTATTCCAATCTTTGAGGCGATGGACATTGCCGTGCCTTTGCTATCACCCGTAAGCATAACTGGCTTAACGCCCAATCCTTTTAACTGATCTATAGCCTCTTTTGCATCTTCGCGAACAACGTCCGCGATAGCAAACATTGCGCCCAATTTCCCCGAGACTTCCAAAAAGACGCAGGTATTGCCTTCTTTAGACAATGATTCAGTTTCTTTTTTGACTGCTTTAGGAATCTCGCATCGAGTTTCGATGAACGATAATTTGCCGATTGAGTAGGTTTTTTCTCTTATCTCGGCCTTGATTCCATTTCCAACCAAGGTCTCGTAATCGGTCGTTTCCTCTAACTTCTCAAAATGACCATATTCAACGATGGCTTTAGCTAGTGGGTGCTCGGATTGAGCCTCCAATGAGCAGGCCGCCAGCAAAAGATTTTCGTCTTCGATATAAGGCTTGAATACATTGACCGTCGGTATACCCAAGGTAATAGTTCCCGTCTTATCAAAGATAACGACATTGCATTTACCTGTCTCTTCAATGGATTCGGCGGTTTTGAAAAGAATGCCGTTCTTGGCTCCTTTGCCAGACGAAACCATAATGGCTACCGGGGTGGCTAATCCTAGTGCACACGGACAGGCTATGACCAAAACGGAGATGCCCCTTGCTAGAGCGAAAGCCACCCAACTCGTATTTGAGTTCGGTGAACCAACGATTCCGCCATAAATAAGCCATGCCGTCAAAACGAGAACGGCTATCAACATGATCACAGGAACAAAGACATATGAGACCTTATCCGCAATCTTTGAGATTGGAGCTTTACCGGTATTCGCGTCATTAACCATTTGGACGATTTTAGAAAGAGTCGTCTCTTCTCCGACTTTCGTGGCTTTGCAAAGAACATAGCCAGAAGTAAGAATCGTTCCTGAGAACACATCGGAATCTACACCTTTATCGTTTGGGATGGATTCGCCAGTCAAAGCCGATTCATCGAAAGAACCACTGCCCTCGATAATTACTCCGTCTACCGGAACCGATGATCCCGCACGAAGAATGAACACATCGTTGACTTGAACTTCTCCTAAAAGGACTTCCTTTTCTTCCCCATCCTTTAAAAGGGTGGCGGTCTTCGGAGCGAGATTCATCAACTCTTTCAAAGCATTCGTCGTCTTCCCTTTGGAGATGGATTCTAACGTTTTGCCGATGGTGATCAAGGTAGGTATCATCGCCGCGGTTTCATAATAAAGGCCGTGGGTGTATTTCATCGATAATTCTACGTCGCCATTATTGCACGCGATCGCGCTCAAAATCATGATGACGAAAGAATAAATAAATGCCGCGCTGCTGCCTAATGCAACAAGGGAATCCATATTAGGGTGCAAACGGAACAAACTTTTGAACCCAGAAATGAAAAATTTGCAGTTGATGGCCATGACGATGATAGCAATCCCCATTTCGACGATTCCCATCGCATATGGATATGTTTTGAATAACTGCGGCATGGGCCAACCGAACATCGTGCAGCCCATGGAGAAATACATCAAAACCAGCAAGCAAACAAAGGAGGAAACCAAACGGATAATAAGTTTTATTGAAGCGGTGTCCTTATCTTTTTTACCATTTTCTTCATTCAAAGAAGCAGCATAACCCGCTTTAGAAACGGCTTTGATGATACTCTCGTCAGAAGCGTTGCCTTCAACAACCATAGAGTTCGTCAAAAGATTAACCGTAACGGAATCAACGCCTTTGACTTTTGAAACGGCATGTTCGACATGAGCTTGGCAAGAAGCGCATGTCATACCCTTAACATCGAATTTCTTTGGCATACTATTTCATCAATTTTTCTAAGAGATCGGTGAGCTCGTTCAAAGAATCTTCTGAGCCATCTTTGACGTCGTTATAAACGCAGGAATGGATGTGAGAGGCAATGAGTTCTTTATTTAGGGAGTTTAAAGCGTTTTGGGCAGCCGAGACTTGCCTGATGATCTCAACACAATAAACATTGTCTTCGATCATTTTCTTAATGCCTCTGACTTGTCCTTCGATTCTCGCGCATCTATTAAGGAGAGATCGTAATTCTTTTTCGTCTCTGGCTGTTTTTCTTTCGCACATTGGGCAATGTTCCATATGAGTACCTCGCTAAGTACAATATACCCCTATAGGGTATTGATAAGCAAGTAATAAAAGGGGCTGTTTGGCCCCTCTTAGTTATTTCTTTTGCTGAGCGAGATAAGCGGCTAGTTTCTCTTCTTCCTCATGTTTCTTTTTGAAGGCTTTGGCCTGCTTTTCGATCATCTTCCGATTATTGAAGTAATCAACTCCTAATGATCTGCGAACGCGAAGCACGGTTTGATGGGCTTTCGCAGAAGCTTTTTCAGAACCTTCCGCCAACATCTTATAAACAGCCGGGATATCTTTCTCATATTCATGACGTCTTGCCCTAATCGGAGTTAAAACGTCGTTAAGGACATTAGCCAAGAAGCGTTTGACCGTAACATCGCCCAATCCGCCACGTTCATAATGAGCCTTTAATTCATCGAGGTTTTTATATTCTGGCAAGAACTTGGCAAAATGTTCATCGGTCGCAAAGGCTTCCAAATAGATGAATACCGGGTTGTTTTCGGTGTGTCCCGGATCATTAACATTCAAATGAGTTTCGTCAGTGAACATTGACATGACTTTCTTGGTGACGGTTTTCTCATCATCGGAAAGATAGATGCAATTTCCCAAAGATTTGGACATCTTGGCCTTGCCGTCCGTACCCGGCAACCTTCTAGAGGATTCGTTCTTAGGCAGTTTGATTTCCGGTTCGACCAAGGTCTCGCCATATAAAGAGTTAAACTTGTGCACGATTTCATGAGCCTGCTCAATCATTGGTTTCTGATCTTCGCCGACTGGAACGATAGTGGCGTCGAAGGCAACAATATCGGCTGTTTGAGAAACTGGATAGCAAAGGAATCCGGCTGGAATGGAATCAGAGAAATCTTTGGTAGCCAGTTCGGCTTTGACGGTTGGGTTCCTTTCCAATCTTGAAAGGGTGACCAAGTCCAAGAAGTAACAGGTTAATTCAAAGAGCTCAGGAACGGCAGACTGAACAAAGATGGTAACTTTAGAAGGATCGAGACCGACGGAAAGGTAATCAAGGGCGACTTCAATGACGTTGTCCCTGACTTTCTGCGGCACACCGAAATTATCGGTAAGGGCCTGGGTATCGGCAATCATCACATACATTTCATCAAAGGCTCCGCTGTTTTGGAGTTCAACGCGACTACGCAATGAGCCGACATAATGACCTAAATGCAATCTTCCGGTCGGACGATCGCCGGTTAGCATAATTTGTTTCTTTTCTTCGTTCATAACTATCTTTTATCGAGAGAATAACTTTAATGAATGCTTATTTATAGAAAAATAAGGTTCACCAATTCCCCTGCATTTTACACTATACCATCTAATTTCAAAAAAATGATATAAATTGGTTGAACGCACATTCACCTTCAGTATAATTTTTTGGTTATGTAAGCCCTTTCTTACATTAACTTAGGAGGGAAATTTATGAATCTTCTCACAAACTTCTTCCAAAGCAATCTTGTCGTTTTGATTGTGACAGGCATCTCCATTTTGGGTTTAGTTTATGCGTTGGTCGTCCTTCGCGGGCGTATCAAGAAGGCCGACCTCACCGATCCGAAGATGATCGAGATTCAAAAATACATACGCGAAGGGGCGATGGCATTCCTAAAACGCGAATATGCCACTTTAGGCATTTTTACCGTCGTCCTTTTCATAGCCATTTGTTTCGGCGTTAATTGGCAAACGGCCGTTTGTTTCTTAGGCGGCGCCATCCTTTCCGCCTTGGCTGGTTTTCTCGGAATGCGAGCGGCGACTAACGCCAATGCAAAAACGGCAGAAGCGGCTAAACGTGGAGGAATGAATGCAGCCTTGAAGATTGCCTTCTCAGGGGGCGCGATCATGGGTTTATGTGTAGTTGGTTTGGGCCTCGGCGGTCTTTCCGCTCTATTTGCCATCTTCCAATGGGCTGAACCTGACGCCATTTCAATGTCAAATGTCATTACCGGTTTTGGTTTAGGCGCTAGCTCTATAGCCTTATTTTCCAGAGTCGGTGGCGGCATATACACCAAAGCTGCTGATGTCGGCGCTGATTTAGTCGGCAAGGTTGAGGCTGGCATTCCAGAGGATGACCCTCGAAACCCGGCAACCATTGCCGATAACGTGGGCGATAACGTCGGGGACGTCGCTGGTATGGGAGCGGATTTATTCGAATCCTACGTCGGTGCCATTATTTCCGCCGTCTCTTTGGGAGCTTATCTTGTCAGTGGCTCCGCTACCGATAACTATTATCTGATCTATCCTATTCTATTAGCAGGCGTGGGGATCGTCGCTTCTATCATCGGTTCGTTGTTTATTCGTGGCAAAAAAGATCCAGCGGCTGCTTTAAGGAACGGCACCTATGTTGCTTCCGCCGTCGTTGTCGTCGGGGGCTTTGCCTTAAGCGTCGCCTACTTTGGTTGGGCTGAGTTCTATAAAACCTTCTGTTCGGTCCTCATTGGCTTGCTTGTTGGCGTGATAATCGGAATCGTCACCGAAATCTATACTTCCGACAAACACCGACATGTTTTGAAAATTGTAAAACAATCCGGAACCGGAACGGCCACCAATATCATCGGCGGTATATCCGTCGGCATGATGTCGACTTTATTTCCGATCCTCTTGATTTGTGTCGCGATTTTAGTTGCTTACTTCGTTTCTGGCGGAGCAGCCAACCCAACGATGGGCGTCTATGGCATCGCATTGGCAGCCGTCGGTATGTTGAGCACCACGGGTATCACCGTCGCCGTCGATGCTTATGGGCCTATCGCCGATAACGCTGGTGGCATCGCTCAAATGAGTGGCCAGGATGGATCGGTCCGTGAAATTACCGATGAATTAGACTCGGTTGGGAATACCACCGCAGCGATGGGCAAAGGCTTTGCTATCGGTAGCGCAGCCCTCACCTCTCTTGCCTTGTTCGTCACTTTCATTTTTGCCTTCAACGCCAAGACATCCGGCGTAGATATAACGACGAAACTGAATCTTGCCTCCCCATTCGTCATCGTTGGCTTATTGATAGGGGCCATGTTGCCATTCTTATTCACCGCTTTAACCATGTCCAGCGTGGGAAAAGCCGCCAATAAAATGATTGATGAGGTCCGTAACCAATTCAAAAATCCAGAGGTTCTTGAGGGCAAGATAAAACCAGATTATGCGAGATGCGTTGATATTTCGACCAAAGCCTCTTTGAAGGAAATGATCGTCCCTGGCGTTCTAGCCATCATCGTTCCTTTGATTATTGGCATCTTCCTCGGATACGAAGGACTTGCCGGGTTGTTGGCGGGTTCCCTCGTAACCGGTGTTTTATTGGCTATCTTCATGTCCAATTCGGGCGGGGCATGGGACAATGCCAAAAAATGGTTTGAAGCCAACGGAAAGAAAGGCACCGATGAGCACAAGGCTGCGGTTGTCGGCGACACAGTCGGCGATCCATTCAAAGACACTTCCGGCCCATCGATTAACATATTGATCAAACTGATGACCATCGTCTCGTTGGTCTTCGTCCCGATGTTTTATCTCATCAACGAAGGCCAGGGCGTCCTTGGCTTGATCCATTAAACAAAGAAAAAGAGGCTCGTTATTCGGCCTCTTTTTCTTCGTCTGGTTTGTCAGCTTCTTCTTTGACCTTTAGGTCTGGATTGCCCATAGGGTTTCTTTCGTTTTTCTTTACCACCCAGATAGATTGATTTCGCGGATCATAAGTTTTAGCGATGCAGTGAATCAAGAGACATTCAACGGCGGAATAAATGGCAAAAGCTGATCCGACGTAGGCATAGATTTGATACACCAATGGCTCTTCAAAGAGCAATGAAAATGGAAACGCAAAGATCATCATCGACATGATTTTGTTCGCCCAAGTGTGAAGAGTGCTCATCTTATGGAATCTAAACAAGCAAACGATGTAAGCCAAGATATGGATAAGGGCTGGGATGCCAATTAAAATCCAGTTGGCGAAAGATAGTTTCTCAACCGCGATAGGAATAAACTTGTAGGCCATGACACCCAAGAAAATAATGTCGGCCGCAGAGTCTAATCTAGAGCCAAGCTTCGAACAGGTGTGGGTAGCTCTGGCAATGACGCCGTCCAATAAATCGGTTAAGCCGCAGCAACCATAAATGATATAGAAAGCAATCGTATGATTCTCAACGCTTAAATGAATGAGCACCGCAGCGGCAATCAAACGAACACAAGTAATGATGTTAGGCAAAGCCTTTAAGAACTTTCCTGGCTCTTTCTTCATGTTACTAGTCTAATCTTTTGTCGATGTAAAAAACAAACTAAATGTGGGCCTTTAAGGCAATAAATAAGTCACTTAATAAATTTTTTCGTCAATTGATGTCGTTTTTCAGAGAGAAGTCGCCCTTCTCAAACCATTTGAGCTTTCTAAAGAGCAAGTCAATCAAGAAAACCAAAATGCCCGGGGCAATGATACAAAATCCGATGACCATCAAGATAACTTTCCAGTCATAGTTGAATTCGCCAAAGAAGTTAAGTGGGCCAACAAGGCCAGAGGTACCCATGCCGGCACCGACGGATAATGCCGACTGATTGAAAGTCATACCTTCGATCGGGAAAAGCATCGCCAAAGGACCGAGAAGTGCCGAAACAACGATGGTCGGAACCCAAATAAGCGGCTTTCTGATGATATTTTTAAATTGAAGCATGGAGGTTCCTAGACCAACCGCCAACACGGAACCCCATTTATTGTCTCTGGCCGTATGGACGGCAAAACCGACCATTTGGGTGCAGCAGCCAATCAAAGCAGCGGCCGCCGCAAGCGGGACATTTCCAATTTGGATGGCAACGCAGATAGCTACCGATGAGATAGGAGCGGTCAACGCCATACCCACCAAAACCGAGATGATGATGCACATCAAAACCGGAACGGCGTTGAAAGAAATCTTGATGAGTTCTCCGATACCGACGGTGATGTAATGAATCCAATGAGCAAGCAGGAAACTATAAAGGATGGATACGACGCACCCTACAAGCGGGATAAGAATCAAATCGACCGGAGTCTTCTTCCTCATGATGTATTTGATGGCAAGCAACGCTAAGCAAGCTGAGATATAGCATGATAATGGATCGCTTATCGAATAAATGCCGACAAAGTTGCCGGTAGTGGCATCTTTTGCCCAAGAGAATGCATAATTTCCAACAAAGCCTGCGACAGTCGCGGCCACTACCGTAACGCCATTGTATTTAAGAGCGAGGGCAACGCCCAGACCAATGCCAGCCCCCATCAAGCCCTTGATGTAACCAGCCCAAGTATCAATTATTTCCGCACCAGGAATCTTAGCAAACAAAGAAATGATGGTCCCAATAATAAGCGTGCCAAACAAGCCAATGGCCATGCCGTTGGTGGAAGTCATCAGCTTTTCTTTCAAAAGAGCAAAGAAGCGTCTGGCTTTCGTGTCTTTTTTCTCAGCTTTGTTTTTCATTCACGCATATTTTACCCAAGACTTCCTTTTATACAAGCCATTTAAAGGCTTGCTAAAAGAATTGATTCATATAGAATAGCCCATTGTCTAGAGAAGCCAGAAAGTATGAAGGAAAAACGCAGAGACCCCATTCAGTTGAGCGATCACTTCACATTTGGAAGATTGATCCGTTTTGTCCTACCGTCGATTTTGATGATGGTATTCATGTCCATCTATACCGTTATCGATGGATTGTTTATTTCTAATTACGCTGGCAAGGTTCCTTTTACCGCCATCAACCTTATTTGGCCGCCAATTATGATTGTGACCAGCGTGGGCTTTATGTATGGAGCCGGTGGTTCAGCCTTAATCGGCAAATTGCTTGGCGAGGGCAAGGAGCAGAAAGCCAAAGAGGTTTTCACCATGGTCGTGGTTGCTTCTGTCGTCACCGGCGCTATCCTTGGCGGTTTAGGCGTTATATTTTCACCTCAGATTGCTACTTGGATGGGCGCGGAAGGAGAAATTCACACCTACGCCGTCAAATATGGAAGATGGTTATTCGCCGCTATGCCTTTTGCCATGCTTCAATATGAATTCCAAGGGCTTTGCAACACGGCCGAAAAACCTTTATTCGGCATGTTGACCACCATTGCGGCCGGATGCATGAATATCGTTTTGGATGGTATTTTCGTCGGGGCCTTTGATTGGGGCTTAGATGGTGCGGCGGCTGCCACCGTTGCTTCGCAAGCCGTTGGCGGAATCATCCCGATCATCTACTTTGCTAGAAAGAATCCTACCAAGCTTCGTTTGTGCAAATACAAGACTGACTTTAAAGCCTTGGGCCGCGTTGTCGGCAATGGCTCCTCGGAATTATTGACCAACATCGCCATGTCGGTTGTTTCCATTCTTTATAACCACCAACTTTTAAAGCTCATCGGCGAGAATGGCGTCGCCGCTTATGGCGTCATCGCTTATCTATTGCAAGTCTTCTCCGCCGTCTTTATGGGCTTTGCGGTCGCCACCTCTCCGATTACCTCTTTCAACTTAGGAGCAAAGAATCAAAAGGAGATGCGATCGGTTTTGGCTAAATCCCTGATATTTATCGCTTGTACCGCTTTGGTGATGGTGGCTTTGGCCGAAGGCCTTGCCGGACCTTTGTCGAAGTTGTTCTTCAGTTATGACGACGAGCTATATTCGTTGACCAAACACGCCTTCAGAATATCGAGCTTCCAATTCGCTTTCATGGGCATCGCGATGTTTGGATCATCATATTTCACCGCTTTAAACAACGGTTTGATATCCGCTGTCATCGCGTTCTTGAGAACCTTGATTTTCCAAGTCGCCTTCGTCTACTTGATGCCACTTATTTGGGGAGCAGATGGAATCTGGGCCTCTCTGATCGGTGCCGAGTTGGTTTGTTCAATATTGGTCATCGTTTTCTTGCTGGCCTTCGAAAAGAAATATGGCTATGGCTTTTGGAAAAAGCATCCAAAGGAAGAAAGCCCAAAAACAACGGAAGAGACAAAATAAAAGGATTCGCATTAACGGCGAATCCTTTTTTGAATAAAACTAGAAGAACCTAAAAATGTATAAGCATTCTTAAAGCAGAGCTGCTCGAATCTTTTCCGCCGCCTTGAACCGCGCCGATAAAAAGCAAGACTAAGCTATAGAAGAATAGCGTAACCAAGATAGAGGCCAAGGCAAGAGCAGATAATACGATACTTGCGATTGCCATTTTGCTTTTGTCAAACGCCATGGCCCTTGACGCCAAGGCAATACTGACAACCGCCATCGCAACGGTCGGAATCATCGTATATGTAATTAAACCTTGAATCTCGCCACTTATGGCAAACATCGTAACGGCTGAGAAAACGCCAACAATCAATGCGACTATCGACAAAACAAGAGCGGCTATAGGCTTTTTGACAAGCTTTGGAGCGGCGACATTTCCAGCATTTTGTTCTGTCTTTTCATCGACGGACGTTCCGCAATTCGCGCAAAAAACGGCCTCTTCA
Source organism: bacterium (assembly GCA_963622135.1). Taxonomy (GTDB): domain Bacteria; phylum Bacillota_I; class Bacilli_A; order RFN20; family CAG-826; genus UBA4951. The sequence goes on from CAVFGR010000018.1 coordinate 113,685, forward strand.
GGCATTTCAGCCCCACAATGGGTACATTTTTTCATATAGAGTTACTCCTTTTGAAGTTGCTTACATATTAACACTTAATATCAAAATGTGAATTTTTTAAAAACAAAAAAGGCGAGAACCTATTAAATTCCCGCCGTTTGATTCAAATTAATGACTAGCCCTCGATTTCTTTGATGTCGTCTTCGTCGATATCGATCTGGTCATCGGTCTTGCCGATGGATATCTTATTAAACTTGCTGTCGATCTTCCTGACCGTGGTGCCGAAGTTGCTGGTCTTTGTTTGTAAAGTGCCGATGGTCTTTTCCAGGGAATCCCATCTTAGTCCGAAATTTTTGAAATCTTTAGCTAAGCTGGTGAGAGCGTCATTGATCTTAGCGAGGTTCTTATTCTTTCTAGAATCGTTCTGGATGACCCTTAACGCAGCGATAAGTGGCTGGATGATGGTTGGGCAAGTCATAACGACCGCTTTAGAACGAGCGTAATCCGCTAAGTCTTTGTATTCGTTTTCGATGAAGGCAAAGATACCATCATTAGGGATGAACATAATGGCGGTATTAACCGTTTTGCCATCAATGACATATTTCGCAACCTGATCGATTTGAATCTTGAGAGCGGATTTGAAGTTCTTCTTCATCGCATCTTTTTCTTCGTTGTTCAATTCAACCGAACTATCGAATAAGGCATCGTAGCCATGTATCGCAAACTTGGAATCGATGCATAAAATGGCAGAGCCATCAGGTTCGCCGTCCATGAAGACGACCGCGTCTGGTTTGAGACTCTCGGTCAATTTGTATTGGACGTCGTAAAGAAGACCTTTGTTGGATTCGCCGAACATCGCCGCCAAAAGCATCTCTAACTGGATTTCGCCAAAACGACCACGGCCTTGGTTGTTGTTGAGAACTTGTTTTAAAGAAACAACATCACCGGATAATTTTTGGATGTTCTCTTGGGCCTTATTGACGTCGTTTAAAGCCTTTTGAAGTTGGTTCATCGTATCGCTGGAATCCTTAAATCCATCTTTCAAAGACTTATCTACCTTTTCCCTGATTTCGGTTAAGTTTGTATCAACTTTCTTATTCAAAGATTCGATTTTTTCATCGAGTTTTTTATCAAGTTTGTCTTGGAAATTGATAAGGGCCTGTTGGTTTTTAACGCCATTTTCACCTAATTCCTTGTTGATATTGGCCATTTCGGCAGTTACCGAATTCTTGACCAACAAAGGAAGCTCGCTCTTTAAAGAGGAGACACTATTAATAATGTTGGCCTCTCTAACCGCAGCGTTTTCTTTGCTTTCGCCATTATCGTTTTTTGGTTTTCTTTTAATTAAAACAACAATAAGGGCGATAAGGGCGATCAGAACGAGAGACGAAATAACGATAAGGGCGATTTCCATATATAAATACCTCACTAAAAGATTAGCACGAAAGCAGTCCTCTTTTACACATTTCCTAAGAAGAATGCAAAAGATTGCACATAATAAAATACTTTGAATAGGCACTCCGTGTTCTTTATCATTAAGCCGATGAAAATAGACGGCAGAGAAATCAAAGCGGCGATCTTCGATTACGATGGCACCTTATTAGACAGCGGCGACCTTTGGCACGGCATCGACCTTGCCTTTTTCAAACGTTATGGGAAGGTCTGCCCACCAACTTATGTCGAAGATATCGCCCACACCAATCTCAAAGGAGCCGCCAAAATAACTCGCGAGAAATATGGTATCGATAGAACCGATGAGCAAATGATCAGCGAGTGGATGGAAATGGCTAAAGATGCTTACGCCCACACCTTATCATTGAAAGAAGGATCTCGCGAAATACTTGAATACTTGCATCAAAAAGGTCTTAAGCTTGCCTTGGCCACCGCCGGTGAGGTCGATTTGTTCGAACCAAGTTTAGATAGATTAGATCTGAATAAATATTTCGATGTAAAGATAAACGTCGCCGATGTCGGAAAGAGCAAGGATCATCCGGAAATCTATATTCGAGCCGCCGAATCATTGGGTGTTAAGCCTGAAGAGACTATCGTCTTCGAAGATATGCCAACCGGGTTAAAGAGTTCTTATGAAGCCGGGTTTATCACTTACGCCGTCATGGACAAAGCATCAGCCAAATTGGAAGAGCAAAAGAAACTGTATGCACACGAGATCGTTAGTGATTGGCCATCTTTCATTAAAAAGATAGAGCAGTATTAAAAAGGGTGCGATATCGCACCCTATTTTTTGATTTGGTGGACCAAGTTAGTGGCGTGGTCGAACTATGGAATGAAAAGGGAGCTTTTGGCTCCTTCTCCCTGTAATTGTAGAGAATATCGATTGTTCCATCGGTTTGGATGATTACTGAATTTACCATTAAATCGATGAGCATCCTCTTTTCTTCAAGACTATTCAAAGAGATATTCTTACATCTGGTAATAACCCTTTTCAAATCTTCTATCGACATGATGGGATTACGGCATTTCTCCTCATCCAATGTATGCTCAAGCTCATCTCTTTGTGATTTCAAGTCGTTGTAACGCTCCTTGAATTCAATCGGATCAAGTCCGCTCTCAATGGCGTTTACGATGTTGCCCATCTTCTTCGTAATCTCGCCTATCCTGCATTCAATGTTCTTTATCATTGGAGTCTTGGATTCCTGATAGTCATGGATTTCTTTGGCGAGTCTATTCACATCGACTTGCTCTAGAAGGAAATCCAGAGTCTTGAAGCAGACGTAATCTTCTATCACATCCTTGCTAATCGCCTTGGAAGAGCATTTCTTTCCGTGCTTGCTCTTCGTGCATTTGTAGTAACGGTAAATCTTAGTGCCGTTGTTCTTTTGACCAGATTCGCCAATCATTAGGGAACCACAGACACCGCATCTGAGCTTGCCAGTTAGGATGTAGTCCTCTTTCGCTAAGAATCTTTGAGGGCTTCTCCCGTTGTCCTTTAGTTTCTTCTGTACTTTGTCGAATAGGCTATTTTCTATGATTGGCGGAACGCAGTTGTTTTTAACTTCACCCCAATTGTATTCACCAATGTATTTTCTATTTGAGAGGATATGAGAAACGGTTGCTTGCGCGAATGGCTTCCCTTTTCTTGAATACATGCCTTTCTTCTTGAGGAGCTGCGTTAGACCATTAACGGTTATGTCGGTGTTTGCATACATATCGAACATATATTGGACAACCTTAGCCTCATCATCGATGATGTAGAACTTGTATTTCTCTTGGCGATACCCAAAAGAAGATGCACCTCCGTTTGTCTTTCCCTCAAGTACGTTCTCTTTTTCACCTCTTCTCATTTTGACCTTCATCTCTGAGACGTAGTATTCGTTATACCCATCGTTCATGGATTCGAATAGTATGCCAGCAGGACCATCGATATTGGGCTCAGTAGCAGATAACAATTTAACCTTGTTCTCTTTTAGGATTTCCCTATATGAGATTGCTTGTTTTCTGTTTCTAGAGAAACGATCTGATTTCCATATAAGAACGACATCGAACCTATTTAGATAGGAATCCGAAATCATCCTTTGGAACTCTGGCCTGTTGTCGTTGGTGGCGGACATCGCCCTATCAATGTAGGTGTTGATAACGTCTATATTGTTGCTCTTAGCGAACTCCTTGCATTCTCTTATTTGTCCTTCGATGGACTCTTCCCTTTGTTTGTTGCAGGAGTATCTAGCGTAGATTACTCCCCTTAGTCTTTTGTCGGCGTTGCGATTCTCCATAAATTAAAAACCTCCTTTCGAATCAACTGACTTGAATGGAGGTTTAACCAATATTTGGTTCGGATATTCGTCCTTCCGACTCATTTGGCTATATAGCAAGCCAACGTGCTTTTGTAGTCTTTTTCTACAGGATATGTCGTGTGGGTTTCCCACCGCTCAAACTTGTTTGAGAATGGAGTTGACGCAAAATGCGCCAAGTCCTTATCCTGTTTTGCAAGATTTCAAGAATTAATTGCGTTTTTTAGTTTTTTGATAATACTCAAGCAATAGCTTTTTGCATTGCTTTGCAATTGCATAAGACAAGGGTGGTGGTACGGCGTTGCCGACTTCTTCGCAACGCTTGCTTTGACTACCAATGAAATGATAGTTCAAAGGGAAACCTGTTATTGTTGCTGCTTCTCTTACTGTAATACATCTATTTTCGAAGGGGTGAATAGGGAAGTTACTATGCCCAGGAACTAGAGTTGGTGAACATTTTTTTGAATTTAGTCTCATGGTGCTTCCTCTCGAATAGAATTTGCTGATTTTCAAATCTTCTGGAAGTAAATCAATTTTTTCTGCAAGGTTTTCACCTTCTTTTACATATTTAAATCTTTCAATGGTTTTTTCGGAATGATTCATAGGAATGTTATCGCTGTCGTCAATCGAATAATCAATTTCTTTTAATGCATCACCCACGGTTTTATATTCGTTTTCAGATTTATTTATTTTTTCAGGATATTCAAATTCTATATCAATGTCATCTTTTACAGCCACAATGATAACTCTATCTCTTTTAGTTGCCGCTCCATACCATGCCGAGTTCAAAACTTTTATATAGACCTTATAACCGAGTTCTTCGTAAATCGCCAAAATATCTTCTTTGACGGAAATCAGATATTTGTTTTTCGTAAGTTTGGCAAGAAGTGCTTCTTTTTCAATTCTTAATTGTTTTCCCTCACTTTCAACTTCAGGGGTTATTGCATTATGTTTTGTTAAATTGGCTTTTTTACCTTTGAAGTTCTCTAACTTTTGCCATAAATTATCGACCTCATCTCTTACATCCTGTGGGACATTGGGACCTAAAATCATTGCGTTAATAATTCCTGGAACATTTTCAATAACACTTATTTTTGGCAAAAATTCACGAACAAAGCCTAGTTGATAATGATAAAAAATATTTCTTGGATCATTTGGAGAGCGTTCACCGGCTAAACTGAACCCTTTACAAACAATGCCCCCAAACATAACATCTAATTGTCCTTGTTTAAACTTCATTTGCTTTCTCAAATCATTAGGATTGATTTGCGTCATATCTTCAACGGAGACAATAGCAGTTTCTTTGATTTTTGGATTGTTGTAAAGCAGTGTATCGATGCACTCTTTAGAAATATCATTAACAAAAACCGATTTAAATCCATTTTGTTCGAATCCTAAATGAGAGCCTCCCGCAC
>CAVFGR010000019.1:0-90332 GCA_963622135.1 bacterium
TATTAGGACAACTTAAAAAAACACAGGACTGTCCACCAACAGTTTTTAAACTGGTTCCACTGCTGGATTTTAATGAAGATTGGGATGATTCGAAGCTGTATAAGAAATATTGTTTGAACAAGGATGAAATTAATCTTATAGAGAGTACAATTTGGGGTAATTAAATATGCGGATTGAAGTTTTGAAATCAATCGAAATAAATACATCCGACAGTGTTACGATATCCGGAAAAACTCATCAATTCTTTTTGGACGATAGAAACGATGCCGATCAGGATTTAATTCTTATATATATGTATATTTTGCCTTCCTTTCAAGGACACGGCGTTAAGGTGGGTATGGCGAAATGTAGACCAGATGAAACGTTTTGGCACGCCATTAAATCAAGAATTCAGGAACAAAAGCACGAACTTGCCTTGAGTGACGAACAATATGATAAATACGGATTGAAAAGAGAAGTTATCTATTGGGGTGTTTGTATCGATGCGAATAACGAAAGTTTCAAGGACTATCATGTTCACAATAAAATCATTCACATGTGTGCTGGCTTGGTCGAGAAAGATCAGGAATGGTTTACGAATGTCCCGGACGACGAATTAATCAACGCCTTCGAAACATGCAGAAAAAAAGACATGATTAGGGACGTCTATACACCTAGAAAAGAACAGCAGAAAGTCATTGACGATTTGACTAGATATTTTGAAAAATATCCAACTGGTCATAGATTCTTGCTCAACTGCAAGATGCGTTTTGGCAAATCCTACACGACTTATAAATATTGTGAGGAAATAGATGCTAAGAAGATTCTCATCCTTACTTTTATACCGGCCGTTGAGTCTTCGTGGAAAGACGATTTAAGCCATATCGCTACGGAATATAAATATTTTACTGATTTTAACCTAAAAAAGTCCGATTTTGATTTGAAGTCGCACGATGAGCCATTCGTCGTTTTTCTTTCACTTCAAAACTACTTAGGTAAAGACAGCGGCAGCAATGAGGTAAAAGAAAAAATCAAAAAACTCCAGGACGTCGAATTTGATGTTGTGATATTGGATGAATACCATTTTGGAGCTTGGAACGAAAGGACCCAAGATACTTTTGAAGATTTAGATAAGAATTATCAAAAAAATCTAAAGGATGCGAAAGACGTCGTGAAGAAGTTCGGCATCAGAACCAAAAAAACAATTTGCTTATCTGGCACGCCTTTTAGAGCGTTGGCACGCGGCGAATTCAATAACGAGTCCTCTTCAACTTATTCTTATTTTGATGAGCAAAGGAACAAATATCCTAAGAGTGCATCCGATAATGCTGCGATAAGAGACAAATCGGTGGTGGATCCCGCCTATGCCCATTTTCCTGATATGTCCATTTTCGGATATAACATGAAAAAACTTTTCGCAGATTTGACTGCGTCTTGCTTTTCGGACGACAAGGTACTTGGGAACAAATATTTTTCGTTGAATAAATTTTTTGAAACGAAGAAAGATATAAATTTCAACGAAGACTACGTTTTCATTTATGAAGAAGAAATAAAACAATGGTTGGAGATCATCAAAGGAAGGTCTGCATTTGGCGATAAATTTCCGTATTCGAACACGGCTATGATGTCAAACAATAAACATACGTTGTGGCTTATGCCAACCGTTTCTTCGTGCGTGGCGATGGCCAAACTTCTTAAAGAAGATGATTATTTTTCCAAATATCAAATAATCAATTTGTCTGATAAATCAGTCGGGGCCGGTACGAAAGCTTTTGATTTTCTGATGGACAACATTACAGCCGCTAACAACACCGGAAAACTAGGCAGCATTGCGATAACTGTTAACAAACTGACTATTGGCGTTACTGTTAGGGAGTGGTTCTCGGTATTCGTTTTGAAGGACCTCTCGTCGCCAGAATCTTATTTCCAGTCAATATTTAGAATCCAAACCCCATACACGAAAAATGGCCAAATTTTGAAAACAAATGGATATGTGTACGATTTCAATATCGATAGAGCCGCCTCGTTGCTTTTAAAATACGCTGAAGAGACATCGAGAGAAACTAATTACACCAAGCTCCAAGTTGCGAAGCTTATAGTCAAGTATCTTCCTATTTTTATCAACGGCGATATGTCTACTCCGATTTCCGACAAGGTCTTTTATGAACTCGCCGAATATGGCGATGCTAGCGGAGTTCCTCTCTCTAGAAAAATTGCCGACACGGAAAAAACAACCAGAATCGGTGATGACGAGACTATTGCGTCAATGCTTAACGATCCTGAATGTAGCGAGATAATCAAGCATGTTTTCGCCCATGCCAAATTCAATAAACCAAAAACGAAGACCTTTCTCCCCTCCCCTGAAGATGGTTTTCAGACAAAAATCGCCAGAGAAGGCAGAGATAAAGGCTATGCCTTAGGACTTGAAGATTCTAAACAATTTGTTGACTTTGACGACGACGAAATCCAAGAAAAATTCGAAAAATACGTTGAAACTTATTGCTTGGAATATTGTCCGAAAGAATACAACGATACTCAAATTAGATGGTATGTCAACGGATTCAAAAAAGGATATGAGGGTGGCGTTAATGCGCCTATAAAGAAGGTTCAATGTGGCAAGGACGACGGCATTAAATTCGTCAATAAAATCAAGGAGCAATTTGGTGAAAATATAAAATATACTCAATCTACTAAAGGCGCCATTGAAAATTATGTTAAGGCTTATCTCAATGTGGCAGCTAACCTTCCAGAAGAATATCGGGGTATGCTTTATAAACGATGGTATTGCGATTCTTTTAGAAGAGCCGTTAAAAACGCTTTAACACCAATTGTGGATTCAAAGGACAAAAATTCAGTAGAAGATGCCGATAATGTAATGAAACACATTCTCGCTCGTCTGTTTGAATTCCTATATATTTCCGTATATAGAGAGACGACGTTCAACGAAATCTTCAAAAACGCCGATCCAAATGTGTTTTTGGAAGCCGTAGGTATTACCAAAAATGATTTTACCATTTTGAATAAATACCACATTTTCCAAGAAGATGTATTAAACAACTACATTCATGATTTCTTTGTGAACGAATCGCTTGGATCGACGCTAGATTTAACCGATGAGAAGGTTAAAGCACAGTACAGAAACAGTTTTGACTGGTTTGGATATGGGGTCGATGATGAAGGAGACATCCACATTGATGACACATATGGCTCGAACGAAATTGATTACGCCGAAGGCGAAACTGAAATAGGCGTTGTGAGCGAGACCGAAGAGTTTAACAAAACGGAAAATTTCGATAATTTCATCCATGAAAATCCGATTGAAAAAGTCACCAGACTCTTGAAGTCCAATCCGGAAGGGCTAAAGGCCGGGAAAATTGCCGAACTCTTGAATATGACAAAGAGGGATGTCAATAAAATGATGTATTCAAACAAAGATAGATTTTTAGTGGATTTTTTCTTCCGTTGGAAACTCTCTGAAAAGTCAAAGAAATGACGAATGATTCCAGTCACCATTTCGATCATTAAATAAAGGGGTTCAATACGCCGAAAGGGGATGATTGTTATTTTAACCGCCAGCCCTTTCCATGATATGTGTAGATAGACTATGCCAATGACGTAGAAAAAGGTTCGCATATTAAACAATAGCTCATCTGTCCCTATTCTTTTGGCATATATGTAACTTATGCAGCCGGTGAATTTCCGAAAGACCCCTCTCCATTTCTTTCCATCGAAATTTTCTATAGCATCATTTATGTGGGCAGGAACTTTGTCACCTTCCAATTTCTCTACATAAAATGTGCGATCGTTGTGCGAACCAATCAAACAATTAACGTAAAAATTAAGCTTTTTGCGAACTTCATTATTAAACGTTGCAAGATTTGCCCCTTCTCATGAATTCTAGCAAAATAATTAAATTCCCTCCGAAACGCTAATGAGTTCGTTCCCGTCGGAATCATATTGGGTTAGAACAAAGCCGACACGGAATGTAACTTCGATAGTGCAATAGAATTTATCTACTATTTTCGCCTCCTCTAGAAAAATTTTTGTTATTGGATTTGAATTTCGCGTGCGATGGCTCGGATTTTTGAAATTTAGTCAGCGTAAACTTAAGGTCATTCGTAAAGCGTTTTTCACAGCCTTACCATTCCTCCGCCGGATCATACTTCTTCATCTCTGCGGCATCTTCCTTTTGGCCTTCCTTTATTATTTTGATGAGTTTCGGATTGGCGTGGATGTCATTCTTCTTTTTCTTGTCCTTCATACTCAATGTCCTGTATCTCCATGCAAGAATTATCAAATTATTCTATCTTGTTGTTTTAAGACTAGCATAATATTCCAAAGAATTCCCATCACGCCATTCCATTGATCTGGGTATCTAAAATACAAAGTATTTATTTCCATTTTTCCAACTTTATGTAATATGAATACTATTATGGAGATGATGCCTTATGTTCTCTAAACCAATTGTTAAAAAGATTTTTGTCTTTTTATTTTTGCCTATCACGATCGCCTTATCGTTCCTTCATATCTTTTTAGGAAGCACGGAAGGGGCGCTGTATTCATTAATAGATTCCTTCTATGACACAGCCACTTTAGTGACGGCGTGCATCGTTTTGATAGGTGCCTCTTTATCTATCCTTTTCGCGATCATCTCTATTATCTTAGAGGCCGTTAAGAAGAACGTTGGCTATTTGGTTTTGATCTCCACGATGTTCTCCTTGGTCGCGATGGTGTTATCCATCCCTAACACCTATATCACCATCCCGTATACCATCTCATCATTCATCGTCTCTTTATTGTTGTCCATCTATGTCGTTATCTTCGAAGCCAAGAACAAGAACGTGGAAAATAACGAACAACCTGTCGATAACAAGAAAGGCGTCGTTTTCTCCGTTATTATGGGGGCGGTCTCCTTATTGGCCCTTATATCCATCTTCTTCATCCCTGTCTGCTCCTATGATGGGGTGGCTTATTTCTCGTTATTTAAGGCTTTAGGAGACTCCGCAAATCTAGAGACCCTCATCTCCTTTGCCTCCTTCTTCGTCTTATATGTCTTGGTCCTTATCTATTTCACTCAGTCGCTCATCTATTTAAAGAACGTTAACAAACTATTAAAGAAGACAAGGACTCTTATCTATTTAGAATTTGTTCTATCCATTGCCTTCTTTGCCTTCTCCGTCGTTATCTCCTATATCGAAAAGAACGCTCAATCCGTATCGGTGGAGAAGGTGTCGACCTTATCCTATATCCCATTATTGGTCATCGCCGTCCTTGCGATGGTAAATTCCGTTGTCTCCTCTAGGTTCATCACTTTTATAGAGAAGGTTAAGGACAAGAAGGAACATAAAGCCAAATTAAGAAGCAGGATATTGGCCTTCGTCTTCGCCGTGCTGTTCATCGGCTTATTGGTGGGCTCATTATTCTCCAACATCTTGGTTATTCAATACACCTCTGGCGGAATCACTGACTCCGTTAAAATCAACGGTTTCGATGTCTTAAAGAACTACCAAGACATGGAAACTGGCTATAAGGCCTTAGCCTTCTTTATCTATCTCATCCTCGTATATGCAATCGTGATGTTGGTGATAACCATCTCCCTTTTCTTCAGGAAGAGCCGTTACTTCACCAGGTTCGCGTTCATCACCACCTCGATTACCTTTGTTATGCTCATCGCCTTATCGATGTTCGGCAAATATTACGAGATCACCCAATCCATCCAAACCGAGACGGTCCTTAAGATTCTCGAATCGGCAGGCATCTCCGCCTCTATCTCCTATGAGGCCAAGGTCTCCAGCCAGACGGTTTACTTCGCGATCGGTGGATTGGCCTTATTGGTCCTTATGATCATCTTCAAGCCATACACCAGGAAGTTCAAAGAAGACGAGGAGGCGATCGACGTCAATATCAACAAAGAAGGAGAAGGGACTTCTTCTGTTTCGGCCTTAGGAGAGAAAAAGACCAACGACTTCGACCCATGCCCAGCCTTCTCCGACATCGATTCCAAGGAAGAAGTGTTTAACGCCGAAAACAAAGAAAGAGGAGAACACGTCTTTGATAAGCCGAGTTTGGATAAGGTCTGCAGTTTCATCGTTGACTATGCGAAGAACTCCAGACTGCACCTCTCCTATCAAAAGGAAGACATCGCCCAGTTCATCGCTGGATTAGGTTCTTCGAGATTATCCATCCTTCAAGGCATGTCCGGAACGGGCAAAACCTCCTTACCGAAGATCTTCTCCGAGGCAATATTTGGAAGATGCGACATCATCGAGGTGGAATCCTCTTGGAAGGATAAAAATGAGCTCATCGGTTTCTATAATGAGTTCTCCTCCAAGTTCACCCCGAAGAAGTTCACCCAAGCGTTGTATAAGGCGAAGTTCAACCCGGATGTCATCACCTTGATTGTCTTAGATGAGATGAACCTCTCCCGTATCGAATATTATTTCTCTGACTTCCTTTCCTTAATGGAAAACGAAGAAGACAAGAGGGAAATCAATTTATTGAACACCCAACTCCATCCAATCGTTAGTGGAGAAATCAAGGACTATAAGAAGCTTGAGGAAGGGCATATCTTAAAGATTCCTAGCAATGTCTGGTTTATAGGAACCGCGAACAGGGATGAATCCACCTTCGAGATTTCCGATAAGGTCTATGACCGTGCGATGACGATGAATTTCAATAAGCGTGCCAAAAAGATCAAAGACTACAAGGATCCAATCGATAAGAAGTATCTTTCTTATTCTTCTTTGAAAGGTCTTATCGATAACGCGAAAGAAACCTATAAGTTCGACTGCGAATCCAACCCGATTGTTAAGAAAGTCGAGAAGATCGTCGCCCCATTCAATATCTCTTTCGGCAACCGTATCTTGAATCAAATCGAATCCTTCGTTTCCATTTATTGCTCTTGCTTTAAAAATCCTCAAAGCAAGGAAGATGAGGCCTTGGAGAAGATATTGCTAACCAAGGTCGTTCAGAAACTCGAATTCAAGTCCATCGAGAACAAAGAGGAATTGGTGCGCGCCTTCGAAAGCGTCAACCTCTTAAGATGCGCGGAATTCATCTCCAAATTGAATGAGGACTTCTAATAATGATCGACTCCTTGGGATATAAGGACTCCATTCGTTTTCGGAACGAGTACTTTAATGTTACCTATCCCGAGTTCGATTATTACGCGGTTCATTCTTTGAACTTGTTCTCTTCCTTCGAGGATATCAATCTCGCTGAAATCGAAAAGGAAGTAGGCCAAATCGAAAGGATTCTCCCTTCGATGAAAAGGATCTTTTCCAAGCCTATCATCCATCTTATCGATGTCGAGGAGATCGTCTCGGTAGAAGCGGTTAAAAAGATAAGCCCAAGGACGATTACCTACGCCTCCACCCATTCGGAATTATGGGACGATATAACCGAGGATGGCATTAAACCCCTTAAATTGTTGACCGAGAACAACAAAGACAACTACGCGATTTATGAGAACCTCGTCTTCGTTAAGGCGGTGGACTACGCCCTTAACTTCGCGAGACGCTACTCCCGCATCCTTAAGGACATGGTCTATACCAATAAGAAGTTGGAGATAGACTTATTGGAAAGAGAGAATCATATGTCCTATTACCTTGCTTTGGGCAAATTAGAGACGGGGCATATCCGTTCCTTTTCCAAATACGTCGATACGGCGTTGAACCTCATCTCCCGCTTAGACTTCATCGATAAGGTTCTTTCAGCCAGATTGCATCGCCCGGTCTATGTCAATTGCAAAAAGAAGGTCAAAGGCAAGCTGAAATTAAGGAAGACCAACATCCTTTCGATGCAGAAGGATTATCGGAATATCTATCGTTTTTTAAAATCCATCTATAAAGATGACGTCATCGAGAATAAGGATGATGCCGAGAACGAACTAGGATATTCCTATTTCTGCAAATACCTGCTTATTTTCTCCATCGGGCATTTCAATTTCTCGATGAACAAGAATAAGAGGATCGACTTCGACAAATTGAATCTGACCTTTGATTTCAAGAAATACAAATTGAAGGTCAAAGACGTTGTTGTTAACGATAAGAAAGTCATCGAATTAACCTTTAAAAACGGGCTCGAATACAAGATGTATCTCCTCCCTTCCTTAAAAGGAAAGGATAAGCTGGACAGCGATATCGAGACTCATATATTGTCCGATGATTTCGATACGAAAGAGACCTTTATCTCCATCAATAACATCGACTCCTTCAGACGTCTCCAACAGTTATTGCTAAAGGGGATGATTTATTCAACGGAGAAGTTCTCCATCTGTCCTTTCTGCGGGAACAAGCTCGTTAAAAAGGGCGACGGTTATCAATGCGCCCAATGCAGGCAGGAGATCAACTTGGAAACATGCCCAGAGACCAATGAGCCTTACTATGTGACGTCCATCTCCAACTACGTTCTAAAAGAGAATGAAGAAGAAAAAAAGGAAGGCCTCTTGATGAACAGAGCCTTCGAAAGCCTTCTTCATTATAGGAACATCACCGAGGTGACGGGGGATCTAGACTTTGTTTGTCCTCATTGTCATAAGGTACATAAAGAGATAATCAAAGAATAATAGTGACTATCCCTAATGGGGAGCCGCTTCGAACACGATAATCGCTTCGTTTTCTCGTCAATGCGATAAATGAGCGACGCGTTTCTTTAAATTATTCGTTACCATCGATGAAATAATCTATATTTATATGTGCGTTTATACCTTCAACGTCTATTGGCAATCATCGCATATGTTCTATTTTGTGTAAGTCTACAACACTTTTAAGAACCTAAAAATGTGTTCGGCATACACTTTTTGGAACTTAAAAATGTGAATAGCAAACATTTTCTGTGTATAACGATGACAAAGAAGGAGGGTTTATATGAAACGTCTTATTACAAATAAACTCATCGAATGGAAAAATTCTCCTAATCGAAAACCTCTTTTGCTTAAAGGAGCGAGGCAGGTTGGAAAGACGTATATCTTGCTTGATTTCGGAAGAAAATATTATGAGAACGTCGTTTATTTACATTTTGAAGGCAATGCGGAAATGCTGAACAAGATTTTTGCCTTAGATCTCAATCCAAGGCGCATCATAGAGGAGATCTCCGTTTACACCAAGCAAACTATACTGCCTCACAAAACGCTCATCATATTCGATGAGATCCAAGCCTCGGAAGCGGCGCTTACCTCGCTAAAGTATTTTGCCGAAGAAGCACCAGAATATCATATCGCTGCCGCCGGTAGCCTATTGGGTTTAGCCATAAATCGTGGCGAGTTTTCTTTTCCGGTCGGGAAAGTGGACATGCTTACTTTATATCCGTTAACCTTTGAAGAGTTTTTGTTCGCTACAAGCAACGACTCCCTTATAGAAAAAATCAAGGAATCTTACGCCTCTAGCAAACCTCTTTCGGACATCTATCACAATTTTGCTTTGGAACTATATCGGAAATATCTTATTGTGGGCGGTTATCCAGAAGCGGTAAAAGCCTACCTTGAAACAGAAGATTTTGATTCCGTGCGTGCCGTCCAGGCCAACATTTCAAACTCTTATGCCGCAGACATGACGAAATACGCCACAGCAAACGAAACCATACGTAGTATTGCTATCTTTAACACCCTTCCATCTCAGCTTGCGAAAGAGAATACGAAATTTCAGTACGCTGTGATCAAAAGCAATGCACGCGCAAAGGATTATGAATTGTCCCTGCAATGGCTTAAAGCCTCGGGAGTCGTATTGGAAAATATCAAAGTGACGGAAGGGAAGCTTCCGCTATTGGTGTATGAAGAAATAGATTCATTCAAGATTTATTATTCCGATGTCGGCTTGCTCTGTTTTAAATCCGGAACGCTTCCTCAAGACATTCTCATAAACAGCCAAATCTCCGATAAAGCGCGCGGATTGCTCGCTGAAAACTATATCGCCGAGCAACTTGCCGCCAATGGTTATCGCCTGAATTATTGGGAATCGAACGGCAAAGCCGAGGTTGATTTTGTCATTCGCCAAAACGATTCGGCCATTCCTTTGAAAGTGAAATCGGCGGACAACGTTAAAGCCAGGAGTCTGAAAATTTATGCCGAAAAGTATGAGCCTGCCTATTCCATCCGCGTTTCAACTAAGCATTTCGGTTTTGAAAACGGAATTAAATCGGTCCCTTTGTATGCCGTGTTTTGTTTGTAAATATATTTGCTATTCGATGTTAAAAAAACATCGCCTTGTCTTTCGTTAAATTCGAACAATAATTCTTTGCGTTTGATAAACACAAAATGATTAGAGAATAAAAAAACGCAGCCCGATGAGCTGCGTTTTAATTTGCTAACTGGCGGAGGAATAGGGATTTGAACCCTAGCTCCCCTTTCGAAGACTACGAGCTTTCCAAGCCCGCCCCTTCAGCCACTTGGGTATTCCTCCGTGAGCGTTTGATATTATATGTGTCTTATTTTGGTTTTTCAATGCGCAAAGTAATATACTTTAGGCATGGTTATCTTCAAGGTCACTGAGAGGGAAGAGGGACAACGCATCGAAAAGTTCGTGAAGAAGTCTCTTTCAGAGGCCCCTTTAAGCTATATTTATAAGGCCTTTCGTAAGAAAGACATCAAGGTTAACGGCCATTGGGTTAAGGAAGATTTCATCGTTCATGAAGGCGATGAAGTGAAGATCTTCGTCACCGATGAGCAACTTAACGACTTCCATAAAGTAAGACCTGCTGTCAAAAAGGAATTGCCTTACGAAATCATCTATGAGGACAAGAACGTCCTCCTTATCAATAAGCCCAGCGGAATCCTCGTCATCGGGGATAAATCCGAAACGAGGAATACCCTCACCCAAGCGGTGCTGGATCATCTCTATCTCAAAGGAGAATTCAATCCTTCTCAGCCGTCTTTCGTTCCGTCCCCTGCCCATAGGCTAGATAGGAACACTTCGGGCTTGGTCATCTTCGGGAAGAACGACAAAGCCCTTAAAGAACTCGAAAGGTTGTTCAAGGAAAGAGACCAATTGGACAAAAGATACTACGCCTTGGTGGTCGGAGAACTTAATGGAGCGGGAAGCATCAACGCCCCACTTAAAAAGGATTCCAATACGGGCATGGTTACGATTGCCCCTGCCTCCAAAGGAGGGAAGGAAGCCAAAACCAACTATAAGGTCATCAAGAAATATCAGGGATACACCCTTTTGGAATGTGAGTTAGTCACCGGCAGAACCCATCAGATCAGAGTCCATCTCGCCTCGATCAACCATCCGATTGTCGGGGATCCCAAATACGGAGACTTTGAAGCCAACAAGATCTTTAAAGAGAGATTCAATCTCAAAGATCAGTTCCTTCATGCCTATAGCCTTTCCTTCGGTTCCATAGGCGAACCGATCACACATTTGTCCAAAAAGAAGTTCGTAGCCCCTCTTCCAGAAGGGAAGAAAACCATCTTGGATTCATTAGCGGAGAAATGATTATGAACGAGAACGCAGTTAGAAACATCGAACGCTGGTTAGATTCGCCAGTCGTTTCCGAAAGCGACAAAGAAAGCATTAGGAACATGTCGGAAGAAAAGAAAGACTCTTCCTTCTTTGCCGACATTCAATTCGGGACCGGTGGCATGCGTGGCATTTTAGGGCCAGGCACCAACTGCATGAACATCTTCACGGTCGGGAAAGCCATGATCGCTCTCGGACAATATCTCTTAGAGACCTTTAAAGACGCGAAAGAAAGAGGCGTTGTTATATCTCACGATAACCGTCATATGTCGAGGGAATTCACCTTATTGACCGCGAATATCTTAAATACCCAAGGCATCAAGACCTATATCTTTGATAGCCTTCGTCCAACCCCTGAATTGTCCTTTGCCGTCAGGGAAACTAATTCCATCGCGGGCGTTATGATCACGGCCTCCCATAACCCGAAAGAATACAACGGCCTTAAAGTCTATGACCAAAAGGGTTGCCAATTAACCCCGGCAGCCATTCAGCCGATGTTAGATAAAATCGCCGCCCTCCCTGATGAATTATCTTGTCAGGTTACCCCTGTTTCCAAAGTTAAGGGAGAGACCATTGTCTTAGATAAAGACATCGATGATAAATACGTCGAAGGGGTTAAGAAAGTTCAGTTGAATCCAAATCTCGATAAGAAGGGATTCAAGATCGTTTATACCCCAAATCACGGGACTTCCTATGTCAACGCGATGCGTTTGTTTACCGAACTCGGATATGAAATCGTGCCAGTTCAGGATCAATGCACCCCAGACCCAGACTTCACCAATGTCTTATCTCCAAACCCTGAAGAAGAAAAAGCCTATGTCGAACCAATCGAATTAGCTAAGAAAGTCGGGGCTAAGTTGGTCGTTATGACCGATCCTGACGGAGATAGATGCGGTTTAGCCTATCTAGATAGAAACGGCGAATACAAGAGATTGACCGGCAATGAATCCGCGGCCGTCTTGCTCGATTACATTTTTTCGGAAAGAAAAGCCAAAGGATTGCTATCTAATAATGGGGTCATCTATGACACCATCGTCTCTTCGGACCTAGAAAGGAAGATCGCCCGTAACTATGGAGTCGGAGTGGAGACCTTCTTAACCGGTTTTAAGTATATCGGGGATCGAATCGGCTACTACGAAGATAAAGGAGAAGGTCCAACCTTTGAGTTCGGTTACGAAGAATCTTATGGTTGTTTAATCAGCCCGTTCGTTAGGGACAAAGATGGCTTGCAAGCAATCCTAATGTATTCCGAATGCGCCCTTTATTACTACCATAAAGGCATGACTTTGGGCGATGCTTTCGAAGAACTCGAAAAGAAATACGGTTATCACCACGCCAAGACGATATCCATCTTCTTTGAAGGCTCTGAGGGATTATCTAAGATGAATGCGTTGATGGATAGTTTAAGAAAGAACTCCCCAAAGGAAATCGGTGGTTCCAAAGTCGTCACCATCTATGACTGCGAGCTCTCCTCAATCACTTATGAGGACGCGCATAAAGAGACCTTGGATCTCCCAAAATCGAATGTTCTTAAATATGTCTTAGGCGATGGCTCTTGGATTGCCGTTAGACCATCAGGCACCGAACCGAAGTGCAAGTTCTACGCCGAAGCCATTTCCACAAAAAATGAAAATCTTGAAATAAAGGTCGAAATGCTTATTAATAAGTTGCTCGACTTTGTCGGCATGAAAAGATAAGGAGGGATAGATATGAAGAAAGGCATGAAAATCGCCTCGTTGATCATCAACGCTTTGATTTTCTTATGCATTTTGACAGGGACTATCATCGCCATTTTCTTAAAAAAAGGCGACACCGCCTTCTTTACCTCCACGACCTTCGCTCAGATTGAAACGGCTTGGCCTTTGGGCATCGCCGGTTTGGTCATGGCCGTCACCGATATGTTCGCCATAAAAAGAAAGCAGCATAAACTTGCTGGCTTCCCGGTCTGGCTGAAATTCATCACCACCTCCGCCAGCGCTTTCTTGATCGTTTATATCATCATCAAGGTAACCCTCATCAATCCAGAAGGCGGGATCGGATACCCATCCTTGCTAGTCTTGGTCACCACGCCATATGCTATCCTTATCATCACTGGCCCATTCCTTCTTTCGGCCATCTCCTTCATCTTCATCGAGAAAGGGAGGGCCATCAAATACAAGATGTTCTGGACGGCCATATTGGTTCCAAGCATCTATGGCATCGTCATCTTCGCCCTCAACGCGACCGGCGTCTTATACACCCCTATCGAATTCTTGCAGTTAGAAACCTGGAAGACGGATTGGGCCACGAACCTCTTATATGTCGGCGTTATCCTCGTCGTTTTGATGGTGATCGGCTTGCTTTTATTAGTCTTCCATAACATCGGCATCAAAGGGAGAATCGCCGCCTTGGACGAGACGGTTGACGAAACCCCTATCGATATGCCAAAGGATGAAGGGCTTATAAATACCAATTCCGCTTCCGAAGTCGTTAAGGCGATTGAAAAAATCGATTTCGAGAAAATCATTCATATAAACCCAGTTGATGGCAATTGGCAATTGATTGTCTCCGATACGGGCTATGCCGCTAACTACAAGACGCGCGAAGAAGCCATAAAGGCAGCTTGCAAGCTAAGCGAAAAAGACAATTATTCGATTCGTGTCCATTCCCTTGATGGGAAATAATCATTTAAGCAATAATTTCTCTAAAGTCGCGATCGCTCCATCTTCGTTCAACCCCTTCTCGGTGGTTAAGAAAGCGGAGAGGAGCTTTTTTGATTTGCAACCCTTTATGGCGTAGGCGTATTTCGCCTTTTGAAGCATCTCGAAATCATTATCGGAATCCCCGATGGCGATCGTATCATCCTTACCGATCTTAAGGGCTTTCTGAATGAGCTCTAGGCCAAAGCCCTTGGTGATTCCCTTCCGATACATCTCGGCATAAGGGGAATTGGTCCAGCGGCGGTAGCCATAGCCATCGTAAGATTCGACCAATTCTTCGATATATTTGTTGTCTTCCTCTGTCTTTGGGCAAAAAAGGACGGTCAAGACGTCTTCCTTTAGTTCAACATTCGGAGAGATTATCTCTTTCATCCCTTCATAAGGGAAAAACATATCCAAATAATCATCGTGCTTCGAAGAATAGATGACCGTTTCCGACTCCGCCATAAAGGAAGAGATTCTATCCTTGCACTTATCATATATTTCTTGGACTATATCTTTTTTAAAGACATAGCCTGGCTTTTTGCCTAAAGCTTGTGGGCGGTGGCTCCAAAGGCCGTTATAGGCGATGATCGGGGAAGAGCAATGGATGGAAAGATAATACGGCATGATGGCCCTGACCGGGCGGCCAGAGGCAAAGACGACCTCATGTCCCTCTCTCACTAACCTAGAAAGGACTTCTACAGCCCTTTCTGATAACGGGCTACCTCCGTTAATCAAAGTACCATCGATATCCAAGGCGATAAGCTTCTTTTTCATTGCCTAGATTATAAAGGTCATCGACACTTTTTCAAACCGTGTTAATATATCGATATGGTCAAGATCTATTATTCCCCAAGCTGCTCAAGCTGCCGAAAAGTCCTCCAATGGTTCAAGGAGCAAAACCTCCCCTTCGAATCGAAGGATATTTTCTCCGGAAAACTAACTAAAAACGACATCATCCAGATCTTGTATAAGTCAGAAAACGGGACGACGGACATCATTTCCACCAGGAGCAAAATCATCACCGAGAGGAAAATCGATATCGATTCGATGAAAATCTCGGAATTGATCTCTTTTATCTTAGAGAACCCTTCCGTCTTAAAAAGGCCCATCATCGTCGACGATAGAAGGGTGGTCACCGGCTACAACGAAGAGGAGATAACCGTCTTCCTTCCAAGAGCGAGGAAATTGGCTGCCGGATATTGTTCGAAAATCGAGTGCCCGGTTTACGAAAACTGCGAAACAAAAAGCGAGCCCGCATGAGCTCGCTTCTTTTTTTTACTTTCTGCTATCTAAGGCCCTGATTGATTTCGGGCGTTTGTTCAACTCGAAATGGATGCCTTCTTCTTCGAAGAGCGTTTTCAGTAACGCCTCCGCATCGGCTTCGTTATTGAATTCCAACTCGATTTCGTAATCGGTGAGGCCGTTGTAGCAATTCTTGTCCAAAGAGAGCTTGCCGCCCAAATAAGGAATGTCGGTTCTCTCGGTGGTCAAGGAGGCCAAAACGCGAAGATCGTCGACATCGATATCGAGCATCGTCAAGAATCTCTTGAGGTCGTTATCTGGGAATACCCCATCGTTCATAAAGGCGTCGAATTGTTCTTTTCTTAAGTGGGCCGTCTTTTCCAACAAGCCTTGGGATAAAGGGGCTTTAAGGGTCATCTCGTAACGACTATCCCTCTCCCTGATTCGTAGGCCTAATCCATCCACGCGGAGATGGTTCTTAGGCGTGTCGATGTAGTAATTCGTCTGCTGGAAAGACGCATAATCCTTGAATCTGACAAGCAAACGTTCGTATTCTTCTTTGCTGACTAAGGCTTTGGATTCGATTTCAATCGCATTGCTCATAATGTTGACCTCAATATGTGATATTATAACGCATATGAAAAACATCGTTATTCTTGAAAGCACTTTACCAAATTATGCCTGGGCCATCATCGGGGCCTTTGTCTTTTTAATCATCGTCGGCGCCATCATTTTCTTGATTATGGCCAGACGTAAGAGGAAGTCAGTCTCAATCGTTAATAAAAAGGAATGCGCCGCGGCGCTTGGAGGGAAGGAAAACGTCATCTCCAAAGAGCTTAGGGGCTCAAGGATCATCGTTTCTTGCAAAGACTTCTCCAAAGTCGATCATGAGGCTTTGAAAAAAGCCGGGGTCACCGGCTTTATCCAAGCTTCCGATAAGTTGACCTTAGTCATCAAAGAGGGCGCGGAAGAATTATATAATTCCCTTTTCAACGAATAGCCTTTCCAAGGCTTCCTTAGGGAGGCCAACGACATTCGAATAACTTCCCTCGATCTTTTTGATAAGAGGGAAATCGTCCTGTATCCCGTAAGCGCCGGCTTTATCGAAAGGCTGGCATTTTCTTATGTAAGATAGTATTTCTTCATCGCTTAATTCATTGAAATGAACGATGGTCGTATCTTCGCCGATGACGATATCTTTCCCGTCATAGAAAGCAAAGCCGGTGATGACTTCCTCTTTCTTTCCGGATTGCATCTTAAGCATCTTGAAAGCCTCATCTTCATCTTTTGGCTTGCCTAAAGGCTTCCCGTCGATGATGACGACCGTGTCGGCCGAAAGGATATAGTCGTTAGGATGGTCGTTGACGATGGATAGGACCTTCAATTTGGATTCCTCTTTGGCTAAATCCTTTGCCTCGAAGAGGGGGAGCAAAGAAGATTCATCCACCATAGGGACGATAATCTCAAAAGAAGGGATGATTTCCCTTAATATTTCTTTTCTTCTGGGCGATTTGGAAGCCAAGATGAACATTATTTGCGGCCTGCCGTATTCATGACGATGGATAAAACCATCGGGTTGCGTTCGGTTTTGCGGGCGATGTATTTGGAGACTTGGTTGCGGATATAGGTCTTCAATTCGGACAATGGCATTTTGGCGTTCAAGCCGTATTTCAATGCCTCTTCAGCCTCGATTTTGATATGCCTGCTGACATGATCCGTTCCCTGGATGGCGAAACCACGGGTATAGATAAGCGGTGGGACGACGATGGAGTTGCTCTTCGAATCGATCGTGCAGATGATGCTTACCATTCCATCGTGGGTGAGGGTTTCCCTGCTCCTGATGATGGCGGAAGAAACGCCATCCAAATCACGACCATCGATATAGACGTCTTCCGCAGGGATATGACCCCCACGGGTGACTTTGTGGTTGTTCAAAGTGAGGATATCGCCGTTCTCGCAGATGAAGATGTTCTCTTTCTTCACGCCGACCGTTTCGGCCAATTCGCCATGCAATTTGAGCATGCGGTATTCACCGTGGGCTGGCATGAAATGTTTCGGGTTGATGAGTTTGAGCATAAGCCTTAACTCTTGGCGGGCTGGGTGGCCGGAAGAATGCAAGGAGAAAGCCAAACCGTTTTGTTTGACATCCGCGCCTTGTTTGATGAGCATATTCGTCAATTTGTCGACCATGGCCCCGTTCCCTGGGATTGGGTTGGAGGAGAAAACAATGGTATCCCCTGGCATGATGCGGATGGTTTTGTGCGTTCCGTTCGCGATGCGCGACAAAGCCGCCATTTCCTCGCCCTGAGAGCCAGTGCAAAGAATGCAGATTTCCGAAGCTTTGTGGTTTCTTACCATCTCATCGGAAATGAGGTTGGCATCAG
Source organism: bacterium (assembly GCA_963622135.1). Classification (GTDB taxonomy): domain Bacteria; phylum Bacillota_I; class Bacilli_A; order RFN20; family CAG-826; genus UBA4951. The sequence continues at coordinate 17,746 of CAVFGR010000019.1, forward strand.
GGATTTTGATATAGCCATAATCTCTGGCAATGCCGACGACATTGATCATGCTGCGACCTAAGATACAAATCTTGCGGTTATGTTCTACCGCGGATTCGACGACCTGCTGAATACGGTTGATGTTGGAAGAGAAGGTGGAGACGATGACGCGTCCCATAGCCTTATCAAAGATGTTGTCGACGTCTTTTCTGACTGCCGTTTCGGAAGGGGTATAGCCTTCGATTTCGGCGTTGGTGGAATCGCTTAAAAGGAGATCGACCCCATGGTAGCCGAGCTTGGCTAATTTGATAAGCTCGATATCTGGGCCAACCGGGGTTAAATCGATCTTATAGTCGCCCGTATCGACGATGCGACCGGCCGCGGAATCGATGACGACGCCGAAAGCATCAGGGATGGAGTGGGTGACCCTGATGAAGGAAACGGTGAAATCGTCTCCCACGTTGACGATGGAATTCTCGTCGATTTCAACGATCTTAACAGCTTCCTTGATACGAGCGTCCGCTAATTTGTGCCTGATTAAGGCAGCGGCTAATCTCGGGGCGTAGATGACAGGGATATATAAACTTCTGACCAAGAAAGGAATGGCGCCGATATGGTCTTCGTGTCCGTGGGTGATAAAAAGGGCTTTGACTTTGGAACGGTTATTCTTTAGATAGGTATAATCAGGAATGACATAATCAACGCCTGGTAAGTTGGCCTCTGGGAAGCGAACGCCAGCATCGACGATAATCAAAGAACGCTCCGTTTCGAAGCAATATGTGTTTTTGCCGACTTCTCCCAAGCCCCCAAGAGCAAAGATGTTTGTCGGCGATACATAACCCGCCATAAATAATCTCCTTTAGACAAAAGTCCTATATCACTTTTTGCTGGCTAAAATATAGCACAAAAAAAGCGGTGTTCAACCCGCTTTTAATAATTTTATTAAATCTCGATGGCATTCTCCGGATGGGCATATGGATTGTTTGCGTCGATATGGTCGTAGAATAATATGCCTTTGAGGTGGTCGATTTCGTGCTGCATGACGATGGCTTCGAAGCCCATCGCCTTGACATGTTTCTTCTCTAAAGTCACCCCATCGATGTAGTCGACTTCGATGCGGTAGTCTCTTACGATGTAGCCAGGATGATCTTTATCAACCGACAAGCATCCTTCCCCACCTCTTAGGTAACATTTCCTAACGGAATTAACGACGATATGAGGATTGATCATAAGATGTTTTATTTCCTCTTCGCCTTCCTTATAGGCAACGACGCACATTGTCTTATTGATGCCGATTTGCGGGGCAGCAAGGCCAACACCTTCCCTTACTTTCGGGTTCTTGGCTCTATATTCCTCGTCTTGAGAGAGAAGGAGATATTCATACATTTCCTTGATGGTGTTTTGGTCTTCCTTGGAAACTGGAAGTTCGACTGGTTTCGAAGGGGAGCGTAATGATTTTGCGTTATCTTTGACAATTCTTAACATAGCCAAAGTATTATAGCATATCCCTTTGAATTATCTTAAAATTCAATATATGAATTTGATTCAGGAAAACGCGATAAGAAGCTTAGGGGCCGCCTTGAAGGCAGACCCGCGCGTTTTAGATATGAAAGCGAAAGAAAATAAGATGATGGAATCCGAAGAGGTTTTGCATCTTTCCAAACGCTTGGAATTGGCCTCCGAGGAGTATTCGCGAGCCATTTCCTTAAATGACAAGGAGCTCATCGAGAAAACCAAAAAGGCCCTCCATGAGGCGAAATTGAACATCGATCTCCATCCGTTGGTGCAAGAATACAACGAGGCTTACATCAAAGTCAGAGATTTATATATGGATGTCGATGACATCATCTTTGGCCCATATCGTTCCAAGATCATCAAAGGGGACAATGAGAATGATTAAGGTCACCTCTGGGAAATATAGATCAAGGAACTTGTTCGTTCCCGCATGCTTGCTAGTTCCTTCCAAATCGATTGTGAGGGAGGCTATCGGGAATATGACGAGGGAGTATGTCATAAACGCCGAATGCTTGGATTTGTTCGGCGGTTCCGGCTCCGTCGGCATCGAATTCCTTTCTAATGGAGCGGCTTCCTGCGACTTTGTTGAACGTAATCCCGACTGCGTTGACGCGATTAAAAAGAACCTTGCTGATTTAAAAGAACCTAATGGCCATGTTTTCTTTAAGGATTCCATCGAATTCCTCAAAGGAATAAATTCCACTTATGACATTATCTTCATCGATCCTCCTTATGCCGACCACGAGGCTTATAGAGAGGCTTTGAGGATTATTAACGAGAGAGGGCTACTAAAGCCGAATGGAATGATCGTCCTCGAATACGAGGGAGATAAACCTCCCTTCGACAACCCTTCTTATATCTATTCAAAGGAAAAGAGATACGGGAAAACCAAATTGATGGTGGCCCGTCATCGATAATTCAATCTAATTTTCATCAGCGAGCAGCTCCAAGGTATCAAAGACTTTCTTTTCGGATCCTCTCATTTCGGATTCCTGCCTTTGCTTTGAAAGTACTTTTTGATGGTCGCGATGATAACTTTGGCAGGATAGTCCTTGCGATAAGATTGGATTTCATAAATCTCTGAATCACCAAATACAAAATTAGTGCAACGAAAATACATAGGAGCCACAACGAATAAAAAAAGAAACCCCCGCACATACGCGAGGGTTTTGTTATCTATTAAGCGATGTAGGAAGCGGAGAATGGATTGTCAGTTCTCGAAGTGGTGTGATCCCACATTCTCAAGAGTTCCTTAGCGACTTCAACTTCGGTGGAGCCAGAGACTCCGAAGAGAATCTCGGAGACACCCGCTCTATTCTGAGCCTGGGCGGCTGCGGTATAGTCGACCAATAAGATGGTCGGAGCGGAGAAGTCGGCGAATTTCGGGGTGGAATAATTCTCGTAGGAAGAATCGCTGATGGACTTATTGTTCTTATATGGGGCCTGTTCTAATTGATAACCGGTCTCATTGAAGAATTCCATGTGTTTGTCCAAGAAACGATAGAAGGCCTTGTCGTTGTATCCGGCCGGTTCTTCGTAATCATCGTCATTGGAAGATTCTTCGGAAGTGTTGATGGTGTAGAAAGTTAAGGAAGAATGATCTTTGTAATCCTCAGGAACGAAGATATCGCCCCAGTCGTCGTCTAAAGTCTCGAAGCCATCTTCAGCGGTGGTGCAGCCAGAACAATCATCGGCCGTGAAGATAAGGAAGAACTTGTCGCCATATTTGGAAGAGTCGATTTTGTCGTACTCGCCGGCATAGGCATGCTGGGTGTTTTCCCAAATGTCGTTGATGATGATGTCGGCTTTGGTTTCGTCTCCGTCGACTCCGGAAGGAAGCTGGCCTTCGAGGGACTGCTTCTGAGAATTGAAGAAGGTGCCGGCGGCGCCATAACCCCAACTGTTGACCCAGTCAGTGATATATGGGATAGAGAAGATGACGGCGAAGATAGCGCCGACGATAAGCAATGGTTGGACCCAAGCGGTCTCTTTGATCCAGCGCCAGACTTTAACGAAGAAGGCGCCAATGGCTTTTAAGATAATCATCGATAAACCTCCAATTGAGCAATAGCAAAAATTTAGAGCGTTTGTATCATACCACCCACGAACATATGCTTCAACTAGTCATTTATAATGACAAGTGACGCAATATAACTTTAACGGCGTGAAAAATAGTCTATAATGACGCCATGCATTTAAAGACAAGAGTCAAAAGAGCCAAAGAAAAAGCCCGCAATTGGATGTATGACCATCCTCTATTCAAAAACATTTTGAAGTGGGTGGGAATTTTCTTTATTTCCACGATATCCGCTGCCCTTTTTGCCACTGGCTTCTCGGTCTTCCTCGATATCGTTCAAGCCGATGGTACCTCGGATACGATTGTATCCGGAGGCGTCTCTGGATTATGTCAGACCTTGGTTTTGATCCTTCGTTTGTGCGGCTTGGAAATCAAAGACGCGCACCTTGCCATTTCCATCGCTTATTTCATCATCAACATCCCTCTTATCATCGTCGCATGGCTTAAAATCGGGCGCCAATTTGCCATTTTTACCATCATCAACGTCGTCGAATCTTCAATTTTCGTCAAGCTCATCAACGTCAATATGATTCCTGAACTCCAGGAAATCATCGATTATGTCTCCGCTCATGGTGGCGGATTGCTAGGGCGTGCCGTATTAGGCGGCGTCTTCGTCGGCCTTTCCTGCGCCATCGTTATGCGTATGGATACCTCGACCGGAGGCGTAGACATCGTCGCTTATGCGATGTCTTTGAAACATTCCACCTCGGCCGGGAAATACTCCTTCATCATAAACGGGACAAATCTCGTTTTGTTCACCTTCCTCTCCTTTGTCCAAATGGGTTGCGATTTGGACGCTTCGTACCAGCAAATATGTAAGATGCTATATTCCATCGTTTACCTCTTTGTTCAGATGCTGATTGTGGATGGCATCAACAAGCGCAACAAAAAAGTGAAGCTTACCATCACGACCGAAAACGAGAATATAGGCGATATCCTCATCGACTGCGTCCCGCACGGGGTTACGGTTTCGAAAGGCAAAGGCCTTTTCTCCGGCAGGGAAAAATTCGTTTACACGATGATTGTCTCTTATTACGAGGTTCAACGCGTTGTCTCCATCATCAAAAAGGAAGATCCAACGGCCTTTGTTGAGACGATTCCGTTGACGCAGGTATATGGCAACTTCACGCCGAAATCAATCAAATAAAAAACCGGTCATGCCGGTTTTTTAATTGACTTAATCGACTTACATTTTCCCGCGATGTTTATTGCAAAGGTAGACGATTTTTCCACCCGCTAATTGAACGGTTTCGGCAGGTTCCCCGGAATAGAGCTTCTTCTTTCCGCAAAGATGGCAATGCCAATGAGCGGGAGCCTTTGGGGTGTCATCCCTTTCCAAAGGAAGTTCTGGAGAAATGGAAATATCGGATTCTTCGAAGGAGAACTCGCTATCGAAGAAATCCTCTTCGAAAAACTCTTCCATTTCTTCTTCGATTTTCTCTAGTTTGACTTCGTTCGAAACATGAACGACATTTTTCTGCACCAATGGTTTGAATGACGAATCTGGGATATATTCTGGGATATCGTCTTCATCGATGTTCTCAAAAGCGCCAGAAGGCAAATCGTTTTGGAAGGAGGCTGTTTTGGAAACAACCTTTTTGACCTCTAATTCGTCTTGTTTCTCTTCTTTCTTTTTCGGCTTGACGATAAAGGCGATTTTAAGATCTCCTTTATTTGGTTCGTCGGTATAACAGACGTGTTTCGGGTATCTTCTTTCCAACTGATAGGCGATGGATTCATCGACCGATGTGGCCAATAGGAATTTCCAGTCGTCCTTGTTTAATTTGCAACCCAATTTGGTGGTTCTCTTTTTGGCTAAGAACAAACACTCTCCCAAATTGGAGAATGGGATGATGACCTCTCTTGGAGCCAGTTTGACGTGCTTAAGTGGCTTTGAAGGAACGGCTTTGGCCGTCTTTTTACGCAAAGCATACGCTTTAGCCAATTGTCTTAAGATTTCTTTTTCGAATTTCTCTCCATCGACGAAGGTTTTGGCTTTCTTCGGCTTATCGTTGGATTCGTGGGTTAATTCTTGGACTTCGGGAGCTTTGCTGATGACAACTTCTTCAGCAAAAGCGTCGTTATTTTCTTCTAAGTCTTCTTTGATTTCTTCAATTGACATCAAAATCTTTTGATCTTCGTTTGGCAAAAGATTCAAAAGGTTGATGAACCAAAGAGGGAAATGATTGTCTAAGGCGTATTTGAAAGTCTCTTTCGTTCCGCTTTCTAATTCTTTTTTGCCTAAAAGATCAACGATGGAGGCTTTGACACATCTATCGGAAGAAACGAGAGAATCCTTCTCGTTGGCGAAATCGAGGAGGACACGTGATGCATAATCGTCATGAGCCAAGACAAAAGCCTTCTCCCCAATTTGATATATCGGATCTTCCTCCGTTCCGTCTACCTTAAGACGAAGATAGCCAGGGACATGAGAAAGGAGCCCTTGGACTTTCCAAAGGATATCCATTCTCTCATTAAAAGCGAGGCGAGAGAGATGCTTGATGAAATTTTCTGATAAACCGTACTGAAGCAAAATTCTCCCCTTTCTTAATCGATTGAACGGAGGATGTCCTTAACATATTCAGGATTCCCCAATTCTTTTTGATTTAATCTTCCTTTGGAAGCTTTATACATTTTGTTAATGAGCTCGTCTCCGTCTCCGGCGGCCTGCTCATACCAAGAATCATCCGCCCCTTCTTTTTGCTCGATAAGCAAGATTTCTAAGACGCGGACGGCGTAAGTAAGGATCGTTTCTTCAATCCAATAGAAGACATTGGCTTTTTTAAAGGAGCCAAAAGCTTGCAAGAATTTGGCATAAGAACCGATTCCGTCTTCGGCGTCATGCCAAATATCGCAGAAGATGGTATCGAAATCCCCATCTTTGACAGTGCAGGTGTGATCGAAGGCGTCGCTTCTGATGACTTTGATTTTCTTTGCGGCTTCTTTGAAGCAAGGAGCGATGCATTTTTTGAATAAATCGATAGGTTCTTGCTCCCTTTCGACGATGACGACTTCCGTGACATCATCTTTGAGAGCGGCCATAAGCGGGAAATAGCAAAGGCCCATGCCATAAGCCAAAACCCTGCCTTTAGCTTGCTCAATGTAGTATTGCAAAGTGTAGATTTCGTGTGGCACGATGCTCATCCAGATGCGATCCCCTTCAAAGATAGCGGGGACTTGGACATCCTCGGTGAAATAGCCGAGCGGGGTGATTTCGTTGAGATCCTCATCTAATTTGGTTTCATCGATGACGAATAAGGTGTTGGCCTTCATGGTGATGTATTTGAAAGACCAATCGTTCGAAGCGTCCGTGACACCTTTGATGCCAATACCATATGGGTTCTCTCTAATGAGAGCAGGATCAAGCTTATGAATATTGTTGACGATGCGATCTGCGATTTTCCTCGAGCAATCCAGAGTCTTTTTAAAAGAATTAGGGTCTTTATATAGGTTCTCGCCGGCGGCTTGGGCGTTAAAAACGTTGTTGATGGTAACGCTGGCGATTTGGTTGTTTTCTAATAATTTGGATAAATTTAACATGACGTAATTATATCTATATAATGATTTTATGGCAAAACGCAATGTGATCGATTTGACCAATATGGTCATGGTCTATAAAGAAGATGGATCCATCTTGGTTCAACTAAGGAAAAAGAACGATTGGCCCGGACTCAATTTTCCGGGTGGACATATAGAAGATGAGGAGTCCGCACCGGAATCCGCGGTGAGGGAAATAAAAGAAGAGACGGGCTTGGATATAAAAAACGTCGAATCTTGTGGTTATTTTGAATGGAATGAGCCTCAAAAAGGCATCCGTTATGTCACGTTGCTATTTAGAACCAAAGAATTTTCTGGCGAACTTAAATCCTCGAAAGAAGGCGAGGTCTTTTGGATCAAAAAAGAAGATATCGCCAAATATCCTCAATCTTTGGATTTCGACAAAGTTTTCCTTACGATGGAAAAAGGTCTTTGGATTGATTAAGTATTAATACTTATCTATACTTTCAATATGCCAAATCTTACCGAAGAACAACTTCAAGCCTTTTATTCCCGCATCCACGGAAACGATAGAGAAATATTAAACAGCGACACTTGCTCGTGCATTTTCTGTCGACAAACTTATTCGGCTAGGGAAATTTCGGACTGGATTCCGAATCCGGACGGCACGTTGAACGCCATCTGCCCGATTTGCGGGATGGATACCGTTATCGGCGATAAGAAACAAGGCCGCATCGACCATGATGATCTTAAAGAAATCAATCTTCGTTTCTTTGGCGAAGATTATATGGAAAAACATCCTGAAGCCATCCAAAAATACATTGAGCGTTATTGGAACGGCGATATAACCAAGAAAAAAGAGAACGAGAATCTTTTTAAGCATTACCTGAATATCTTGGCTGATGAGAATGATAGCAGGGCTACATTCATTTTGGCGGGGCTTTATTTCTATGGGACGAAATGGACCAAAAAAGATCCTCAATTGGCGCTTTCTTTATATACTAGGCCGTGCCTCAAGACCAGCGGATTCGCCTTAACTCAAATTGGCCAACTCCTTCAATCTGGCTTGCTAAAGACTATAGACCATAAAAAAGCGATGGAATATTACGCGAAGGCTTCAGCCCTCGAAATCGGCCTTGCTTCGATGAAATTGGCGGACTGCTATTTATATGGTCTTGGCGTTGAGCCTGATTACGATATTGCTTTTGCCATCTACGACTATCTATGGGGAGATTTCCTCAATGCCTGGATGAAACGAAAAGGATACGGGAATAGCCTATTTGGAGATGTTTCCTACAAATTGGGGTTATGTTACCAAAATGGTTATGGCGTTCAAAAAGATGTTTGGGCGGCGTTGAAATACTATCTTATCGCGGAATATGCCCTTTCCATCCCTCTGCCTCAAGAAGACTATGACTTCATGGATGTTTCCAGAGACATCAATGTGATAAGGGAAAAGATAGATTCGATAGCCCAATCCGAGGGACTCAAAAAAGCCCCGCCTTGCAGCGACATCGATACCTTGCTCGATTCTCTCTTCTCGGATATGGGCGTTCTCTTGCCAATCCAAAAGTACACCTTGCATATCGATAAATATGACGAAGACGAGCAGGTTATCTATCTGACGATCCGTTCCAAAGAGAAACCATTTATCATCGATACCAAAAACTTGTTTGTGGGGTTTGTTAATACGAACACCCATTGGGCGTTGAAAGGAACCATCATCGAAAGCCTTGAAAAAGATGCGAGCTTCAACTGCATTCGGGCCGATGGCAGGGACATCAGTTTCGTCAATGTTCAAAAAGATAAAGAATATGTAGCCCTCCGCTTTGAGGCCGAAGAACCGCAAAACGAAGAGGAAGTTGCCTCAATTAAGGAAAATCTCGCTTAAAAATGAAAGCTTTAACGCCATTAAAAAAATACACTTGGAAAGTCATTGCCGCTCCGGCATTGAAAATCGTTGAGTGCCTTATTCAATTAGCCACGCCTTTTATCGTCCGCTATATGATCGATAAAGGCATCGCCAACAACGATTTGCCTTTCGTTTTGAAAATGGGTGCGGTTCTCTTGGCTCTATCGGTGGTTGCCTTTGGCGTTACGATGGTGGCCCAATATTTGGCAGCTAGGGTTTCGGCTGACTACGCTTATGATTTAAGAAAAGAACTTTATAACCGTTTCCTTTCTTTGAAAGAAAGTGACCTTGAGAAGTTCGGCAAGAACAAAGCTTTGACCATCTTCACCTCCGATGTGAATGCGATGCAAAATGGCGTGATGATGTTTATGCGCCTTATCCTAAGGCCTCCATTCCTTGTTATCGGCGCGGTTATCCTCTCTTTTGTCATTGCCCCATTGGGTGGATATATCGTATTGGGCGCTGCCGTTTTATCTAGCGCCATCATCGCTTTGGTCATTTTCCTCTCGCCAAAAAGATATTCCGCGGTTCAATCCGACTTAGATCAAATCACCGATATTGGCTCCGATATCTTAACCGGCGCTAGACCTATCAGGGCTTTCTCGACCAGAGAAAAAGAGGCCGAAAGATTTGCCAAAGCCAACAGATCTTACAAGAAACACGGCATTAAGGTCTCTTTGATGAACGCTTTGATTAATCCGTTTACCTATCTCTTTATTAACGCCGGCATCGTTTTGATTGCTTATTTCGGTGGGTTGAAAATGAATGAAGGCGTCCTCACTTCCGGCCAGTTAGCCTCCCTCATTTCTTATTTAACCTTGCTCTTAGGCGCCATCATCATGTTCTCGAGGATGATTGTCTCCGTAAACAAGGCGACGACTTCTAATAAACGTATCAATTCTTTCTTATCTATTCCTGTTGATTCCGAGACTTTGGATGTCCCTGAATTTAAAAACGATTGCAGTCTTGTTCGTTTTGAAGATGTCACCTTTGCCTATTCGGAAACTTCCGCCCCTGCGTTAAGCCATATCAATTTCGTCATTCCGAAGAATGCGACAATCGGCATTATCGGTGGCACCGGTTCTGGCAAATCAACCCTTCTTTCCTTGATCGAGAAAACATACGAAACCAAGGAAGGAAAAATCTTTTTCGACGGGATTGATTACAATCTCGTTCCTGCCGAATACATCCGTGAGCATGTCTCTTACGTGGCTCAAAAACCTTCGTTGTTCGCCGGAACGATCAAATCAAACCTTTTGGTGGCGAACAAAGACGCCGATGACGAAGAATTGATAGACGCTTTGAAAAAAGCCCAAGCCTGGGAATATGTGAGCAAATACAAAGATGGCTTGGATCATGAAGTTGAGGAGGGTGGCCGGAACCTTTCTGGCGGTCAGAAACAAAGACTCCTTTTAGCTAGGGCCCTACTTAAAAAAGCAGACCTCCTATTATTGGATGATTCCATGTCGGCTCTCGACTATTTAAGCGAAAAGAAAGTGAGAACCGCTATCAAAGAACTGAAGGGTGTTGCGAAGGTCTTTGTTTCGCAACGTGTCACTTCCATGATGGATGCCGACATAATCTACGTCATGGACAAAGGCGAAATCGTCGATTCGGGCAAACATGATGAATTGATGGTTCGTTGCGATATCTATCGCGAGATTTACGAAATGCAGGTGAGACAAAAATGATCAAGAAACTTAGAATGCTCACACGTTATTTGAAAGGCTCTCGCAAGGGATTGGCCTTAGCTTTCATCTTGGCCGCCCTTTCTACATTTGCCAAATTGATCATCCCATTTATCGCTGGCCGCTTAATCAATAATGCCACGGACGGAACCATCACCCCTGAGAATATGTCATTGAGTCTCATTCTTATGGGCGTTGCCCTCGTTGTCGGCGTGGCAGCCAGATATGGATTTGACGCCTTATGTGGCAAATTGGCCCAAGAAGTCGGCGAAAGAATCCGTAAAGAAGTTGTCGACTCCTATCTAAACATTCCTGTCTCCTATTTAGACACCCATACCGAAGGAGATTTGCTCCTCCGCTTGCTAAATGATACCGAGAACGTCCAAAACGGCTTGGTTGTCGGCGGGGCTACATTCTTTGATGGCATCGTGGCTATTTTGGTGACGATGGTGATGATGTTTACCCTCAATTGGCTTTTGGGCTTGGCGGTCATCGTCTTAACACCTCTTTCGTTATTGACCTCGAGATTCGTTTCGAAATTCAATTCCAAGCATTTCAAAGGCCAAGCGAAGAACGCCGGAAAGATGTCGGGCTTCGTCTCCGAGTCGCTGAATAATTCCCAAACCATTCAGAATCTCAATCTTTCCGCTGAAAGAAAAGAGGGATTTGACAAGATTTCCGATGAATATCGCAAAGATGTTTTCAGAGCTTCGATGGGAGCTTCCATCATCAATCCGTCCACTCGTTTGGTCAACGGTATCATCAATGCCATCCTCATTACTTTGGGCGCGGTGGTCTTAACTCAAAATTGGGATTTGGGTATCACTTTCAAAGTCGGTGATTTGACGGCTTTCTTGGTCTACGCATCAAACTATATGGACCCATTCAACTCAGTCTCGGATGTCATGGCGGAACTTTCTTTCGCCTTCGCTTCTTTGGAAAGAATCGACTCCTTATTAAACGAAAAGAAAGTAGATCGTTCTGGAGCACCATTGGAAAACGGCATCCAGGACATCAATTCCAAAAACCTCGACTTCGAATACGTTCCGGGGACATTGGTTCTTAAAAACGTGAATATCGATTTGCCAAAGGGAAAAAGAATTGCCCTCGTTGGCCCAACGGGATGCGGGAAAACAACCCTCATTCAGGTTTTGATGAAGTTCTACGATCCAAAGAACGGTGACTTCTATTGGAACGAAAAGGCGTCGCAAGATATCAGTAGGGACGCCATATGCGACAAAGTCGGCATGGTCTTGCAAAACACTTGGATCTTCCATGGGACGGTCAAAGAGAATATCGCTTATGGCAATCCGAACGCTTCGGATGAAGATGTAATCGAAGCAGCAAAGGCCGCTTTGGCTCATGAGATGATCATGCGACTTCCTAATGGATATGACACTATTATCTCGGATAATTCAGGCCTATCCGCGGGCGAAAAACAATTATTGTGCGTCGCGCGTGTCTTCTGCCGAAAACCTGAAGTCATCGTCTTGGACGAAGCCACCTCGAATATCGATATCCGCACCGAATCCATCTTGAACAATTCCTTTGATAATCTTATGAAAGGAAAAACGAGCCTTGTTGTCGCGCATCGTCTCAGCACGATTGTTGGCTCGGATATGATCTATTATCTTAAAGATGGGGCCATTTTAGAAAACGGAACCCATGAAGAACTGCTTAAGAAGCGTGGATATTATTACGAGCTCTATATGTCGCAGTTCGTTCATGAAGGCGATACGAAATAAGAACCAACTTGCTGGGTTTATGATCTTCTAACTCGATATAGCCACGAGCCAAACAACCTATCTCACGAACGAAGGCCAATGCGCCTTCGTTTTCTTTTATCAAAGCGCTTATCACCAAGCCATCTCTGTATTCGTCCGCCACGGAGAAGAACAAGGATTTCCCATAGCCTTTCTTTTGATAGAAGGGATCAATCATAATCTGCTCGATGACTATATATCTTTCAGGCCCGCTTGGTTTGGTTTGAAGAAGGAGTAACGTTTCTTTCTCATTCGATTTAGATTCCTTGAAAAAGAAATCGCAAATTGAATGATTTACGATGACATATCCGAGTATTTTGCCTTTATCGACAAGTATTTTGACTCTGCCTTCTTTGACGGCGTTCAAAAGATAATCTTCATCCAAACTCTTATCTAAAGCCTTTTCGCCATATTCCATCGAAATCGAAGAAGAAGCTCTCCGATATAAACGAGAGATATTCTGAAATTCGGATTCTTTTGCGTTTCTTAAGGTCATTAAAAGGATTCTAGCATAAAATAAGAAACAAGATGAAAGAGAGAAGCCAAGAAACCATCAGTTATACGATGTCGCGCATCAAAGGCAAGAACACCGGCATCGAAATGAAACTAAGGAAAGAACTCTATAAGAGAGGAATCCGTTATAGATGCAATTCTAAATACATTTACGGCCATCCGGATATCTCGATGAAAGGATATAAAATTGCCATATTCTGCGATTCGGAATTTTGGCATGGTTACAATTTCGAAGAGAACAAGGCCAAAATCCATAAACATTTGGATTATTGGATCCCAAAAATCGAAAGGAACATCGAAAGAGACAAAGAAGTGAACGAATATCTCCTATCGCACGGATATATCGTTCTGAGATTTTGGGGAAACGAAATCAACAAAGATTTGGAATCCTGCTTGGAAAAGATTGAGAAAGCCTTGGAAAGCCGAGGCTATAAGCATTAAAAAAGGCCCGCACAGGGCCAATTTTAATAAGATGTTGCTTAGTTATCTTTTCTCTTGGCGAGATAGATGCTTAATAAGCTCACGATGACAATCAATAAGTTGAAGATGATAGTGACAATGAAGCCGGAACCGAATTCAAGAGCGGTGGCGCCTGAATTCTCTACGAATGGATTGGCTAAGCAATAAAGTTCCCTGCAGAAGATGGTGAGGACAGCATTCGCGACACCCATCGCACCGACGAGGCCCAAAGTGATGTTGCGGGCTTTGCCTTTCAAGAAAGCAGAGAAGCCAGAAATCAAGACAATCAAGATTTCGAAAACAAAGACGACGATGAGCCCAGCGACGGCATTGGTTTCCATATTGTCATCACCGAAAGTGATTTGGAAAACGGTGCCACGAGCAAGCTCTTCAAAGCCAGGGGCCATGGCGCAAAGAACGGCAACCAAGGCGAAGATGGCGGCAATTATTGATAAGGCGATAGCGGTTGTATTTTTCTTCTTCATAAACGTACTCCGTTAGTATGCATTGTTAACTATACCCTTCACTTATAAAGTGAGCAAGACACACTTTTTTATATTATGTTTGCCAAACATAAAATTGTTCGAGCATAATATTAGCATGAATCCCAAGAACGCCCTTTTGATTTTCGCCATCGCTCTTTCGTCTGCTACCTTGGTCGGATGTGGGAACGATAGCGGCGATTCTGACGCTTCTGATAAGCGCACCTACACTTACACCGTCAACTTTTTTGATGATTCGGCCACCCCAAAGCAAATCGGCTACGCTTATGTCGCCGAAGGCGAGAAAGCCATAATCCGCAAAATGGACGAAGGGGATGCTTACGACTATGTCTCTAAATCTGGTATTGCGCCAAAATATGGAACCAGAGATATCTTCGACTCATTCAAAGGCACTTACGATGAGACGAAACTCAACCGTCGCGGAGAAAAGGTGACTGGCGAGGTCGACCTTAACAACATCCAAAACGACTGCGACGTTTACGCTACATTCAAAAATGAGCCGCTGACCTACAAAGTTGCTTTTAAGGTCGGAAATTCGGCATACGAGAAAGAAACGTATGAAGGTAAGACTTTTACTTGGGGAAGTTTTGCTGCTTTGCCTGAAAGTGATCCAACCATTGACGCCGAATGGGGGTATGACACTTCCTTCAAAGGCTATAGCTTCAATGACAGCGAAACCGATTTAATTACCAAAGCCAATGCATCTTCGGCCCAATTCTTGCATGGAGAAGGTAATCCCGAGAGCGTTACTTTGTATAACGAAGACGGTCTAACTTCCTCACCTACGACGGGCTCGTATTATGAAGATACCGCCAATATGGACTTCTATGTTTTTTCCGGGACTTGGAGCAAGGTTGGGAACTTCTCGACAACCACTTCCCCAAAAGTGACATATCTTTCCAAATTCAATAGGAACCTCAAGCAATTTGCCGTTAACTTCTATACGGACTCCTCCAAAACTACGTTATTAGCCACCATTGAACTTGATTACGCATCCGACATCAAATTCGACAATCAGGCGATGACAATCTCCGGGAAAAAGGAAGGCGTTGATTTCAATTTTGATTTCTCTTCTTATGTAAGTTCCGCCCCGGCATATTGGGATGGCGTTTATTCCTCCGATTCCTCGGTTCCTGAAAAATACAGGGGACAAACGATCACGAATCATGCGACGAGCGGCCAAAGCATACCTATCGCCGCCCCAATCGATTTCTGGCCTGTGTTCGTTAGCTAAAAGAAAATAAAAATCCTCCCAAATTGAGAAAGGGAGGATTTTTTGTTGGTTTTATCAAACGTCGGCGAAGCAGCTGCCGCCCAAGAATTCTCTCATCAGAGAATTGTTCGGGACCCATTCATCGTTGATGTCGACGAAGAACTTAAGCATTCTCATTAAACGTCTGGCGTCAGACGAATATCCGCTTTCCCTACCGATATCCGTCAATAAAGGCATGGCGATTTTCTTCATGACCGGAAGTTCATACGGCAAGAAGGAATTATAGACATAATCACTGCCTTCTTGAGTGTCGTAAATCCATTTGAATTCGCCTTGGCGCACCCCTGGCCACATGGACAATGTTTGTTCGGCAGAGGAACCGCGGAATTGCTTGTCGCGAACGATGCGGCGGATAAGGCGCAAATCGGTAAGAGAGACAGGATTATGGTCATCGATATTCATTTGGGCGACTGGCGCGATGAAGATTTTGAATTTGTTCTGCTTCGGAATGGCGGAAGTCATCAATTCATTCAAAGCGTGGATGCCTTCGATGATGATTGGCTCATTCTTTCCGATCTTTAAGGTTCTGCCTTTGACGGCTCTGCCGAGAGTGAAATCGAAGCGCGGAAGAGTGACCTCTTTTCCAGCGATCAAATCAAACATATCCGAGTTGAACTGGTCGATGTTCAAGGCGTTGATGGATTCGAAATCGATGGAGCCATCTTCTAAGCGAGGGCTCTCATCCCTTGACTTGTAGTAATCATCCAAAGAGATACGAATTGTATTGATACCTCTAGAAAGGAGTTCGATTCTCAATCTATTAGCGAAAGTTGTTTTGCCAGAAGATGATGGACCGGCGATGCAAATTAGTCGGATGGAATTGATATCATCCTGAATCAATTGGCCGAGTTCCGCCAACTGCCTGTAGTGGCGAGCCTCACCGACGTTGATGAGCTCAATATCACCGCTTTCTTCGATACGCTTATTGATGGCGGCGACGGAGCTTAAGCCGACGGTGCTCTGCCATTGGTGGCCCTCATTGAGAACACGAGAGAAAGTGGAAGCGTCGTGGAAATCAGGGATTTGCCCTCCGCATTCGCTTCTCGGGTATTGCATCAAGAAGCCTGGGGAATACAAACGGAGGCGGAAGTCTTTGATGTAACCGGTGGATGGAACCATCGACTGATACATGTAATTCACATAACCGTCGCATTCATAAAGGTGAACGGTTTTCTCAGGGCGATATTTCAAAATATCGACCTTGTCGTTGAGACCGAGCTTTTTGTAGATTTTCTCCGCCTTTTCGTTTGGAACGACCATGCGGTTCAATGGGTAATCGGCGGCGATGATGGATTCCATCTCGTGTTTAACCTTTAAGAGCATAGCCATGTTAGCGACATAGCCTTCAGTCAAAAGGTGAATGGAAACGCAGCGGGAGACGTTATAAGAGAATTTGACGTTGAGTTTTGGGTAGCAACGTTTGAAGGCCATCGCGCAGATGTAACGCAGGCAAGCCTCATAGATTTTGACGGATTCATGGTAGGTGAGATCCAAGAATTCGATTTCGGCGTCGTAATATACTTCGTAATTGAGTTCACGGACACGATTGTTGACCTTAGCGCAGATGTAACGCTTATCATCCATATCGAGCTGCTTGAGCAAATCCAAAAGGGTGATCTTCTTCTCGAAAGACAGTTTTTTGCCGAAGGTGGTAATTTCAAATGCCATAAAAAAGTCCTCCTATTAGGAAACGAATAATCATACCATTTGTTAGGCTTGAATCAACAATTAGCGAGGGTCGATATTTATTGTTGAATGGATATTCACATATTTGAATGATAATTTCTAATGAAATTACCTTCGTTTTTATCTCACGTTTCATAACTTCTGAAAAAGAAGTAAAATAATGCTCGATGGAAAAAGAAAGAAAAAACAAACTCGTCGACAAATACTTATCTTGGGATATAACCAGGAAAGAATTGTTTTGGATATCGATTATCGATGGGATTGTCTTTGTTATCTTGATGCCATTTTTCGCGATTGGCTGGTTAAAGCTTTCGTTAGGGTGGCTAATCGGATCCATTGGTTCAATTGGCTCATTTATTTTGATCAATCTTCAACCCAAAAAAGAATGGAACGAAAAGAAAACCAGGCTCTTCCATATTGTTTTAACGTATGTGGTGCCGATTGCTGTCTTGGCTATTCTTCTTGCTGTCTCTGGGATTTGCAGCTTCAAACCAACTTGGTTCAATGGCTTTGATTTATTCTCGGCCTACACCGTTGTCTTTTCATATCTTGTGGCGGCGGCTATTTTCATAATTGGAAAAACCTACACGCCTCAAGCGATTAAGCATCTTAATAACAACTCAAAGTAAATTGATAAGTTGATAATCCGAAACTAGACAAAGCTTCGGATTTTTCATTCGGGGTTAATGTGGCATAGTCTAAAACGAAAGTTTTAGTGTCGTAGTTCTTATTGAAATCTTCAACGTAAGCCGATTGAGAAGAAGCATCATTTGAATCATATAAGCAGCGGCGGACTTCAGGGTTGTCCGTTATGGCTTTGCTAAATCTTTCAAAGTCCGAAAAACGATAGAAAGCCGTCTCTTTTGTCTCATATTGCATATAAGAGGCAAACTTGGCGGAAGAACCATTGTCCGCGTACATGTCCATCAAATTGGCTTTTTCAGGATCCAAACGGTACAGACTTGGGACGGAACCGTCGATACCGCCTTCGCCTCTAAACCTGCCATATTTTTCTTGGAAGGTACGTATAGTCTCGGAAACGAAGGCCCTGTCGTCGATGTCTTCGTCGGTTTGACCATCGCCATAATAGTAGACGTAAATGTTTCTTTTGGTTTTCTTCATGGCTTCGATGAAGTGCGGTTCAAAGTCTTTACAATGTGAACATGATTTGCTGGCAAATAAAACAAAAACCGGCAGGCCTTGCTCGGCTTCCGCAATCAAAGAAGCGGCCTCCCTATTCGTTTTTACATCTGAATAACCTTCGATTTCGGAAGAAGCGTAAGCAAAAGTCCCGGACATCTCAATGAGCGGTGCGTTCTCTTTGCTTTTTGTCTCGCCGCAAGAAACGAGGGATAGGGCGATTGGTAAGAATAAGATGGCTAAACGTTTCTTCATTTTCTCAACCTAGTTAAGTATAGACTACAAAAATATAATTTTTCCGTTAAACTTTATCCGAGGAAAATTTTATGAACGTTTTCGATAATATTCCAGAGAGCAAAATAACTTCGGATTCTTTCTATGCCTGCATTGAAATTCCGAAAGGGAGCAAATGCAAATACGAAGTTGATCATCAAACCGGTTTGCTGGTATTGGACCGCATTCTCCATACGGCCACCCACTACCCACATAACTACGGGTTTATTCCTAACACCTTGTCGGATGACGGCGACCCTTTGGATGTTTTGGTCATTTGTTCCGAACCAATGGTTCCGCTCTCTCTTACAGAAGCCTATCCGATCGGCATTTTAGAAATGATTGATAGCGGGGCTTTGGATGAAAAAATCATCGCGGTCTGCGCCCATGATGCTAACTTCAACCAATACAAAGACATCAGTGAATTACCGGAACATATCTGCGATGAAATTAAGCACTTCTTCACTGTTTATAAGCAATTGGAGCATGGTAAGAAGACTGTTGTTAAGGAAATTCAGGGCTCTTCCGCAGCCAAAAAGTCCATCGAAAGAGCGATTCAAGCTTATAAGAACCACAACTAAAGCTTAGAGGCCTTATCCACCAATTCCTTCGCTAAAGAGGAAACGGAAGAGACACGTTTGACGCGATACTCCTTGAGAATCACTTGTCCTAGGGTGTTACCTTGTCGGATGTCGCCTCGATTGGCGATCTGAACCACGCCATCTTCCCTAGAAGAAAGATAGACAATCATTTCGGAAGCGAGAGAAATCTCCTCTTCTGAAGGGTTGTCTTTTTGTATTAATAAATGTGAGCCATGTTCTCCTTCAATATGGAGCCAAACATGGTTTTTTGAATGGGACAAGAAGAACGTCAGGTATCTATTTTGGACCCCGTTCTTTCCAAACATATAGGTCGTGCCGTTATATATCACTTTATAAGGAAGCTCCTTGGATGAGAGAGCATTCATGTTGCGGGCTTTCTTCTTTTGCTTGGTATCTTTTATCCATTGGGAAAGCTTGTTATCGTCGCCGTTTTCGAAAAGATACAAAGTTGATTCCAACTGATCGATTTCCTTTCTGGCTCTTTCGAGATTGGCGTTGGCGTTTTCGATCGTGGCTTTCGCTTTTTTCTCGGATTTGAAATATCGTTGGGCATTTTCGCTAGCGGATAGCAAGGGATCTAATTCAACTTTGACCCCATCGTATTCGATCTCCCGCATGCCTTGTTTGATTTCGCTGAAACAGGTGTAAATGATATTGGCCTTCTCGGCATCGTGAAGATGCGATTTCGCCCTCCCAATATCAGAAATGATGGCTTTCTCTTTCTTTTTGGCGGAAGCGAGCCTTCTTCTCAATGATTTGATATGGTTGCCGAATCTTTCTTTTTTAAAGGAAGAAAAAAGTTCTTCTTCCAAAGAAAGACAATGGCTTTCATAGGCTTCAACTGATAGGGATTCAACTATTTCATCGCCTTCTGGCTTCGGTGGATATTCGTAAATGAGGCTGATGGCCAATGGACGTTTGGAAGTCAATGACATCGGTCGATAGACATCGATGATTTTGTTATTTTGGTCGCAAATGATCATATTCGGGTGATGGGGAATGAGCTCCACATAAATGTAGCGGGTCTCGTCCTTAAACACCTTATTGATGATTTCCAAATCGAATTTGACAATCATATCCCCATTGACGGTTTTGACATCTTTTACGAACGCATTGCTAAGTTCCCTTCTTAATTTTGAGAGGAAAGATGTTTCGGCTTGAGCGGATTGGTGGCTCAACTTCGAAACATAGATTCTCGGGAATTGTTGGTCTAAAACAATGGCTAAGCTTTGTTCCTTTTGGCTTGAAATATGAAAGAAAGCAGAATATTCGGTTACGAAATCGGGATGCGAAATATAACGTCCTTTCAAAAGAGAAGAAAGTTTCTCAATGTAATGTTCAAGAAAGGTGTTGGTTAATTTCATGAAGTGATTATATCACATGAAGGTTTGACGCCGTCCGTTATTTGACATTTTTTCATTGTGGTTTTTATTTTGAAGAAGCATATAATTCTTTTATGGAACGAAAAGGTCTTTTAATTATACTCTCCGGCCCTTCTGGTGTCGGTAAAGGCACTATTAGAAAACAATTGATCGAAGATTCGGTCCTTCCTTTTTGGTATAGCGTTTCAATGACGACCAGACCAATGCGCCCTGGTGAGGTAAATGGCGTTGATTATATCTTTGTCGATGACGAGACCTTTGATAAAAACGTTAAGGAAAACAACTTCCTTGAGCATGTCGAATTCGTTGGCCATAAATACGGAACGCCTAGATCGAATGTCGTCGAAAAGCTGAATCAGGGCATCAACGTCGTTCTTGAAATTGATGTTGTGGGCGCCGACAACGTCCTTAAAAACGCAGCGGATCTCCATCCAATCACCTTCTTCTTGATTCCTCCTTGCTTTGAAGCTTTGGAGAATCGTATCCGCGGAAGATCGACCGAAGACAATGAAACGATCCAAAAACGTCTCAATAAAGCAAAGACGGAATTGGCGAAGAAAGATAAATACGATCACATTATCGTGAACGACAAAGTTGACAGGGCCGCTCACGAGATTGAAACCATAATTGCCGAATGCCAAAAGTAGCCACTCTAACTTTTGGCTTTTTTATTTGCTAAAATAAAGATATGAAGATTCTCGATGTTTTGGTTGAATACGTGACCAAGTCTTTAGATCACACCTTCAGCTACCTTTACGATGGGGACATAGAAGTTGAAAAAGGCTATCGTGTCCTAATCTCTTTTGGTGAGGGAAAAAAGAATATCGTTGGATTCGTTACGAAAGTCACCGAAACGTCGCAGAGCGAAGAAGAATTGGAAAAGATCAACGGCTATCCAATGAAACATATCGTCGATGTGTTGGATAGAGCGCCTCTTCTATCTGATGAACTATTGGAATTAGCAAATCAAGTTTCTTCCTACTATTTGGCATCAAAAATTTCTGTCCTTCAAACAATGTTCCCGAGATCGTTGGCTCCTCGAGTCTCGGCGTTGAAGGGTCCAAAAATCGCCTATGATACATATGTGAAGGTCGTTAATTACGATGAAAAGGGCCTCACCGCCAAGCAAATCGAGATCATGCGCCTGCTTAAAGCAAACGGCGATATGCTAAAAAGAGAAATCAAATCACCTTCGATTTTGGAAAAATTGTATGAAAAGGGCCTGATTCGTTTCGAAAAGAGAGAAAAATTACGTTTGCCCAAAGCCAGCTATTCCGCGAGGGAAATCTCCCATCCGCTGACAAACGATCAAAGGAAAGCTTTTGATACCATTGTTTCCTCAAATAAGACCACGATTTTGCTAGAAGGCGTTACTGGCTCTGGAAAAACAGAAGTATATCTTCACTTGGCTGAGCACACCTTGAAGCAAGGCAAAAACGTCATCATGCTTGTCCCGGAAATCAATTTGACTCCTTCAATGGTTGATTACTGCTCAAGAAGATTTGGCGAGAAGGTCGCTATCCTTCATAGTGGGCTCACTGACGGCGAACGCTATGATGAGTATCGTCGTATCAGCAAAGGCGAGGCCAATATCGTCGTTGGAACAAGAAGCGCGGTTTTCGCTCCACTTCAAAACATCGGCCTGATCATCATCGATGAAGAGCATGTCGATAGTTACAAAGAAGAAAGGCCTCCTTATTACCACGCTCGCGAAGTGGCAATCATGAGAGCAAAAATGCATAACGCCAAAGTTGTTTTAGGCTCAGCTACGCCTACATTGGAGACCAAAGCCAAGGCCAGAAGAGGTGTTTATGGTTATGCGAAACTGGAAAAGCGTATCAATGACCTTCCTCTCCCAAAAACCGAGATCATCAATCTTGCCGATAGAAGGAATTTCCAACCTGGAAGCAATAAAATATCCAAAACTTTGTACAATCGGTTGAGAAATTGCCTCGATACCAAAACCCAAGGAATTATTTTAATGAATCGTCGGGGTTATTGGACGACGATTATGTGCCCTCAATGTGGACATTATTTCACTTGTCCAAGCTGTGGTTCCTCGCTCACTTACCATCAGAGCGACGAAATGCTCAAATGCCATCATTGCGGCTATGTGGAATTATACCCTCAAAAGTGCCCGGAGTGCGATTGCCGCCGATTAATGAGAACGGGCTTTGGAACCGAGAGAGTGGTTAAAGAACTCCAAGATCTCTTCCCTACATGCAAGATTGAGAGGCTGGATACCGATATCACTAAGAAAAGTGGCAACTTGCATGCGACTTTAACGTCATTTTATGAGCAAAAGGCCGATTTTCTTGTCGGAACTCAAATGATTGCAAAAGGACATGATTTCCCTGGCGTCACCTTATCTGCCGTTATTTCGGCCGATGTTGGCTTGAATAACCCAAGCTACCGAGCGGCAGAAAGAACTTTCGACTTAATTGCGCAGGCTGTCGGCAGAAGCGGGCGTTCGGAAAACGAAGGTACCGCCCTGATTCAAACCTACAATCCCCAACATTATGCGATCGTTTTAGGGGCCAAACAAGACTACGAATCGTTCTATGAGCGTGAGATGAAAGAACGTAAAACAGGAGTGTATCCACCTTTTGTTAATTTAATGTTATTGAACTTTAAGGGTGGAAATGAGGAAAGGGTGATTGCGGCCGCAAGGGACTTCAAACGCATCATCGACACCGAAGGCTTTGAAAACGTCAACATCATCGGGCCGATGGTCCCTTACTACGCCATACAAGACGGAAAATACATTCGAAATCTACTCATAAAATACAAAGTTAGGGACAATCTTGGCGAGTATGTCGAATCCCTAATCAAGCGTTTTTCAGGCAAAGGCGGTATCGATATTTCAGTAAATATCGACCCATTGGATTACTAAACACTAGATGATATAATCATCATCGGAGTGTTTTGTTATGATTACTATTTCAGTTTTGGGTCTCGATCAATTCGTGGTCGGGAAATATAGCAGCGAGCATACCGAAAATCTTGCCCAGGCTTTCGAATGCGATGAAGACGAAATCAATTTTTATGCGCCTGAAAGCATGATTTTCCATAAGGGAGTAGAACAAACTTCGTGGAATTCATTGCTTATTATCTCCGCCGAAGAAAAATACCGTCCTTTCGAAGAAAAGGTCGCCAATTACATTTTCAAGACCTTAAAGGATTTCTGCATCCATATCGAAATCCGTTTTGAATATCATCCTTCCAACTCGACTTACAAGCTCATCAACGACGACTATCCTCTCTATCTTACCGAGAAGAACATCGTTCAGACTGAAGAAGAATCTTTTGACGAGAATGATGAGATGAGCGAAGAAGAAGTTTACACCGGCAACATTTTCGAAGGCATGGAAGAAAAACTCGAGAAAGCCTTCGATCCTGAAAAACTTAAAAAATAAGGAGACTCCTATGCAAGAATTAGAACTTTCCCTTTTGATCCTTAACGACATCATCGATAACGATGAATCGTTTTCGGAAGCGTTAAAGAAAGTCTTCAAAGCCGATGTTGATAAGCGTCCATATCGCGCCACGGTGGCGGCGTTGGTCGGATGCGAGCTGAGACATCACATTTTGTTTGGCTATTTGCTCAATAACGTTGACTTGACGGAAGAGGAAAAACGCTTTGCCTCCTTGGTTTTATCCAACATTGCCTTTGTTAAGAAAATTGGTATTGATGATTCTAAAAAAGCCCTAAAGGATAAACTCGGCGAGAAATACTCGGTTTTGGAAGAATTGATTGCTACTGCCGAAAACGGAAAATCATTCATTCCTGATGATATGAGCCGCACGTCGAATCGTTATCTCTCATTGAGATATAACACCCCTGAATGGGTTTTAAAGATCTGGCAACACTATGGATTTGGAACCACCTATAAAATTCTTAGGAAAAACTCCACCCCATACGTTGCGACTTTGCGTGTAAGAAGTCCTTTAACGGTTCAAGAACTATGCGAACGTAACGAGGATTTCGTCCCAACCGCCATTGACGGCATCGTGAGCTACAAAGGCAAAGTAGCCATCCGCAAAATTCCTGAATACCAACGTGGAGAACTTTTCTTGGAAAAGCCTGGCGTGAAAGCCGTCGTCGATCGCTTTGTCATCGAAGAGCCCAAGGAATTGATGATTTACGTCGGCGGAGCGGATTCTTCTATTCTTTACGAAGCGTTGGAAAGATATAAGGATTCCATCGGAATCAATCTCGTCGTTAGGAATATGGACGAGCATATGCTCGTTGGCAAACAGATTCGTAAAATGAATCTTAAAAACGTCAATTTCTTTGCGGCTGAATCTGATTCGATGAGTTCGGGCATCTCCAGATCCCAAGATTTGGTTATCGTCTGCCCGTTAAGCACCGATTTCGACAAAATCCGCGAAGAACCAGATTACCTTCTGCATTTCCATAAGCAAGAAGGCGAAGGCAAACTTTACTCGGACGAGAAGGAAATGTTGGAGAACTGTTCAAAATTCGTCGCCGAAAACGGAACATTGGTTTATGCCATCCGCACCATTTCGAAGAAGGAAGGACATAACCTCATCAATGCGTTCTTGGCCAATCATCAAGAATTCCATTTGATCGAAGAAAAGCAGATGCTTCCGTTTGAAAGCAATGAAACTTCCCTATATTACGCGGCTATGATGAAACAGACCTTAAACGTCAAGGAATCCGTGCCTCTCTCACCACTTCTCACCGAAGTACCTAACGTCAGTTCTCTCGTTAACGCCGAATGCAGCGATAAATAAAAACATGAAAGACAATTTACTCGGATATTCTCTTCTTCACTTGAAAGAGAAGTTGGTTTCGATGGGCGAAAAACCCTTCAGGGCCACTCAGCTTTTTCAATGGATCTATCAAAAAAACGTTCTTGATTTCAACTCTTGGAGCGACGTTTCCAAGAAATTCAGGGATATTTTGAATGAACAATTTTCTTTGGATCTCCCAAAGGTTTTTACCAAGCAAGTCTCATCGGATGGAACGGTGAAAATGCTTTTGGAGATGGAAGATGGATCAAAGGTCGAAACGGTTTTGATGCGTTATGACTATGGAAATGCCGTTTGTGTTTCTTCTGAGGTCGGATGTTCGATGGGTTGTGCCTTCTGCGCATCAGGTTTGATAAAGAAAACCAGGGATTTGACAGCCGCCGAAATGGTTGGGCAAGTCTTAAGAATCAATGAATATCTCGCCTCCGAAGGACAAAGGGTCACCCATATCGTCGTAATGGGAACCGGCGAGCCATTCGATAACTACGACAACGTGATGGAATTCATCCGCATCATCAACGAAGCCCATGGGCTAGCTATCGGCGCAAGACACATAACCGTCAGCACCTGCGGCTTGGTCGAAGGAATAATGAAATACGCTAACGAGGGATTGCAAATCAATTTGGCCATCTCCCTTCACGCCCCAAACCAAGAAATCAGATCTAGGCTTATGCCAATTGCCAGAAGGTACGATTTGAATGAATTGATGGAAGCGGTCAAATACTATGAAAAAACGGCCGGTCGCCGAGTGACTTTCGAATATATCCTTATTGATCATCTCAACGACGGCATCGAACAGGCTGACGAACTAAGCGATTTGATAAGGGGAACGCTGGCTTATGTGAACTTAATAGTCTATAACCCAGTCAAAGAGAAACCATTCAAGCGACCATCCGAAAATAGGATTTCCGCGTTCTACGATCGTTTGAAAAAACGGGGTGTCAATTGCACCATCCGCAAGGAATTCGGTGGCGATATTGATGCGGCATGCGGCCAATTAAGGGCTAAATATGAAAAAGGAAAGGAGACCAAATGAAAGAAGAAACTAGAATAAACGAAGGCTCCTTTTCTGCCAAAACCAACATTGGCAAAGTTCGAGACAATAACGAAGATAGAGCCGTTGTTCTAATCAATGAGACGAACGATATTTTCCTTGCTGTCGCCGATGGTATGGGCGGTGCAAACAAAGGCGATGCCGCCTCTGAGATGGCCATTGCCATTTTGAGTGAGGAATTCGGGGCGAAAAAGCATACTTTGTCAAAAGCCAGAAACAAAATATGGCTTACTTCTGCCATCAAAAGGGCTAACAAAGCCATCTTTGATATGTCTCAAGAGGATGTTTCTTACCAAGGAATGGGCACAACTTTGACATGCTGCCTAATTGTCGGTGACACCCTTTATTTAGGGAATTTAGGCGACTCCCGCACATATTTGGATGATAGAAAGAGCATCAAACAAATTTCAGAAGACGAGACTTACGCCGCTTATTTGGTCAAGACCGGTCAAATTTCACTTGAGGAAGCGAAATCCCACCCCGACCGCCATGTTTTGATGAACGCTTTAGGTATTTATCCATCACTGTCTTTGCAAATATCAATCCTCCCTTATTCCGGAGAAAATGTTATTTGCTGCACAGATGGTCTTTATAACCAAGTCAGCGATGAGGCGATTCACGCCATCATTTCGACCGACGACAGGGCTGATCAGAAGGTCAATACCTTAATTGGAACCGCCAACGCCGCCGGTGGAACGGATAATGTCGGCATAGCTTATTGGGAGTGTTCTAATGCTTAAGATCGGCGACCATCTTAAAGGGCAATACCACATAACGGCGAGAATTGGCCATGGTGGAATGGCTGATGTTTTCGAAGCGTACGATTCTTTGAATCGAAGGATCGTTGCCGTTAAAATTCTCCATCCCGAAATTGCGAAAGATGAAAAGAACGTCGAGGCATTCATGAAAGAATGCGAAGCCGTATCTTGCCTTTATAGCCCGAATATCGTTTCCATTTATGATTACGGAACTTACGAAGGCTTGCCATATATGGTCTGCGAATACGTACGTGGCCAAACCCTGAGGGAAAAGCTCAATTTCTCCACTACCGGCGCCCTTTCGAACAAAGAATCAGTTTCGATTATCAATCAATTATTGGATGTCTGCTCTTATATTCATGATCACGGGATCGTTCATCGCGACATAAAGCCTGAAAATATTCTCTATTCATCGGATGGAACGGTCAAAATCACCGACTTTGGCATCTCAACGAAAATTGACGAGAAAATCACTGGCGATAAAGTCGACGGCACCGTGGAGTATTCCGCCCCTGAAATTCTGACGGCCAAAAACTCAACACCTTCCGCTGACATTTACGCTATTGGCATAATTTTCTTTGAGATTTTGGTTGGGAAACTTCCATTCAGTGGCGGAACAACAGACGAAATTGCCCTAAAGCAAATTAAGATGCCGATGCCTTTGGCTTCCGAAATCAGAAAAGACATTCCAAAAGCTTTTGATGAAGTGATTATAAAGGCTACCAAAAAACGCCCTTCTGAACGTTATCACTCGGCCAAAGAATTCAAGGAAGCTTTGAACAAAGCCGTCAAATCAACAGGAAACATTGAAGAAAAGAAAGGGATATTCCGCAGGATATTTAAGTTTAAATAATGAAGAACCTACACGATTACATTTACCCAGCTGCTTGTCCATCCTTGCTTGCAGCCAACAAAAACGAAATCAAAGGAGAGATCCTTTTCGCCGAGAAATGTGGCTCCCGCTTCATTCACATCGACGTGATGGACGGGAAATTCGTCCCCGCTACATCTTTTGGCCTTCAATTTGTTAAGGACTATTCGCATATTCATAGCATGGTCAACGATGTTCATCTTATGATCGAAGAACCATGGAAATACGTAAGGGAATTCGCCGAAGCTGGAGCGGATATCGTAACCTTCCATTACGAAGCTTGCCCTAACGACGATAAAATCGAAGAAACCATTAAAAATATCGTTGATGGAGGAGCAAATGTCGGGATTTCGATTAAGCCAAACACCCCCGTTTCCGTCTTAAAACCGTTTTTGACTAAAGTCAATTTAATTCTCCTAATGTCCGTCGAACCGGGTAAAGGTGGTCAAAAATTCATGCCAGAAAGCCTGGAGAGACTCAAAGAAATCCGTGCCTTATTTGAAGAAATAACGCCTGAAAAACGCCCAATACTTGAAATTGACGGGGGAATTAATGAAAATAGTGCTAAACCAGCCCATTTAAATGGGGCTGAAATTTTAGTAGCAGGAAGCTATTTGTTCGGTCATGAAGATTTCGCTGCTAGATTGCAATATTTAGAAAATTTGGAGGGGGAAACACGATGAATCTCCTAATTGACGGTGCCACCATCGATAGCTTGATCAAGATGGGATTCTATTTTGGAATTGCTTGTCTTGTTATCTTCCCATTGATGATGATGGCCTATATTTCTTATGCGAAAAAACAAGACCATGTCCCGTTTCATTATCGCAATTGCTTCCCGTACGAGGCGTTTGTTGATAAGGAAAGAAGCCAAGATAAATTAGCTCGCGTCCTTCAAGCCCTTGTTTTGATTGCTACTTTAGTTCCATCCGTATTCTCATTGAGCGCTTTCGTCAATGCGAAAACGGATATGAACTTCAATATCTACAATTCCTTCTTCCTGGTCCTTTCGCTTTTGGCGGCTGTGGGTTTCGTGCTCATCAGTATCATTCCGCTAAAGAATCCGAGGATCCATCTTATTCTCTACTTCGTTTATCTGGCCACGATGATTTTGAAAAAGACCGTCGGTGGCGTCACCCTTTTGCAGTTAAGCGCCCAATATGTCAGCGAAGCGGCTAAAATCCTAGGAATTGTCGTTCTTATCACCTTATTGGTTGAAATCATCCTTTTGGTCAATCCGAAATTGAAGACTTGGGACAAACTTGAAAGAGTCACCAACGAGAAAGGCGAAGAAGTCTTGCGTCGACCGAAATGGTTCGTTCTAGCTTATTCCGAATGGGCTGTCTTTGGAGTCGGTCTCATTGTCGACATCATCATGACAGTCGGCGTCTATCTCGTCAAAGTGGCGGCTAACTCCTAATCGCAAAGATACGCAAAGAAGCACTCGTGAGGGTGCTTTTTTATTATCAAAGAAAAAAACCTCGCATCAGCGAGGCTTAATTCTTCATATGGATTAGTCGGCTTTCTTAGCGTCACGGTTAAGGGAACGCCAAGCACGGGAACTCATGCGAACCTCAACAACCTTGCCATTGATGTTAACTTTGTGTTTCTGAAGGTTAACGCCCCAAGTGCGACGAGTCGCACGGACGCTGTGGCTGCGGTTATTACCGCTCATAGGGCCTTTTCCACTGATTGGGCAAACTCTGGACATGTCTTTTACCTCGTAATTCGCGATAAAACGCTTTGAAAATATATCACAACGCATTTAAGGTAGCAACTCTTTTATAAAAGAGCTTCTTTTATCTTATCTTGAACGAGTTTATTGCCTTAACTTTAATAAGCGAAGAAAAAGAGTATAGTAGTCTAGTCCGTCCGTCTACGCAGGCACCATTCCTGGATATATTCAGGAATTTCCTCAGCGGGCGTGGGGACGGAATGACTTTTTCGCGAGGCAATCATATGAGTTACAATCCGAACTTGATCGAACCAAAATGGAGAAAATATTGGGCCGACAATAACACTTTTTATTGCGATACCCATGATTTCTCGAAGCCAAAATATTACGTGCTGGACATGTTCCCGTTCCCTTCTGCCCAAGGCTTGCATGTCGGGCATCCAGAGGGATATACCGCGACGGACATTGTCGCTAGAATGAAGAGAATGCAAGGCTATAACGTCCTCCATCCGATGGGTTGGGACGCTTTTGGCTTGCCAGCTGAGCAGTTTGCTATCAAAAACAACGTCCATCCAGAAGGCTTTACCAGAAAGAATATCGACAATTTCCGCAACCAAATCCAGATGTTGGGCATGTCTTATGACTGGTCCAAGGAATTTGCCACCATCGATTCGGATTATTACAAATGGACTCAATGGATTTTCTGCCAGATGTTCAAACATGATTTGGCTTATGTTGCTGATATCCCTGTCAATTTCTGCCCGGAATTAGGCACCGTCTTAGCCAATGAAGAAGTCATCAATGGCGTCTCTGAACGCGGTGGCTATCCAGTTATTCGTATGCCGATGAGACAATGGATCTTGAAAATCACCGCCTATGCCGATCGTTTGGAAAAGGACCTCGATGGCCTCAACTGGCCAAAGGGCACCTTGGATATGCAACGTAACTGGATCGGTCGTTCAGTCGGTGTCCAAATCACCTTCAAGATGGAAAAATCCGATGACACATTTGATGTTTTCACCACTCGTGTCGATACCTTGTATGGCTGCACCTATTGTTGCTTAGCCCCAGAACACCCATTGGTAGCTAAACTGGTTTCCGAAGAGCAAAAAGAAGCGGTAAACGCCTATATCAAAGCCACCCAAGCCAAATCCGATATGGATAGAACGACTTTGGAAAAGGATAAGACAGGTGTCTATCTTGGCGTGAATGCCATTAACCCAATCAATGGAAATATCATTCCTGTCTACGTCGCCGACTATGTCTTAGGGTCCTACGGAACCGGAGCGGTTATGGCCGTCCCTGCCCATGACGAAAGAGACTATGCCTTCGCTAAAAAGCATGGACTTAAGATGATTCAAGTCCTTGAAGGAGATATCTCTTCGGAAGCGATGACCGACGATGCCAAACATATCAATTCCGAATCGGCCAATGGCTTAAATATCGCTGATGCAAAATCGGTAATTACCAAACTTATAGAAGAAAAAGGCGCCGGTAAGGTCGTCATTAACTACAAGCTTCGCGACTGGACTTTCTCCAGACAACGTTATTGGGGCGAGCCAATCCCAGCTTTCCAGACGGAAGATGGCGTCGAACATGTAGTCGATGAGAAAGAATTGCCATTGGTTCTTCCAAATATGGAAGACTATCGTCCTGGCAAGGATGGGAAACCACCTCTCAACCGCGCTCCAAAAGAATGGCTCAACTTCGAATATGAAGGGCAAAAAGCCTTCCGTGAGACCAACACCATGCCTCAGTGGGCCGGATCTTCCTGGTATTATCTCCGTTACATCGATCCAAAGAATCCTAATGCCATCGCCGATCCTGAATTATTGAAGCATTGGCTTCCTGTCGACCTTTACATCGGTGGTCAGGAACACGCCGTTCTTCACCTCTTATATGCGCGCTTCTGGCATAAATTCTTAAAGGATATAGGTGTCGTTGACTGCGATGAGCCATTCGCCCGCTTATATCATCAAGGCATGATTCTTGGCGAAGATGGCGAAAAGATGTCCAAATCTCGCGGCAATGTCGTCAATCCGGATGCGGTGGTAGCCGAATACGGGGCCGACTCCTTGCGTCTGTTCGAGATGTTCGCTGGCCCGTTGGCGGATGCTAAGCCATGGAACACCACTGGTATCAATGGAGCCCGCCGTTTTATTGAAAGGGTCTTCCGCCTCATCGATGAAGATGATGGCAAGATTTCTTCGGAAAACGATCATTCCCTTGATTATTCTTATAACCAAATGGTCAAGAAGTGCACCGAAGATTTCGAAGCCTTGGCCTTCAACACGGCCATCTCTCAAATGATGGTCTTCGTCAATGATTGTTATAAAGCCAAATCCTTGTATCGCCCATATATTGAGAACTTCGTTAAGATTTTCTCTTGTATCTGCCCATTCGTTGGCGAAGAGCTTTGGAACAAACTCGGACACGAAGAATCAATCGCCTATTCCGAATGGCCGAAGTTCGATCCGAAGGCCTTGGTCTTGCCAACCGTCAAACTCGCGGTGGCCGTCAACGGCAAAACCAGATCAATCCTCGAAATTGACTCCTCGGCTTCCGAAGAGGAAATTAAAGAAAAAGCCTTAAACGATGAGAAAGTCGCCTCTTTTATCGGAAATAATCCAATTAAGAAGGTTATCGTCGTCAAAGGCCGTATGGTCAACTTCGTTATCTAAAGACTATTGCTCAACTAAGATAGCCGTCTTCTTCTCATTAGGGAGGAAGGCGGTTATTTTTGATTGTTCAGGGAACTTTTCCCATGGCTTTCTGGAATATAAGCCATATAAAGGGACGTGCTTTCCATCTACCTTGATATATGGGTAGTTGGTCTCTCTTTCATAAAAGATTTGGGTTTCGATCATCTCACCTTTCGATTTAACCTCGTCTTTAAAGTTTTTGAAGATCAGCTTATAGAGGTATAAGCAAGAAAAGATGAAATAAAGAAAGAAAGCGATAGGAATGGCTAAATACCAAGAAATCCCTTTGATGCAGACGATGGCGATGCCGCCGCCGATGGCCCCTAGACAAACTATCAAAAAGGCAATTGCCAAGGCCAAATATTTTTTAAAACCGTAAATCTTTGAATAAGTCATGTTCTAATAATACCTTAGGTATAGATAAAAAAATACCAAAGTATATAATCAAGTTGCTCGGTACATGGCAGAGGCTGTGACCGAAGCGGAGGCATACAGAATGCTACTAGCCATTGACATTGGCAACACGCTGACCAAATTCGCTTTCTTCGATGAAGACGAACTGGTATATAGCTTCAAAACCTATTCTGAAACCAACAAATCTGAAGATCTTTATCGTCAGGAATTTTTGTTGTTGGCAAAAGGAATGGGAGCGAAGCCTAACATCGATAAAGTCGTGATTTGCAGCGTTGTCCCGGTCCTTACCCACATTTGGGTATCGATTGCCAAAAAAACCTTGAAGGTCAGACCAAAAATCGTCGGCCCTGGCCTTAAATGCGGGATACAAATAAGAGTCGACGAGCCAGGATCGGTGGGAACCGATTTGGTCGCGGACGCTATCGGAGCATTGGTCGAATACGGACCATCTTGCATGATCTGCGATATGGGGACGGCAACCAAATATATCCTCTTGGATAAAGATGGTGCCTTTGGCGGCGTCGCCATCGCCCCAGGATTTGGGGCTTCGATGGATTCCCTCGTCAACGAAACGGCCGCTTTGCCGGAAGTGAGTGCCATCGCCCCGAAGAAGATTGTGGGCAAAAACACCGCGGATTCCATGAATTCCGGTATTGTTTATGGGGCCGTCTTTGAAATCGAAGGCTTCGCTGAAGCAATCGAAAAAGAAGTAGGATATCCATTAAAACGCATCTTAACGGGCGGATATGCCCCGTTTGTCGCGAAACATTTGCCTGAGTTTGAAATGGATGAGAATCTCACCCTCAAAGGCATAAAAGAAATCAGCAAAAGGAATTGACCTGCATGAATGCATTGAAAATAGTTTTTTGGGTGCTTTTGGCCGCCCTCCTTGTCTTGATCACTTATTTTTTGAGTAAGGTAAATGCCAAAAGGAGCGAGAACTCCGCAAAGAAAAACATCATCGCTCAGCTTACTAAGGACGCTTTGTTCTTAGCTATCATCCTCATTATGGGTTTTGTCCCAAATATGGGCTACATCACCGTTGCTCCTGGGGTCTCATTGACCCTCATGCACATTCCCGTACTTATCGGATGCGCTTGCTTTGGTTGGAAAAGGGGATGGCTATACGGACTCTTCTTTGGGGCCACATCTTGTATCCAAGCCCTCCAAAATCCAGTAGGATTTAACGCTTTTTTCGTTTACCCGTGGATATCTATCCTTCCGCGTGTTATCTTTGGTCTTGTCGCCGGCTTAGTCTTCGACTTATTGAAGAAATTGCCTAAGATCCTTCAAGGACGTCTGGGCATCGGCTTGGCCGGCTTCTTGATGACCCTCCTTCATACAGGATTGGTCTTCTTAGATTTGTTCATCTTCTATCCGAGCGAGATCACCGCGATGTTCCATACCTCTTCCACCATCGGAAATGGGTTGGTCGTCGGATTCGCCGTCGCCATTCTTGTTGGCGCTGCTGGTGAAGCTCTCCTTGGCGGCGTCATTACCGCCATCGTCGGACCGATCTTGAAAAAGTTAGGAGAAAGGAAAAACTAATGCCAAATTTCAAAAAGTTAACGAAACAGTATCAGACGAATGCCTGCATCGCCTTGCAGCAATTCGTTCGTATCGATAGTGTCTATGACGCTTCGAGCAAAGGCGAAAACGCCCCATTCGGCGCCGGGGTCAAAAAGGCTCTGGACTATCTTGCCAAATTAGGCAAAGACTTAGGCTTCAAAGTCGATAAATGCAACGGATATTGCACCGAATTGACTA
This sequence comes from bacterium, assembly GCA_963622135.1. GTDB lineage: Bacteria > Bacillota_I > Bacilli_A > RFN20 > CAG-826 > UBA4951. The sequence goes on from CAVFGR010000019.1 coordinate 52,026, forward strand.
TCGGTGAGGAAGGTCCGCTTATCAGCTTATATGCCCACTCCGACGTTGTTCCAATCTCTGGCAAGTGGGATTTGCCGCCATTCTCTGGCCAACTCAAAGACGGACGTATCTGGGGCCGTGGCTCCATCGATGATAAAGGCCCGCTTATCGCCTCTTTGTATGCCATCAAGGCTTTGAAAGACGCCGGCTTGATCAAAGGCTACCGCGTCCGTTTGGTTTCCGGCGGCGATGAGGAGCGTGGCTCTTCTTGCTTGGAATACTATTTCCATACCCTTAAAAAAGAACAAGCCGTTTATGGTTTCACGCCAGATGCCGATTTCCCTCTTATCTATGGGGAAAAAGCCATCAGACGCTATAGCTTATCTTACGAAGGCGAATTAGGACCAATCATCAACATGGAAGGCGGCGTCGTTGCCAATGCCGTCTGCGACAAGATCTTGGTCACGATGAAGAAAGATGCGAAATTCCTCGCCCTTTTAAAAGAAAAGAACACCGACTGCGATATTTCCGAAGCGGGAGATGTTTCCATCATCGCTTTCAAAGGCAAATCGGCCCACGGATCCAGCCCAGCGGAAGGCGTTAACGCCGCCGGCATCGCTTTTAAGTTAATCGGCGATTTCTACCATTTGGAAGTCCTTTCCAAATTCGCGGACGTCATCAATTCTCCAGATGGCAAAGTATGGGGCGGCTATTCTCATTCGAAAGAACTTTTGGACGCCACATACAATTACGGAGTCATCAAATATGATGGGAAGAAGCTTACTTCCACCTTGGATTTCCGTTTTGGAGAAGAAGCCAATCCGGATGAATTGATCGCAAAGTTAGCCGCTTTCGCTTCTTTGAAAGCCGATATGGTCTCTGACACGAAAGCCTTGTTATTCGACACCAAGTCCACTTTGGTCAGCACCTTGATGAAGTCTTATAAGAGACAAACCCATCAAATCTTTGCTAAGCCATTCACCATCGGTGGGGGCACCTATGCCAAAGAATGCGAGAACACGGTCGCTTTCGGAGCCGTCTTCGAAGGACATCCGGGAAACATGCATTCTCCAAATGAATACATGTATGTCGAAGATTTCAATAAATGCATGGCGATCTATGCCGATGCGATTTATTCCTTGGGGAAGGCCGCAAGCAAATGAGAGGTCGCTTCAAGCCTTGGGCTAAGCCATATTTAGAAGAACATAAGGAGGTCGCGTCTTTCGATGTGGCCTCTTTAAGCTTTCCTTCTAATGCGGATTTGGAAATAGGCGGGGGCAAGGGCGATTTTGCCATCGCTTATTGCCTGAACAATCCGGATAGGCACCTATTCTCTTTTGAGAGGGATGTTTCCATCGCTGGGTTGTTCGCCAAAAAGGCCATTGAAGCAAAGATTACCAATTTGACCATTCTTCCTATGGACTTAGATAAGGCCTTCGAAGAACTCAAAAAGCATCGTTTTGGCCATATTTTCATGAATTTCTCCGATCCATGGCCGAAGAAAAAGCACGAAAAGAGAAGGCTCACCTTCGCCCCGAGATTGCTCAACATCGTTTCCTTACTGGAAGATGGCGGCGAGATCGTCATGAAGACCGACAACGATCAATTATACGAATTCAGCAAGGAGCAAATCGCTTTGGCGAAGTTAAAATTAATCGAAGATCAGCCGGATTACAAAGAATTGGCCGAGAATGATTATATGACTGAATATGAGAGGAATTTCCGTTCAGTCGGAAAGTCCATCCATAGATTAAGGATAGGTAAATAAGGGGGGAAGAAAGTATGTATCGTTTCTTCTACAATCACGAAGCGTGCGGAGATGTCTTGTTTTTGCTTTTAAAACCGAATGAAAAAGCGGACAGAATCGTCAAAAAAGACAATGTGGTCGCCTTATATAAAGGCGATGAATTGATCGGCGTCAATTTCTTTGAAATTGGCAAGACCATGAAAATCCATGCCTCAGGGATGATCAGAACCCCGGGCAAACCCATGCTAGATTGCGTGAATACCCTTCTCGCCAACGCATCGTTGCCGACCTTGGAGCCAAGCAATGACTCTGGCTACAAAGTGATGCAGGTAACGGATTTAGAAGAGCATCCTCTCGATCAAAGGGCTGTTATCGTCACCCTTACCGATGGGGTTAATACCTATCATTCCGTTTATCATGACCCAAGTTTGGCCATCAACGATAAAGTGGTCGTCGCGATGCCAGGATGCATTACCTATGACGGCACCCTCATCGAGAAAACGGTGGAGAAGAATCTCCCTATCGATGTCCGTTTGTGCACCGAGAAACAACTTAAGATTTCCGATGATGACGGTCCGGCTTTCAAAGCTAAGGAAGAGAATGTCGGTTCCGACTTTTTCTATGGAGAATGATTATGGAACATGAAATCCATCTCAAAGAAGCGGGCAAGCAGTCCCGCTTGACGAACAAAACCTTCAAATTCGACGAAAGGATCGGCGAAGGGTATTTCTCCGCGAATTATTTCCTTAAATCTAGAAAGATCGCCGACGAATTCCTTTCTGGCCACATCGTGAAATGCCAATGGTTCCAAAGAAGGGACAATGTCACTTTATGCGGCATTGACGAGTCCATCGCCGTCTTACATACCTTCGCGAGACACCCGGAAGATCTGAAAATCGAGGCCCTCAATGACGGTGACATCATCAATTATGGTGAGCCTGTTTTAAAGGTCACCGGAAGATATGAAGATTTCGGCTTCCTAGAATCAATCATCGATGGCATCTTGGCCAGACGGAGCAGCGTCGCCACCAATGTCGCCGAAGTGGTGAAAGCCTTAAGGGGCACCAACTGCTTCTCTATGGCGGATCGCCAAGATGACTATCTCACCCAACACGGGGATGGCTATGCCACTTATGTCGCTGGCATCAAAAAATTCTCCACGGATGCGCAGGGCGAATGGGTCGATGTGAAAGGAATGGGCACGATGCCGCATGCCTTGATCGCCTTAAGCGGAGGCTCCATCGAAAAAGCGGCCAAGCTCTATCACGAGACCTTCCCAAACGAGAAAGTGACCGCTCTTATCGACTACAACAACGACGTCGTTACGGACACCATCAAATTGGCAAAGGCCCTCGGTCATGACTTAGGCGCCGTCCGCGTTGATACTTCCAAATCCCTGATCGATCATTATTTCGATGATAAAGATACCTCAGGGTTTGACCCTCATGGGGTTTGCAAGGAATTGATCTACGCCTTGAGAAAAGAATTAGACGATAATGGCTTTAATTGGGTCAAAATCACCGTCTCCTCAGGCTTTACGGCCAAAAAGATCGACGAATGGACCTCGGAAGGCGTCCCAGTCGATACTTATGGGGTCGGGACATCCTTGGTCAACAACACCACGGTTGGCTTCACCGGAGACTTGGTTGAGCTCGATGGGAAACCTCAGGCCAAAGAGGGTCGCAAGGATATTCCGAGCAAGAGACTTCAGCTTGTTCCATATCCAATCGTTAAATAAGAAAAAGGAAAAAAAGCATCGTCTTTCAGAGGCGGTGCTTTCTTTTTACATTCTTTTCATTGTTTTTCATATCCTTTGCAAGTATTCTATTTTGTTACCCTGAAAGGAGTGATTATGAACAATCTCAAAGATCGCGTGACGATCTATCAGGTCGCCCAGGCCGCCAACGTCTCCCTTGCCACGGTTTCCCGTGTCATCAATAAAAAAGGCAACGTTACCGAGGAAACGAGGAAAAGGGTTGAAAAGACCATTGCCGAATTAGGCTACAAGCCGAGTGCTTTGGCCCAAGCCTTAGCCACTTCGAAATCCACGACTATCGGCATTATCATCCCGACTCCGAACTACGTTTATATCTCCAATCTTTTGACCGGCTTAACCGAAGTTGCCAAAGATTTGGGCTTCATCGTTACCTTATTCACCACCTCTCGTTCCAGAGAAGAGACGCTTAATACCATCGAGAGAGTCATCACTTCTCATGTCGACGGGGCTATCATCTTTGATGATGAGCTCGATCATCGCGACATCGAAACCATCAATTCCTATCATGTCCCGACCATCGTTATCAATTCGAAGATGATTGGTGAGCAAGCCGGTTCTTTGGCCTTTAACTATGACGAAGTTATCGTTGAGCTGCTTGAGAAATTCTATGCGGCCGGTGCCAATGGGGTCATCCCAACATTCTTGCATGTCCATAATGGCGGGCGTTTGGTCGCAAAATGCGAGCAGGCTTTCATTCAATATCATCAGGATAAGAGCCTTCCTTATCACATCGTCAACTGCGACGATTCTTATTTAAGGACCTACGCCGACTTCAAAGAATATTTCAAAAAGAACAAAAATGGGATGTTCTTTGCCAATCGCGATTCCATCGCCGCGGCCATCCTCAATGCCGCTACGGAATCGGGCTTAAATATTCCTAACGATGTCCAAATCGTTTCTATCGTCGGTGGCAAATACGCCCATATCATGAAGCCTTATCTTTCATCGATTTACATCAACATGAAAGACGTCGGAAAGAGGGCTATGTACATGCTCGATGAGCTTATCAAAGGCCAATTGAATCAGAAAACCTACACTTTTGAAGGCGTTTACGAGAAACGCGAATCGACACGTTTCTAAAATAAAGATTGCTTAAAAGCAATAAAGTGCCAAAATAGCACGCGAGGATTTAATTATGAACATTATCGATGATTTAAATTACCGTGGACTAATCGAGCAGTACTCCAACGAGGAGGCCGTTCGCGAATTGTTAGACAAGCCTACAACCATCTATTGCGGATTCGATCCATCAGCCTCTTCGATGCATGTCGGAAACTTCGTCATGATCTCTTTGCTTATGCGCCTTCAACAGGCTGGGCATAAGATCATTGCCATCGTCGGTGGGGCAACCGGCATGATCGGCGATCCATCGGGGAAGAGCAAGGAAAGGAATCTTCAAACCAAGGAGACCTTAGCCGCTAACACGGCCGCCATCAAAGCCCAATTAGAGAGGTTCTTGGACCTTTCCGACCCAAATAAAGGCCAAATCTTGAATAACTATGATTGGCTCGGCGAAATGAACATCCTCGACTTCTTGAGGGATTATGGCAAATATTTCCCGATCGGCTATATGCTTAGCAAAGAAATCGTTTCCTCTCGTTTGGAAGCCGGCATTTCCTTTGCCGAGTTCACTTATCAAATCCTCCAAGCGGTGGATTTCTACCATCTGCACCATTCCGAAGGCGTCGCCATCCAAATCGGTGGCAACGACCAGTGGGGCAATTTGACCGGCGGTCTCGAATTGATCAGAAAGATCGATGGCAACGACGAGAAAGTCGAAGCCATGACCTGCCGTTTGATAACGAGAAGCGATGGCAAGAAATTCGGCAAATCTGAGAAAGGGGCTCTCTTCCTAGATCCAAACCTTACCTCCCCGTATCAGCTCTATCAGTTCTTTATGAATACCACGGACGAAGATGCCGTCAGATACATCAAAGTCTTCACTTTCCTCAGCCATGACGAGATCGAAGACATCGCTCGTGAGCACATCGCTAACCCAGGCATGCGCATCGCTCAGAAGAGATTGGCTTACGAGGTCACTGCCCTTATCCACGGCAAAGAAGCCGCCGATGAAGCGGTGGCCATGTCCAATGTTTTGTTTACCGGTGACGTCGCTTCCTTAAGCGAAAAAGAAATCATCGAATTGCTCGGCTCTTTGGAAGTCAAAGTCGAAGAAGGATTGAGCCTTGTTGACTTGCTTATCAAGGTCGGCGCGGCGCAGTCTAAGACCCAAGCCCGTACCTTCATCGCCCAAAACTCCGTTTCCGTTAATGGCGTGAAAGTAAACGACGAAGCCAAGCTCTATTCCAAAGCGGACGCTCTGCATAATAAATACCTCATCATCCGCCGTGGCAAAAAGAATTACTTCCTGGCCAGTTTCTAAATAGATAAGCTTAAGCGTTCCTCTTTAAAGGGACGCTTTTTTATTAACTTAAGGGAAAGAAAAAAGCACCCCAATCGGGATGCTTAGTTCGCTACACCTAATTCGAAGATTACAACAAGCGGTTGTAGTATTCGATGATCTGAGCTTCGTTGATGTTCAACGCGAGTTCGTTTCTTTCTGGCAAACGTTCGAATTTGCCGGTGAATTTCTCGACATCGACGCTGACATAAGCAGGGATGGCTGGCTTGCCTTCCAAGGACTCTTTGACGACCTTGAGTGGGCTATCCTCGACGAATCCGATGACATCTCCGACTTTGCAGAGATAGGATGGGATATCGACCTTTTTGCCGTTGACGGTGATGTGTCCGTGGTTGACTAACTGACGGGCACCTGGACGGGTGCGGCTGAAGCCCATGCGATAAACGAGGTTATCGAGACGGGATTCGAGGATGCGGAAGAAGGCCAAACCGGTAACGGTGGTTTCCTTCTTAGCAAGGACGAAGAGACGGCGGAACTGACGTTCGGAAACGCCATAAAGTTCGCGGAGCTTCTGCTTTTCGACGAGCTGCTGGCCATATTCTGATGGCTTGCGCTTGCGATCGTTGCCATGCTGGCCTGGGCCATAGGCACGCTTTTTGAGTTCATCACCGGTCTCAGAGATAGAGAAACCAAGGCGACGAGACTGTTTCCAAGTGGATTTGGTGTATCTAGACATTTAACATGTCTCCTTTCTTTGTGCTTAAACAAAGTCCGGGGTGATCCCTGCTTCTCGGGTGTCGCTCGTTTCGGCCCTGTAGCTTGGGGCTTACTTAGAATGATTGAACGACGTCGGACAGAAGCATGACGACCTGCTGCTCTATATAAGCGTGAATACTTTATGTATTCTTTTAGCTCCCGTCAAGCAAAATGTGACTTTCGAATATTTTCTTTTCCCTATGTATGCCTGGGCGTGAGGCGTGCTAATATATATGCGTTATGAGTATCGTTCCTAATCTTTTCGCATCGTCCCTTGACGTCACTTCAATCATCCTTATCGTTCTTGCCGTCGTCGTTTTCCTGACGGGCTTGTTCTTATTGCTATATTTCACCGTCTTCAGGAATATCAAAACCGCCAAAACGGTCAGAGAAACCTTAAAGAAATACGAAATCGCCCATTCCCTTTTGTTCGGCGACATCAATAAATACATCAAACGTCTTGAACACATCGCTTCGATGAATCTCAGCTATGCCGAAGAATGCGCGACATATAAGAGAAGATATTCCGATTTACGCGATACGACCGACCAAATGGCCGGCAACGCCTGCGATCAATTGGATGGCTTATTGGATGATAAGCGTTTCAAAGACATCCGTTCTGAATTCGACAATTACAACCAAATCATCGTCGAATACGTGAAAATGGTCGATAACCTCCATGATTCGTTGAAGGCCAAATTCCAAGAAGAGGAAGACACCAACGCCATCCTTTTGGACCTTGGAAGCAAACTCCGTTCTTTGAAGCAGACCTACTTCAATCAACAGTCGGAATTGTCGCTTCTCTCTAAATCCTTCGAAGCGGTTTTTAACAATATCGACTCTTGTTTCGATGAGGCCAATAACTGCATTGAGACCGCCAATTACGCGAGAGCCAATCGCATATTGAGAAGCACTATCGACCCGATCATCGCCGAACTTTCAAGACTGATTGTCAATCTGCCTAATATGTGCCTTTCGGCTCAAAGCGTCCTCCCTGATCGTCTATCCTCCCTCAAATATCGTTATGAGGAAATGACCATGAAGGGATACCCTTTAAAGGACATCATCGTCAGCACGATCTTTGCCAAGTATGACGCCGCCATCAAATCCATCGTCGAGAGACTAAAGAATTTCGAAGTCGACGGCATGCAGGATGAAATCGAGGAGATGCTCGCTTCCTTCGACCGATATAACAAAGCCCTCGATAAAGAAGAAGAGGCACATTCCACTTTCTTTTCTGAGCATGATGGAATCTATAAAGATCAGCAGACGATGGAAAACCGCTGGGTCAATCTCTGCCACGCTTTGCCAGATATTAAAAAGATCTTCGAATTATCCTCTTTGGATTTAAGAATGGTCGATGATATCAAAGAAAAAATCGATATCTCTTCGGCTACCAAACGCGATTTGGACACCTTTGAGCATTCTTCCAACAGACAGCCATACACCGTTTTGGTCGATAAGATGCACGAACTTCGTGATCAGACCAACGATTGCTTAGCTCATATCGATGATTTCCAAGAACATCTTTCCAACATGAAAAAGGATGTCGAATCAGCAAACGAGGATCTGCCAACCTATTGGTTAAGGCTTCGCGAAGCTGAAGCGTGCATCAAAAAGACTCATATCAAATCGATGGAAGAGGCTCATAAAGAACAAATCGAGAAAATCTTTGGTTTGATCGATAGCCTTTACGAGAAAATCTCCTCCGTTCCTATCAAGGTCACCGCGGTGAATGACACCCATAAGGAATTGGTCAATACGGCCAACGCCTTCTTCGCTGATTTGAGCCGCGAATGCAACGACCTCAATCAGGCGGAAAACGAAATCGTCTTCAAGAACCGTTATAGGAACTATGCCAGCAATAATAATCTCCTTCTCCAAGCCGAGCAGCTGCTCCAAGAAGGACAATTCTCCTCTGCCATCGGCACCGCCAATTCCACTCAAGACCCTAACATCACCAGTCCAAATCTATGATTTATCTCGATAACGCCGCAACGACTATTCCCTTTGAAGAAGGGCTTAAAAAATACAACGCGGTCTCTCTTTTAACTTTCGGAAACGCTTCCTCGAACCATGGATTAGGGAGAAAATCCCTCCATCTTTTGGAAGAATCTAGAAAAGAAATACTTTCTTTATCCAAGTTGGAGAAGACCCACGATTTATTGTTTACCTCAGGCGCGACCGAGGCCAATAACCTCGCCATCAAAGGCATCGCTTTCAAATACGCGAACCGTGGGAAAAAGCTGATCACGACTTCCTATGAACATCCCTCCGTCTTGAAGGCTTTTTACGAACTCAGGGATCATTTCGGATATGAATTGATCGTCTTGGAACCGAAAGAAGACGGGACGATAGACCCTGAAGATTTAAAGAAGGCGATGGATGATAAAACCATCTTGGTTTCGATTATGGCCATCAATAACGAATTGGCCAGCAAGAACGATCTAACGAGATTGAAGGCTGTTGTCTCCGCTTATCCGAAATGCTTTTTCCACAGCGATATCACCCAAGGTTTTGGGAAAGCCCCGCTTAATCTAAAAGACGTTGATCTTATCTCTTTTTCCGGCCATAAATTTGGTTCAATCAAAGGTGTCGGTGGCCTTTTTGTCAGAAAGAATATCCAACTTTCTCCTCTCCATAATGGCGGGGAACAAGAAGAAGGCCTTAGACCCGGAACCGTCAATGTGGCGGGGGCGGTCGCGATGGCGGAAGCCCTTAAAATCTCCTATGAGAAAATGCCGGAATTCAATGCCAGATGCGTTAATTTCTACGAAGATCTATATTCTTTCTTCAAAGGATTGGATGGCGTCGTTATCAATTCCAAACCCCTAGGCGACTCCCAAACCCCATACATCATCAATATTTCATTGCTTAAGAAGAAAGCCTCCGTCGTCGTCGAGGCCTTATCCAACGAGGAAATATATGTTTCCAGCGTCTCGGCTTGTTCTTCGAAGAGCAATCCGATGTCTTCTTCGGTTTTGGCTATAACTGGCGACGAGCATTTGGCCACCAATTCGATTCGCATCTCTTTCGGCCATCAAACGACGAAAGAGGAAATTCAAACATTCAAAAAGGCCTTCTCAAAGGCTTTGGAAGGAGTCTTTGCTAGATGAACGCCCATCTCCTTATACATTTCGGTGAATTGTCCACCAAAGGCGGCAACCGCAAATTGTTCATTAATAAGCTAGCCCATAATATCAGGCACGCTTTAAAGGAATATCCAACTGCCGTGGTAACTTCCGATCATGACCATATCCATGTCTATCCTCACGAAGAACCGTTCGAGGATATCTGTGATATCTTGAAAGAAGTTCCAGGTATTCAGAGGGTCTCCGTCATCAAATCCTGCTCCAAAGAGCTGGAAGATATGCAGAATCTAGCCTTAGAGCTCATTAAAGCCGAAGAAGGTAAAACCTTCAAGGTCAACACCAAACGCGTCGATAAGACCTATCCTTTGGATTCTTATGGCATTTCAAGGGCTTTAGCCTCCCATATTTTGAAGAACACCGACCTTAAAGTGGACGTTCATAATCCGGATATCAGTCTCAACGTCGATTTAAGAAGAGACTGCGTCTTTATGAGTTGCCATTCTTTCTTAGGCATCGGTGGTTACCCGTTAGGAATGAATGGGAAGGTCTTGCTTCTTCTTAGCGGCGGGATCGATTCCCCTGTAGCGGCTTATGAGCTTATCCGTCGCGGCATTCGTGTCGAATGCGTCCACTTCGCCTCCCCTCCATACACCTCCTCCGCCGTCTTGGATAAATTGGAAGATATCATCAAGGCCTTGTCTTTCTACCAAGAAGACATAAAGCTCCATATCGTCCCCTTCACCAAACTTCAGGAACAGATCTATAAGAACGTCGATGAGTCTTATTGCATCACCATCATGCGTCGTATGATGGTTCGTATCGCGGTGGATGTCGCCAAAAAAGAACATTGTTTGGCCATCGCGACCGGCGAATCCATCGGCCAAGTCGCTTCCCAAACGTTGGAATCGATGCAAGTTATCAACGAAGTCACCAATTTCCCGGTTATCAGGCCTCTCGCGGTCAAAGATAAACTATCCATCATCGAAACGGCTAAAAAGATCAACACCTATGAGATTTCCATCCGTCCATATGAGGATTGCTGCACCATCTTTGCCCCAAAGAATCCGAAGACCAAACCTCAGTTGGAACATTGCTACCATTACGAAAAGAAATTCGATTGGGAAACAATCTTAGAGGCCGCCGTGAACAATAGAGAGAAAGTCTTCTATAAAGACGGCAAAAAGAAAGTCTTCGAAGAAGAAAATAATAACGAAGAACAATAAGAAATAACCGGCTTGATGCCGGTTTTTTTCATTGTTTATGGACTTTGGTTTTCGGAGTTTCCAAAACCTCCCAACGTCCCCCTTTATCAGGGCCGACGTGCTCGATTTTCTTCTCTTCCTGGAGCTTATTCAAATGGTGACGAACACTGCCCTCCGTAGTATCCAAGATAATCGATAAATCCCTACGGGAAAGACGATTATTATCTTTTAATATCTTAAGAATTTCTTCTCTGATATTCTCATGCTGTTTTATCTCGGCCTTCTTATTCGCCTTTCCAAATCCGTTTTTGTTAAAGGGAATGACGACATCGATGTAGAAATCGGAGAAGACATAGGCTTCATCGCCATAAGCGTTGACGATAGTCGGCACGCCATGCCCGCTTTCTTCGGCAAAGTCGCAAGCTCTGAATATGTCGAATAATTGCTTATTTACTGGCTCGCTTTTGCCTTTCAAAAACTGTTCCTTGGTCAAAACTTTGGGGATGCCTCCAAAGGATTCAATCTCCATTCGATCAGAATAAACATAGATCCCTGGATGATTGCTCTCGCTCCATTTGTTATGGACGCAGGCATTGATCCAGGCTTGTTCGAAGGCTGCAGTATCGAACATCTTGATTTCTTTCCTTGGAGTAGTGTCCAAATTGACATAGGTTTGATTGATGGAATTGATATAGTTCTTCGCTTGCTCCATTGCCAGCAATAAGCATTTGCCGCCGAATTCTTCACGCTTCAGATATTTTGATTTGTCGGTTGAGGAGAAAGTCGCGACATTGATAACAATATCGTTCCTATCTGACAATATCTCCGCCAAATAGTTGTATTTTCCATCCTTGGTCAATAAATGATAATTTTCCAAGAAAGTATCCTCGGATATATGGTTGTTATTGGATATCAGATAGTTTTTTAAGATCTTAAAAGTAAGGTTCTTTCTTGCCGATGGGATATCGACGATGTTGGTTTCCTTGATGGTCAACGACTTTATGAACCTATCTTGGATTTCCTCGGGAGTCAGACTCTTGCAAGTCGAGCCCACGCGGATATAACAACCATTTTCGGACAAGCCATATTTCTTGATATAAAAGAGTTTATCGCCTTTACTGACCTCAATCCGGATGATGTCTTTATCTCCAAAGGTCTCGTGGTATTGCCTGACGAAAGATACGCAGCGAGGGGAAATCTTATCGATGATGATATCGGAGATGATTCTCATGGATTCATCGATGTTTTGGACTCCTACGACCTCGTTGTCTTTCCTGACACCGATATAGATGTTTCCGCCTTCGGTATTTAAAAAGGCGACGATCTCCTTGGGGATAGATTCGGATATGATTTCTTTGAATTCGATTTTGTTGTCTTCGTTGCTGAACATAGCATCCTTTCTCCCCTTACCATGCCTATTATAGGCGATAGACAACCAGAAAACAACCAGAAAACAACCAGAAAATATGTATGAAAAAAGACGCCCTTTCGGACGTCTTCTTCGTTTTGTCGGTTAATTACTTAACGGCTTTCTTGGCGGTTTCAACCAAGGAAGCGAAGGCCTTTGGATCATTGATGGCCAATTCGGATAACATCTTTCTGTTGATGGAGATGTTGCTCTTCTTTAAGCCGTCCATGAACTTGGAATAGGAGATGCCGTTCTGGTGGCAGGCGGCGTTGATACGCTTGATCCAGAGCTTTCTGAAGTCGCTCTTGATCTTTCTGCGGCTGATGTAGGCATATTTCCAGGAATGGAGGACTTGCTCTTTAGCGGTTTTGAAGAGTAAGTGTTTGCTGCCGAAGTAACCTTCAGCGGCGTTTAAGATTTTCTTACGACGCGCTCTGGTCTGAACGCTGCCTTTGACTCTTGCCATGTTAAATTATCCTCCCTCTCTTATTTGGCCTTGTAGTTGATCATGTCACGGATATGTGGCATATCGGCCTTGCTCATGTAAGTGAATTTCGCCAAGTGCATTTTCTGCTTGTGCGTTTTGTTTGGGGCTAAATGTCCCATGTAGGCGTGTTTTCTTTTGATTTTGCCCGAAGCGGTGACTTTAACACGTTTCATCATCGAACGGTTGCTCTTCATTTTTGGCATAAACTGTGACTCCTATTGTTTCTTTTTCAAAGGGGCAATGATTGATTTGTACCATTTGCCCTCCCAGAACGGTGGTTTGTCGACACCGCTGATGTCGGAAAGCTTATCGCAGAAGGTCTTCATGACTTCTTCGCCAAGATCCTTGTGGGACATTTGGCGGCCACGGAAGATGACACACACTTCAACTTTGTTTCCATCTTCGATGAATTCTCTGGCATGTCTGGCCTTGGTTTCAAGGTCGTGGATGCCGATCTGCGGAGTGAGCTGGACCTGCTTAAGCTCAGTGGACTTTTGGTTCTTCTTGGCTTCTTTGGCCGCTTTCTGCTTCTCGAATTTGAATTTGCCGTAGTTGAGGATCTTGCAGACCGGTGGTTTGCCTTGTGGGGCGACGCAGTATAAGTCCAAGCCATATTTGATGGCTAACTCATTGGCGGCTCTGGAAGACATCTTGCCGAGCTGTTGTCCTTCTGGTCCGATGACGAGGACTTCCGGATAACGGATGTTTTCGTTGATGGGGTCCTGATTCTTCATAGGACGGCGGTTAGGTTGCTGTGGGTAGGCGATGGTGGTTTCCTCCTCTGGGACAAAAATAGCGCACAGTTCGTGTGCGCTCTACTTCCAGTAACTTACTTGTTATGGTAGCCTGGACCGATCTCTTAAGTGAAATCCGGTGAGTTCGAGCACGAACTGCTTTCTACTTTATCGACGGCTATTATTATCCAAAGATTTTTCTTTCCGTCAAGCACATTCGTATAACGAAAGGCTAGAAAAGTTCTTTTTTGAGATAAATCGAGTCTTTCTCGGTGATTTTCCTAATTGGTTTGCAGGGATTTCCATAGGCTAGATAGCCATCAGGGATGTCCTTGGTTACGACCGAACCCATCCCAATGACGCAGTTCTTGCCGATTCTGACATTCGGGCCAACGATGACATTAGAAGCAATCCAGGTGCCTGAGCCGATTTCGATAGGCCCACCATATTCTAAGTCATATGGGGTTCCGTCTTCCTTGAAACGAATCTTTCTTTCTTCGTTTAGCAAAGGATGGATTGGAGTAACCAAGGCAACATTCACCCCAATAAAGACATCGTCACCGATGATAACCTTGCAGGTATCCAATACGGTAAAGCCGAAGTTGGCGAAAGAGTTCTTGCCGACATGGATGTTATAGCCATAATCGAAATGGCACGGGGCCATGAGATTGAAACTTGGATCTGCATTAGGGAGCAATTCTTTTAAGAGAAGGGATCTCCTTGGATCATTTTCTTTCAAAGAGTTGAATTTGGTGCACAAGTTATGGCATTTAATGCGGGCCGGCTCCAATTCCTCGTTGGAAGTGTCATAGATTAAGCCAGCGATCATCTTTTCTTTTTCGGTCATAGGGAAATATTAAAACAAAAAGATCCCTCTATAAAGAGAACTAATACATGCGTAGTTTAAGTGGCTTAATGGGGGTGCAATCTTTGGTCTTGCTATTATTCGGACGACCAATAAGATAGTCGTTCCGGCCGCCTTGCTTTCGATATTAATAAGACTTTTTGTGGCGATACACGTACGTACGAAAAAAACGAAAGAATTGAATAAGACCCTGGGCGCAATCGCTACCTAAATGGAAAACTTCCTAATGATAAAGCCGTAGAAGCGAATACTTCCGGATCTGATCATTCAGTGAAAATTAACGTGGTTGAGTAACAATCACGCTAATTCTCATTTCGAGAGACACTTAAATCTTTTCCAAAACGACTCTGTAAGAGTGTTCGGCTTCATCCGCCAATAAGACCTTCATCTCCGGCTTATAGAAATTGGCTTCGCTGGTAGGATCCTCCAAATCTCTGGAATAGACATGGACTGAGCCTGAATGGTGCTTAGCTAAGTCAATACGCCCGAGATTATGGACGATGGCCAACTTGCCGCCTTTCTTAAGCAAGGATAGGGTCTTTTTCTTAAACCCTTCGACATCCAAGAAATGAGGATAGGCATTGAAAACAACAATCCAATCGAATCCTTCTCCCTCGAAATCTAGATAATCTCCTGATTGGAAATGCATCAAAGGTTCGTCTTTGAATTTATTTCTGGCAATCTCGACCATCTTTGGGGACAAATCCAAACCGATTACCTCCGATTTGGTCTTTTCGAACAAAAGAGGCGTGATAACCCCTGTCCCGCAGCCTAAATCCAAGACCTTATCTCCTTCTTTGATACCTAAGAAGGAAAGGAAATCTCTTCTTTCTTCCAATGAAGAGGATTCCATTTCGTCCCAGGAGGAAGATCTATCATCAAAGAATTTCTTGATATCCTCGTTCATTATTTGATCCTTTCGTTTAAGAAGGCTTTAAGGTCGGAAATCTTTTGATAACCGCCGAATTGACCGGACATGATCTTAAGTCTGTTATAGACCTTTTGGCCAACGAACTTCTCTAAGATTTCATCTGCCTTCTCAATGATATCGAACGAAGAACCGAAACAGCCGGAATAGACGGAGTTGGCGACGAAATAGGTATTAATCAGATTGATTTCGATGTTCTGGTAATAGGCGTTATATGGGAGTTGGAGATAAACCTCGCCATCTTGAACGGCCTTGACCCCATCAAAGATGGTATTGTCTTGAGCATAGGCGGAGACTGTCTTAGACATACCGGCGGAATCCAAAATCATCACATCGATCTTGCTTCCGATGGAAACAAACTTCTCTTTCTCGATGGTTTGGACTCCATTCGTGGCCAATCCCTCATCGGTTAAGACGTTGGTGACGTTCGCGACATTGAAGGATTCATAGGCAGGGTGGGTGGATAGATAATCCTTTTGCCCCCAGTTGCCTACGCCCCCAATATAGGCTTTCTTACCTAAGGAAGCGTAACTTGATGTCTTTTCGGAGATCTCCGCTTTACAAGAGGCGACATAGTCCACCAATTCCTTGGCTCTAGCTTCTTTGCCTAAAGCTTTTCCTAAACTGGTTAAGGTGTTTGTGAAGTTATCGTCGAATACACCTTTCATACCGTATTTGACGGTGAAGACCTTAGCGCCACTGGCATTCTCCATCGAAGTGGCCTGCTCGGCGGTCTCGTAATCGGAAATGATTAAATCAGGCGAGCAAGAAACGATCTTTTCCAATTCAGGGGCTTGATGCATTGGTCCGCCCTGTCCGCAGGTCGGTAAGGAAGATAATTCTTCCCTATAGGCATCAAAATATGGGCGGGCAACTCCGCTGAACGGCGAGTTAGCGTTTCTCCTAGCGGTGCAATCAATGTCTTCGACGCCAGACAATCTTTGGACTCCTTCTAAATAGGTGTAGTAACGAAGGGCGCCCGCTCCAACGCAGACAATCTTTTTGATCTCGCTTGGATTTATGGTTACTTCTCTTCCGATTCCGTCCGTAACGGTGACTGGATCGGTGTTCGAGGAATCGTTGTTGTTTAGGCCGCAAGACGCCAATAAGGCGATAGGCAATAAGGCAAGGATGATTTTCTTTTTCATAATTATTTCTCCTGATAGAAATCGATATAGGTGGCCTCTCGGCCTCTGACGATGACGGCCTTCGATTCGAAGACGTCCTCGATCATTTCTTCATTTAGTTCATCGGGTGTGATGTCATATTTGATCGAACCGTCTTTCATCAATAAGAGATGATCGGCGATTTGAATGGCTTCCTGAAGGTCGTGAAGAACGATGAATATGCCGACATCGTTCTTTTTGGCGATATCCTTCAAAGAAGTTAAGACCTTCTTTTGGTTTTTGATATCCAACGATGATGTTGGCTCATCTAACAAAAGGAACTTTGGATTCGATAACATCGCCCTCGCGATGGATACCAACTGCCTTTCTCCTCCGGATATCTCTTCCATCGAGTTATAGGCGATTTGTTCTAAGCCAAACGAGAAAATGGCTTTGGTTATCTCGCTTTTATCCTCAAGGCTTGGAATGTAATTGAAGTATGGGAGCCTTCCTAATAACAAGAAGTCATAGACGGACACCCCAACATCTTCCAATCTTTGAGGCACGAAAGCCATTTCTTTGGCCCTTTCTCTCAGCTTGATGTCCTTTAACGGCGTTGAATCAATGAGGATTTCCCCTTCCTTTGGTTTCTTCAAACCAAGTAACAGGTCGATTAAGGTGGATTTACCGGCCCCGTTTTTGCCAAGGAGGACGGTTATTTGACCGCTTTGAAGGGAGAACGATACATCTTTGAGAACTTCCTTTTTGGAATAGGCAAATGATAGGTTCTTAACATCTAATTTCATTTGAGGCTCTCCTTTCTGGAAAAGAGGAGGACGATAAAGACTGGGACGCCCAATAACGATGTTATCGCGCCGACAGGCAAGGAAGTTCCGTTTCCAATCAAACGAGTGAAGATATCACATAAAAGCAAAAGGACCGCCCCACCTAAGAATGAGAATGGGACCAACACCTTCATATTGTTGCCAACTATTCTTTTTAATCCCTGTGGGGCCATGATGCCGATAAAACCAATAATGCCGCAGAAACAGACCGAGACTGCCGTCATCAACGATCCCAAGAACAAAGACACCAAGCGTAAGGAAGTGGTCTTAACACCCATTGATCTAGCGAGCTTTTCTCCACCTTGGAGGGCGTTTAGCTTATAAGACAATAACCAAGCGATGATAAGTGAAAATACGGCAATACCGCCGATTATTCCGATATGGACAAAGTTCAGCCTTTCGAGGTTTCCAAATGCCCAGTTTGTTACGGCGGACAAGGAGACGTCGTCGGCGAAATATTGAAGCAAGGTCGTCAAGGCCGTGAAGAAGCTAGAAAAGGCAATGCCAATTAAGACAACGACGGATGGTTTGAATTTGGCTAAGCCTGATAAAAGGAGAACCAATCCTAAACATATAAAAGAGAACAAGAGGGCAAATAAAGAGACCAGCCAAGGGCTTTTTGCGGCCACCGAGAAATCGCCGATGCCCGCTAAACCCATACCGCTTAAAGCCATAATGCCGACATTGGCGCCGAAAGAGG
The DNA here is from genome assembly GCA_963622135.1 of bacterium. Classification (GTDB taxonomy): domain Bacteria; phylum Bacillota_I; class Bacilli_A; order RFN20; family CAG-826; genus UBA4951. The sequence goes on from CAVFGR010000019.1 coordinate 70,014, forward strand.
CAGCATTTGAGATGCCTAAGGTCGAAGGCGAGGCCATCGGGTTCTTTAAGGTGGATTGCATCAATAAGCCCGATAACGATAAGGCGGCACCTACGACGATGGCGCCCAAAGTCCTTGGAAGACGAATCTTTTGAACGATATTGATATTGGAGGCATCTCCGACATTAAATAAGGCTTTCCAGGAATTGATCATTCCGATGTGCGAAGAACCGATTCCGATGGATAAGAAGAAGAGCAAAACCAAGGAAAATAAAAGAATTCCCAAGCTAAGGAAGATCTTAATTTTTTTCTTTTTAAGAACGATATTTATATCGCTAGAGGGCAATTCCATGGAGAAATACTAGCATAAACACAAAGAAAACGAACAAAAATAAATAAAAAGTTCGATAAATAGAAAACAGTTAAAAAGCAAATGTCCGTTTACTTGATAAATAACGAACAAATGTTTAGTATTTTTACATGGATAAAAGAGAAACGAAAACCAGAAGCGCCCTTTATGAGGCCCTTCGTCTATGCTTATTAAACGAAGATTATTCTTCGATTTCGGTCACCGACTTGCTTAGCAAAAGCAATATCTCGAGATCGACGTTTTACGCTCATTTCAAGAGTAAAGATGATGTCTTAAAAGGCGTATGTGATGAGATATTCGATCATGTCTTCTCGCCGACTTTAGAAAAAGAGGCGGATCATGATTTCTCCGCTTCGCCATCATTTGAATATTCCCATATGATCACCCACGTCTTTTATCACTTCTATGAAGAAAAGGAACTAATTGGAGCCATTCTCAAATCGAAAGCTTCTCCAATCTTCGTTGAAGCCTTGAAGGAACGTTCATTGCCATTATTAAGTGCCTCTGTTAAGTCGAGAACCTACTACAAAGAAGGTATTCCTGAGGAGATGCAAATCCATCAGCTATCAGAATCTTTCGTTTCCCTTATTTGCTTTTGGGTGGAAGGCGGCTGTTCTTTGACTCCGGAAGAATTGACGAAGTATTTCGAAAAGTTATATGCATAGCATATAAAACGCTTACGGCTATTGCATTTTTCTCGCATTTTTTATTAAAATAATCTCATGTCAAGCGACATGCTTTATATGGTATATGACACCGCGATTGGCGATGTCACCATCTGCGCGGATGATCGGGCGGTTACACGTCTTCATTTCGGTGCATACGATCCAGAAGGATATTACAACGAAGAGAATATCCGTCTTTTGGACGCCATCATGGAATTGAACAAGTACTGCTATGGACAAATGAAGAACATCGATGTCCGTCTTAGGCCGGAAGGCGATAGTTTCTCCCAACAAGTTTTCAATTTTGTTAAGACCATCCCTTACGGCGAAACCAGGACTTATCAAGAGGTTGCGGAAGCGATAGGAGAACCAGATGGGGCCAAGGAGGTCGCCGACGTCCTAAGAGAGAACCCTATCCCTATCTTCATCCCTTGCCATCGCGTGGTCGCGGGAGAGAATGACCTCGGCGTTTATGTCGATGACAAGTTAGACCTAAAGAAACGCCTCATCCATATGGAAAAGGCCAACGCCCCAAGGCTCGCCTTATTAGGAATCCGATAATAATTACAGAATCAAGACCTACCAATCGGTGGGTCTTTTTTTGTGTTGAAGAAGCGGAAATATGAAAAATGGATATAGGGACTGTTATTAGATGGTGAAGGATGTTTTTTAAAGGCGAAATGAACTATGTCGAACACACGAAAGGTAAAACCCATTGAAATATCTAGAAGATTTTAAAACCGAATTGAAAGAGCAACTAACTAATGAGGTAAAAAAGGAGATAATCGCTTTTTTAAATACTGTTGGCGGTACCATTTATGTAGGCGTTAATGACAATGGTAAGGTAATCGCTGATTTTGATGAGCGTGAGCGGTACTTGATGGATGTCAAAGTGTCGAATTGGATTGATGATGCCATCTATCCGAATTCGACCAATCTTATAAAGTGTAGTTTCAATAAAAGCGGTATATTCGTTATAAAAGTTTCGGAAGGTTCTGAAAAACCTTATTTTCTTAAAGAAAAAGGTTCCAAACCGAGTGGTGTGTACAAACGCGTTGGAACCACTTCGAGAATGGCAACAAATAGCGAAATTTTATTAATGATTATGGATTCGCGGAAATATAGCTTTGAAAAGGATATATCAGACGAGCAAAAGCTAACATTTAGCTATTTCAATGAAATATGTGATCAAAATGAAATTCCACATTCCGAACGGAATTTACGTTCTTTGGGAATTATCAATCAAGACAATAAGTTCACCAATTTAGGACTAATGATGTCAGACCAATCTCCCTTCGTCGTCAAATTCGCAAAGTATGATAGGCATCTAAATTTCACTACAAAGAAAGAGTATTCCGGTTCATTGTTGAAAGTCATGTCTAACGTGCTGGACAATGCCGCTAACTACAATGAAGTATCCGCCACAATAAGTAGCAACTCTTGGCAAAGAATTGAGAAGATATCCTACCCGGGTGCGTGCCTACGCGAAGGAATTTTAAATGCTTTTTGTCACGCAAACTATTTTATTGGGTCAAATATTAAGATTGAATTTTATGACGATAGGGTAAGGATTAGCAACCCGGGCGGAATCTATCAAGCGACGCTACAAGATATCCTCGACGGTATGCAAACACGCCGCAACCCAGAACTTGTAAATATTCTGAATAAGCTACACTGTATCGAGAATTACGGATCTGGAATCCCTAGGATTATCGGGGCTTATGAATCATTTGAAAAGAAACCTATCTTTGATGTTAGGGATAACTTTTTTATTCTCACTTTGCCGAACCAAAACTATGTTGACCCATTAAATGACCCATTAAATGACCCATTAAATGACCCATTAAAAATAGATCAACAATGTAGCGATAAAATGAGCGATTTAGAAATCGTGCTTCTTAGAACCATTCGGCTTAACCCTGGAATTAACGCAATTCGTCTATTGGAGAAAGTGAAACTGAATTATTCATTTGTGACGCTTGACGTGGTTAAAAACACCATTAAGAGAAAACTCTCGAAATATGTGGAACGCCGTGGCTCTAAGAAGACCGGTGGCTTTTACATAAAGGACGAAGAGAATTAGGATTATAAAAGGCAAAATCTAAGACACCACATTTTGATTATCACTAAAAACTTTTTTGCAGTCGACCAAGGAACGATTTTGGCTCTTTACATTGACTACACTTTGAAAAGCGTTGTTCTCGTGCGACTTATCTTTCATTTAATCTTGTTTAAAACTGCTTCGTATGTATAATTATTAAGCCGTTTTTCATTACGGCAACCTATGGGGCTTTAGCTCAGCTGGGAGAGCGCGTGCTTTGCAAGCATGAGGTCGTGGGTTCGATCCCCATAAGTTCCACCAATAAATTGGCTCAGTAGCCCAGTTGGTTAGAGCAACCGGCTCATACCCGGTATGTCGAGGGTTCGAGTCCCCCCTGAGCCACCAACTAAAGCATAAAGTCCGATATGATGTCGGGCTTTTTTTCTTTTACGGATACCAGAGGTATAAAAAACACCCCTATGGATCATTCGATAAGGGGTGTTTTTTTAGAAAAGGCTATATTCGAATTAGTTATCAAGAGGCTTTGAAGTCGTCGGTGTTGAAACTCTTTTGCTTCTGTCCGCCGGCATTATCATAATAAGTGACGGTGGCAGTGCCTTTGTAAGACTGAGTGGCTTTGTAGACACCTTCGGAGTTTTTCTCGTAAACGGTTTTGTAGACTGGACCGAAACTAGTGTAGATGCTGGAATTCGAGATATCTTCGTAAGTTACATAAAGCTCGTAAGAACCATCGGTCTTGATTTTGATGATGTATAAGCAATCATCTGTGACGTTCAATACCTTGGCGAGGTTATCTTTGACATTGACAATCGTGTCCATGTTGCCGAGCCAGTCGGTGCCAGATCTCTTCGCTTCGATAGCGTCGGCTAAAGCCTGACCTTCTACGCTGTCTGGATCGTTTAATCCATTCAAGGCATCTGGGAATTCGGAAGCGTATTCGTAAGTGGTGTCGTCGAGGACATCAGAGTCGGTCCAACCGAAGCTGAATTCCTTGATATTGACATCGAACTTATTGGCGATTTCGTTGTCCCCGGAGAATTGCCAAGAGGCATATCCGATAGAAGCGGCGGTCCCGGCGATTAATAAGGAAAGAAGGGACAAAGTAATTGCTCTAAGCTTCATTTTCTTTCCCCTCCAATTCTTTCAACCTGGCCTTGGTCATCTTCCTATATTGGGCTAAGAAAACCTCGGACAAGACATAAATGCCGGTGACACTGATTAATGAATACAGGCCGAAACCTGATTGTGAAAACAAGATGAATAAGCCGATACCATCGACTTTCTTCTCGGTATATCGCAGTATGACCTGTTCCCTTTTGACGTAATTATCTCTTCCAGCCGTGTTATCGCCTCTAAAGACGAGCAAGCCAGATGAGGTATACCCGATTAAACGGTGGGTAATGATTTTGCCGTTTGGGAGTTCATAACCATAGACTGTATAAACTTCCAATGTCTCGTCTTCTTCAACTTTGTCAAAAGTGCACAGCGCGCCAATGGCGAACTGCTGATCTTGAGCATCCTCTGGCAAAGTAAGCTTATATTCCTCACTATAGAAGCCATCCATGGAATCGGAGGCGATGACCAATTTGGTCTGATTGTTGATAAGGAATTGCTGCCCGGAGGCTTTGAAGGATATGCCGACACCTGCCATAGCCACAACTCCAGCCATGATGATGGCGGAGAAGGCTATGGAGATGACGTTCCATACTTTAGACGATTTTTGTTTGCTGGCCTTTTCTTCCTTCAGTAACTCGTCATCCTTTTGTCCGCTGGCGATCAGCGTCTTCTCGGATTTGACGGTGGTTACAAAGGAAATGGTGGCCAATCCAAATATGAGACAGGTCAATAGAGCGACTACCACTATGGTGATAGTAGTCATCTATCGTTGTTATCCTACTATATTAGGCGTGGGTGCACTCTTTGACGGAAGCGGTGAAGTTCAAAGTGATCTTCTTGCCATCAAGAGCGGCTTTCATGGTGTCGTAAGCGGTTTCGTTTCTCGGATAATTGGCTTCGACATAAGAAGCGGTTGGTAAGGTGAAATCAATTTCAATCTTATCTTCGCCTTTGTAGGTCTTTTCTTGATCAGCGGCCATATCACCTAAAGTGACATACTCGCTTAATTCGTTGGAACCAAGTTCCATTTTGACGACGATGGTTTCTTCGACAGCTTTGCCGGACTTATAGTCGGAGGCCTGGGAACCACTGTATTCTAATTTGATGGTGGTGACTTCGGTGGCGGTGGTGGCATCGGCGGAGTTCATCCATTTGATGGAATCCTGATCCAAAGTGAGGTAGAAGCTCTGGCCATCGGCAACCTTTAAGGTTCCGACTTCTTCAGCCTTGGCAGTGATGTTGACATTGCCTTCAGCTTCAGCAGTGGCATCCGCGGAGAAGGTCCAAGCGGCATAGCCAGTTCCGATTAAGGCGATTGCGGATAAACCGGCAATCAAAGTGATTTTGTTAGATGTTCTCATTGTTTTTTCTCTCCCTTTCTGATTCATCTATCTATTTGGCATTCGAAGCATCATGATTTCCTCTTTGATGCTTTTTTCTCTCCCCTAACTATTGCCCTTAGGCTCTAGAGTGCCGTAAGGGCAAGGGAGAGCTGCCGTTACAAGCACGACATGAAGTGCTCATAACATCTTATTTAAGGCAAAGGACATTGTTTCCTTTGCGTTGCACCTTAGGCCAAATCATTGTTTATTGGCTTCTTGGTGCCCTGCGGTAGCCCGCAAAATCAAGAACATACACGCTTGAAATAGATTTGTAAAGCAAATTTTAAAAAAATTTTTTTCAATCAGATTTATGATCGCGATTAGGTGGCAATAATCGTTGACACAAAATGGTTAAAACAGCCATCTATTTAACGGTGCTTATACACGCACGCGCGTTTCATTTATAAGTCATTGACTGTTGACAAAGGACTTCACCTATCATTTTTTAAACAACTTAAAAAATAAAGATTAAACAAATGTTATCCGTGTATAATAAAAGCAAAGCTATGGCTTCGACCTTTTGAACGAGACTTTGAGTGTAATTGTCTCGTATTGGGTCGGAGTCCTTGGAGAGTATCTATGAAGAGACTTACGAAAGGGCAAATGTGGATATTTGCCATCGGTCAATTAGGCTGGAGCTTGCTAGGCGGTATCATCAATACCTGGCTGGTCACCTTCTATTTGCCAACTCAGGGAGACATCGATAACGGTGCTATCAGTTATATCAAACCTGGTCTTGTTATCTTGGGTGTCTTAACCTTGCTTGGCCTAATCACCTTTATCTGCCGTATCTTTGATGCGGTCACCGATCCATTGGTCGCCAGCTGGAGCGATAGATGCAAGTCTAAGAGAGGCAGAAGAATTCCTTTCATGCAGTGGAGCGCTATCCCATTTGCCGTTCTTACCGTCGTTGTTTTCTGCGCCCCGATCCAGTCTATTAGCTATATCAACTTCGCCTGGATCTTGGTCTTCTTGATTCTGTTCTATTTCTTTATGACCTGTTATTGCACGCCATATAACGCCCTTATCAGCGAATTTGGCAAAACCCAAGAAGACAGAATGTATATTTCTACCATCATTTCTTTGACTTACTTCTTTGGTTTATTGTTAGCCTATACCCCATTCGTTTTCGCCGGATTCCTAAGGAATGCGGTGGGCTTTGCTTGGAGCTATAGAATTTGCTTCATCGTTTTAGCGGTTATCGCCTGCGTGTGCATGTTATTACCTACTTTCTTACTTAAGGAAAGAGAGTTCGTCGATAACCCACCGGTCAAAACCAATACCTTCAAATCCTTAAAGGCTACCTTCAAGAACAAGGATTTCCGCGTCTTCGTCGCCAGCGACATCATGTATTGGGTTGGCCTTACCTTATTCCAGACCGGTCTTCCGTTCTTCGTTAAGATCTTAATGGGTGATGCCGACGGTTCTACTACCCTTTACTATATGGGCGCGATGACCGTCCTTTCGGCCGCCTTCTATCCTGTCGTATCCAAGCTTGTTAAGAAATTCGGCAAAAAGAAGCTCACCATCGCTGGTTTCATTGGCTTAGCTGTCGCTTATGCCTTGGCCACTGTCTGCGGACTTGGCGGATTCGATGTCCATTTCGGGGAATTCTCTTTGATCGGCGTCTTCATCGTCGTCGTGGCCGCTTTCCCGATGGCCTTATTGGGCATCATACCTCAATCCATCGTCGCTGACGTTGCCGAATGCGAAGCCATCAAAACCGGAGAGAACAGAGAAGGCATGTTCTTCGCTGCCAGAACCTTCTCCATGAAGATGGGTCAGTCTGTCGCTACCTTAGCCTTTACTTCCTTAGCCATCATCGGAGCAACCCAAGTCGAGGGTAGCAATGACATCGTTGCCAGCGAATTGGGTGTTCGTTTGGTCGGTGGGGTCGCTATCGTCTTCTGCTTATTGGGTGCCTTGATCTTGGTCTTCTATAATGAGAAAGGCGTCAATGCCGTCTTATCTAGCAAAGTCCAGGTTGAATCCGTGACTGCTCCAATCGAAAACCTCGAAGAGGTCAAAGTAGAATCTAAAGAAGAAGTCGTTTCCGAAGAATCTCATGAGCAGCCTTCCGAAGAAATCAAGGAAGAACCGGTCGAATCGCCTAACGAAGAGGTCGAAAAAGAACCTAAGGAATAAGCGATGCTTACTTTAACTTATAAAGTTAACGGTCTAGAGAAGACCTCTTTCGGTGACGAAACCGAGGATTATAAACTAAGTATCGATTCTCATGATGGAGAAACCATCATCAGGATCGTTCCTAAAAAAGAATTGGAACTCTTGGGGGCGTATTTCGATATACCTCATAAATACGATAAAAACGAATGCGTTTACCTTAATGGCTATCAATCTTGGACGGACACTAGGGAATTCGATATCGACGAAGATGTCAAATCCTTGGACCGTTCCATCATCAATAAGCACATCAAGAGATGTGGTCCTCTCCATAAGAAAGTCATGGAGATGTTCCATTTTAAGGAATACGGAGATGAGATATTTAAGAAGTACCAGCTAAGGGTCCTTCATGGGTATACCTTTTCCTATATTAGGAACAAGACCAACAATGAATCCGTCCTTTATGGATCGAGGAATTGCTTTAACGCTTTCTTGATCATCAACCACGATATCAAACACGATAGAGTTCGCCTTGAATCTGACGTCAACGGAAGGGTCATCAACGAAGAATTCACCTTATTCGATTTTGTTGAACTTAAAGGAAATTATTTAACGATTATCAAAGAATATCTTTCCTTCTATCAGAATAAGAGAGACATCAAACCATTACGTGGCTATACCTCTTGGTACAATCATTATCAGAACATCAACGAAGAGATAGTCTTAAAGAACTTGGATTCTATCGATTCCACTCATTACGACCTATTCCAAATCGATGATGGAAGTGAAACCTTCGTCGGTGATTGGCTCGATATCGATACGAAGAAATTTCCGAATGGCTTAAAGCCAATCGTGGATAAAATCCATCAAAAAGGATTGAAAGCCGGCATCTGGTTGGCTCCTTTGGTGGCGGAGAAAGACTCAAAATTATTCAAAGAGCATCCAGACTACATCTATAAAGAGAACGGCAAAGAAATATATGCCGGCTGCAATTGGAGCGGTGATTGTCCTTTAGATATAAGAAACCCAGAAGTAATCGAATATATTAAGAAAGTCCTCCATTATTATAAAGATTTAGGATTCGACTTCTTTAAGTTGGATTTCTTATACGCTTCATGCTTGGTTAAGGATAAGTCCAAGACACGCGCCGAGACCATGCGTGAAATGATGGAACTAATTAGAAACGAATTGGGAGAAGACGCCTTAATCTTAGTTTGTGGCGTTCCTCTTTCTAGCTGCTTTGGGCTAACCGACTATGCTCGTATCGGTCCGGATGTCTCCCTTAAGTTCGACGATAATTTCTATATGAAGTTATTCCATCGCGAGAGAATCTCCACCAAGATCACTTTGGTGAACACGATTTATAGAAGTTATTTCAATAAGATCGCCTTCCTAAACGATCCGGATGTCTATCTCCTTAGGGACGACAACATTGAATTAAATGAAAAACAAAAACAAGCATTAGTCATTTTGAATCACTTATGCGGCTCCTTATGGATGACCAGCGACGATGTTTCCAAATATGATGAGGCTAAAAAGAAACAGCTAGAAGAAGCTCAACAATATGTCGGATCCGAGATATTGGATATCAGGAAAAATAAGTCCGTTATTGATATAGATTTCATTAACAAGGATAAGAAATACACTTTGCGATACTTGATTAAAAAAGGAGAGATATCATGGATAAAACCTCTGTAATATTCGGCAACCAAATCAATAAGAAAACCATCAAACAAGCCGAGAAATCCAAAAAGAAATACATAAAGTCTTTCGGAGATGACTCCAATAAGGATTACAAAATTGGCTTTAAGGAAAACAAAACTCTTTCTCATTTAGGAGTCAAAGAGGTTGTTTTCACCGATAAGAACGAAGAATTCGATGATAAGGCCTTAATCGTCGGCAATATCCGCATGGGCTTTGGTCATTATAGAATTTCCATCGCTTTGGCTAGCTGCGCTAAAGCCATGGGCTATAACCCATATTGGCTAGATCTCGCTTCCTTTGACGCCACTGGCTCGAAAATGATAAGGAAGCAAAACGATATGTATTCCTTAGCCAGCAAAATCTCCCAAAAATCCAAGTTATTCAACGCTTTGGTGTGGGAACCTCTCAATTCCGAGGGCTTTAAGAAGATCGAATACAACGCCAAAGACCAAAAGAATTCGGAATTATTAGTCCCTATTTTCCATAACATCCCTAAGGATATCCCCTATATCGCCACGCATGTTTGGCCATCCCAGGGGGCGATACATGCTGGAATGAGCAATGTCGTCAACGCCATTCCGGATAACTGGCCGATGGGCTTGCATCTCTCCGAAGGGGCTATTCATACGGTTCAAACCCCGTTTGCCTATTACGGTTATAAGACCTTGAATGGCTTCTCGAAGAAAGAACTCCACGGAATGGAAGACAAGGATATTAAAGAGGTCGGCTGTTATGTCGATCACGAATTTCTTGTTAATCTCGAAGAAGACAATAACAGAAGGCTTAAAAGATTAGATGATGGAGAGCCTTTAAGAATCCTTCTTACCGTCGGTGGAGCCGGCGCCGGGGCGAATCTTTTCATCTCCATGGTCAAATTCTTGCTCCCGTATGTCAAAGAGAAGAAAGTGGCTTTATTCATCAACTTCGGAGACCATAAGAAGGTCTATGAGATGATGAAAAAGAAAGTCTCTGGTTTAGAATCCATAGATTATTTTGATAGATACGATGAATTCCTTAAATTCGTCGATGATATCAGAGATAATCATGTTGAAGGCATTTATTGTTTCTATAATCAAGATATCTTTGAAGCCGTGTATTCCACCAACCTCTTAATGAGAGTCACGGACTTACTTATCACCAAGCCAAGCGAATTGGTTTTCTACCCGGTTCCGAAGCTCTTTATGAGGCATATCGGTGGACACGAGGTCTACGGTGGTAGATTCGGTCATGAGATGGGCGATGCCTTCGCCGAATGCGAGGATTCCAAATCCATCGAAAGAGCCTTAAAGAACATCATTAACGATAAGGATCTGCTTAAATTCATGATTCATCGTATCAATGAGCTTAAGAAAGAAGGCCATTACGACGGTGGTTATAAGATCTGCGAGATTCTAAAGGACAGGCAGAAAGGCAAATAAATTTCAAGGTTAGCGGGGGTCGATACGGCCTCCCGCTTTTTTATTTAAAACTCTTCGAACTAGCGTATATCCTCTTAACTACGAAAGATTTTTGAACGCACTCAAAGTAAGAAAAGATTAGAATAAATATACCTTTAAGGGTATAAAAGATTATCAAGAATAGAATAATATACCATAAAGGGTATAAATGGTAATAAAGCAATTGCTTTTATACCACAAAGGGTATATATTTTGCTTGGAAAGAAGTATTTGCTATGAATCCAATTGCTGAATTTGTGAAAAAAAGTAGAAAAGAAGTCGGACTGACGCAAGAAGAGTTCGCTATCCGATCAGGCTTAGGCCTTCGGTTTGTTCGCGACCTTGAACAGGGAAAACCGACGGTCAGGATGGATAAGGTTAATATCGCCCTTAATATGTTCGGGATGCAGGCCGGTCCAGTAAAAAAGGAAAATGAAGAATGAATTCATATAGAAGTGCATATGTATATGTAAGGGATGTTTACGCCGGAATCCTAAAGGAAACGGAGACGGGCTATAGTTTTGTTTATGACGACGATTATTTGAAAAGAGAGGACAAAAGCCCTGTCTCGTTAACGCTTCCATTATCGGAAAAAGAATATCAATCAAAGACTCTGTTTCCTTTCTTTGATGGTCTCATTCCCGAGGGGTGGCTTTTAAACGTGGTAAGTCGGAACTGGAAGCTTGATAAGAAAGACCGTTTCGGAATTTTGCTTGCTGCCTGCAAAGACAATATAGGCAACGTCATGGTGTCGGAGAGAAAGATATGAGAACCTGTTTATGCTGCGGGAAGCCGTTGAAGAATGAAAACGGGAATCCTTATCACGATGCGTGTCTTATGCGTTTCTTTGGGACAAAAGCCCTTCCTGAAATCGTCTTAGACTCAGAAAGTTTAGAATCCTTGGCTCTAAAAAACGCTTGCGAAGGCTTGAGCGTGCCTGGAGTTCAAAAGAAATTATCGTTGCATTTGAGTATCGAAAACAAACGAAGCAGACTGACGTTGGTCGATTATCCGACGGGATATATCCTAAAACCACAAGTGGATGATTATGAATCCCTTCCAGAGTTGGAATGGCTGAGTATGAGATTGGCTGATTTGGCAGGCATTTCAACCGTTCCGCACGCGTTAGTTAGAATAAATGATGAATATGCGTATTTATCTAAAAGAATCGATCGTCGCATCGAAAATTTGAAAATGAAAAAAATCGCTATGGAAGACTTCTGCCAGCTTGATCTAAGGCTGACCGAGGATAAATACCACGGTTCCTATGAACGATGTGCCAAAATCATTAGCAAACACTCAAGTCGTCCTGGCATTGATTTAAGCGAACTTTTCGTGCGAGTCGTTTTTTCCTATATCATCGGCAATTCAGATATGCATTTGAAAAACCTCTCGCTGATCGAGACGAAAGAGGGGAACGGTATTTACGTGCTGTCGCCAGCTTACGATTTATTGGCTGTCAACGTCGTTTTGCCGGAAGATGACGAAGAATTCGCTTTGACCCTAAATGGGAAAAAGAAGCATATAACCAAAAACGATTTCTATTCTTTCGCGTCACATTGCGGGTTAAGCAAAACATCGTGTCAAAAAATGATGAAGAGACTTTGCTCATTCGAAGATGAATTCATTTCCGAAATAAACAACTCTGTTCTAAATAAAAAATGGAAGACCGCTTTCACTGAATTGGTGAAAAGAAGGTGCTCGGCGCTTAAATGATGAACTGCGCCCCCATCCTTAGGCAAAGCAAGGAAGGGATTGCCCAAATTATCTTTAACAATGGTGCCTCAACGGTTCTAAATCTGTCTAATCCTTAAGGAAAATAACAAGAAGTAATAAAAAAACGGGAGCCAACGGTTCCCGCTTTCTTTTTGATATTGCTTTAGAAGAAGACGCTTTCGGACTTCTCTTTGATCTCCTGAGAGGCGATGAATGGAATACGAGTGGTATAGCCTTCTTTGGCAGCCACGTATTTCTTGGCCCATAAGGAGAAGATTTCGGTGTTCCATTTCGCAACAGCGTTGTTGTAGACCTCTCTGGCGGCGGTGATTTCCTGCTGGAGGTAGGAGTTCTGCTGCATGGCGTCCTGAATCTCTTGGTGAGCCTTCAATTCCGGATATTTCTCCAAGACGACATTGATGGCGTTCTGGGCGGCGTCAAGTTGGCCTTGCAGTTCGTTACGGCCGTTGTCGTTATCGGCGGAGTTATTGGAACGGGCTTTGGCCACTTCGACAAAGGTTTCCTTATCTAATTGGATGGCTTTGTCTAAAAGCTTGGCGGTGTTCTGAAGGATGGAGACGCGCTGAGCCATGTAGTTATCGATGGTGGAAGCGTCATGCTGAATCTTTTGTTCAAGCTGTTTGAAATAGGTTCTGGCGTGGTTCTTCTTGAAGGTGTAAACGATGCCTCCGATGATGAAAATGAACCAAACGCCGACGTTGACGGCCTTATCGGTGCCGTTAAGTTCGACTGGAACCTTCTTGTCGATGACGTGGGCCGATCTACCGGCCTTGTTTTCTAAGCTGATATCTGTTTCGTCTAATTGGGCCATAATATTTCCCCTTTCATTTGTGCTTATGCCTTTATTATAGGCATTATTCAATTCCCCGCATCATTTTTATCCGAAAAGACACGTTCAAGAATATCGTCGAGATCTTTTTTGTCTTCTTGAGCAAAGATCATCGACATCATTCCGCGTCCGAAGAAAGTGGACTTGGAAGAATTGATAAGGTTAGAGAACTCGTTAGAATCATTGACCTTGTCATTGAAGGTCTTTTTAGCGAGTCCGGTGTAGGTGAGATCGAAGCTCTTATCGTCATCGATCCTATCGTATTTGATCCAGTGGACTGGAACGTCGTGCCAATAACCATCATCTCCGTGAACAGGGACATAATCGATCATCTCGGTGGTCATATAGGAGTAGGTGTGGACGTTGACATGGTCGACCTTGCCTCTCTTGATGGCTGATTTAGATCTGATCATGACCGGCAAGGATGGATCGCATCCTTCTGGCATAAACAATGACTGCTTCATCGAATTGGCGATGGATTCATGCTCATAGAAGGAATAATTCGAATAGATGCCCTTCTCATAGATGTATTCCTGTGGTTTGTGCATCTGATAAAGAGGAATGGACAATAACGGGGCCAAATCGAAGAACAAGTGTTTGATATATTCGTCGGAATATTCAATGAAGGTGTTTCTGGATGCCTCCACGTCATAAGACATATACATGCTCGGATTAGAAGAATAATCGAAGAATTGGGAGTGGTCGGAGATGATGTAGTTGCACATGCCGTCCTTGATCATATGGAAGTCGTCGCCGTAAGGCTGTGGATCAGACAACAAGGACATCATGTTGGTTTGGGCTAACGGGGTGAATAACAAACGGAACTCAACTTCGTTGTCTCTGTTGGTGCCACCAAAGAAAATTTCAAATTCATCGTTATCCATCTGGGTGAAGGTGGAGCCCTCTTCGATAGCCTTATCGGCTTTCTTGCGGATGGCCTTCATCTGTTTTCTAACATATCTTTCTCTGTCTTTCTCGTCAGGCATAGAGTTGATGCAGGATGGTTTTCTGGAGAAATGGAGGTGTGGAGCGGCTTCGTTGCCGTAAACCAACATCGTCCCTTTGTCATAGAATGGGGCGTCGTGTTGGACGGAGGCATGAAGGGTCTGACTATGATGTTCGACATGGACATGACCGTCCGAATCGGTGGAGGTGGTGGTCCAATAAATGGTTAAGCAGCCCGTATAGGTCTTCTTTCTTAGATTCTCCTCTAAGGTTTTCTTTAAGATGAACGGATTCCCTTGGATATTGCCGGAGATGATGCCTAAAACAGATTGGTTATCATCTTCGCCTGAAGCAAACCCGAATTTATCGTGCAGATATTGCAACTTCTCGGCAGAGAAATATGGGTCTAAGTCGATAATGCCGGTGACCTTTTCCATAATGGTGGCCGGCAAAGACCAGTCGAAAGCGGAATTAAGGGCCGACATATCGGCGTAGCATTCTTTTAGCTTAGCTTCTTTATCGGCTTTGATCTTGGCTAAGACCTCTTCTTTCTTGGATATTTCCCCATTGATCTTCTTGCAGATATGAACGATTAGGAAAATAGCTAACCCCAATGGGACAAGTCCTACTAAGATAAGCCACCACATGGTGTCCATGTTATAGACACCTACACCGATACATACGAATGTGGCAATAAAGAAGACGATGATCAAGAAGATCAAGAAAGCCTTGAGTCCTTTCGAGGAAGACAAAGTCTTTTCTTGCTCCTTCTCCTTAGCATCTAAAGCGTTGTATTCGGCCACATGCTTGTTGTTGGTTTCGACATCGGTATTGGTCTCTCTGATCAACTTCTCGAAATATTGTTCAGCGGCTTGATGATATTGACCTTTGAGTTGCTTCTCATAAAGGTCTTTTGGTTTATAAAGAATTTCTTTGGAATCCATAAGTATCCATATTTTAGCAAATCTACGCACGCTAGGCGTATAAAGAATGGAATTATTGCTGTTGTACGGAAGAAAACAACTCCGAGCATTTGAATCAGGCATTCGATGCAAAGGTTCGGAGTTAATGCTTAAGAAATACAAAGGAATTAAAAATGCAGGATTCCCTGCATCTTATAGAATCACTTTGATGTTGGAATTTCCAACCGCGTTGGTCTTATAAAGAAGGATGCTGTCGATAAGCATAATTTTCTCGCTATCGGTCAAAGCTTGAGGAGCGTTGATATCGATGAGACCTTTTAAACGCTTGGCGAAAATGTAGATGCGGCGAGCGTATTCGTTGCTTGTGGCATCTAAAAGCAGCTCATTCCAAATGGAATTATCTTCAATTCTTTTCAAAACGTGTTGGTAATAGGAATACAAAGAATCATAATCGGCGAGTTCCCCATCCAACTTGAATTCCTCGATTAAATCGGCATCTTCTATATTGTTTGAAGTGACAAAATAACAATCTTTTTCATAGTCTCTTGCGACAGCCAAATAGCCATCCTCTTGGACATGGGAAATCATATCCTTAAGATATTCTTCGGGTGTGGTCGATTCTTTGCAGACGAAAGTGTTTTGTGATGCGTTCATTATTAATCCTCCTATTTTATATATGTTGTGTAATACATATTGTAGCGGTGGGATTCCCGTGAAAGTTCATCAATCCACTTAAGTGCATTTATATGAACATCCGGATTGGATCGTTAAATATAAACAAAAAGATGGACCCGAATAATGAGCCCATCTGATTATTAACTTGAGAGTTGCTCTCTTTATAGATTCTCGAAGGTGCAGACACCATCCATGCAGTTGGATGTTTCTAAACCGCCGAGAATGAAGGTGGTAATAAGCAAGACGATGGCGATGGCCAAAGATAGCCATCCACAAACCTTGTTCATTTTAAAGAGGCGGAAGTGGCTAAAGCAAAGGCAAGCGATGCCCATGACAGGCAAAGCGATAACCCACATGAGAGCCAATGTGATCCAAGAATCCATCAAGTTCATGCGCCTTCCCTCCTTATAAATAAAGCAAGCCAATGGCTTGGTGCAACAATATACCCCTTTTTATTTGCTATAGCAATTAAAAGCCGTTAAATACGGGAAAATGCCGTAAAAATCTGTCATATTAGGCAAAAAAACGAGATTCGTAATATTCCTAGTGTCGATCAATGCTCTGCTATCCGCCTTTCTTTTTTTAATTTTCGGGGCGCAACCCGATTTGGGATTAAAAGAATACGAAAACGAACGACATGATGTCTCCGTAAGGATTGACGGGTGGCATTTGCTGTTAGACAGTGCAGAGCTGGTCTTAAAAGTAATTTTACATTAAAAATTGTACGTAAAGGCTAAGGCGATTCCGATGTCTTTTATTCGAACGATTTTTCCCCGTGGCAAGTATGCAGAAGCACAAAAATAGCAAATATTGGGAGACTAAACTGCCGGATGATTTAAAGAATGGCTCTGATGCTGAGACTTTGTTCTTACAAAATGAAAGATGGTGTTTTGGCTAAAAACAGAGTTTTTGGCTTCGCATTCTTTATCCAAGCATCTGCCAAATACGATCAACCAATTCGTCAAAATCATCAATGCCTAAATAAGAGCTTGTAAATTCCCTAATTTCTGGGTGACCATTTAAAATCTCTGTGATTGCATTTATCTGCAATTGACGGTTAGCGTGGCCGCGGCCCAACATATCGTGACAAGTGGGACAAAGCTTCACCAAATTAGCAATATTGTCAACTTCTTGGCCGTTCCAATACGAAATAACATGATGTATATCGAAATGTTGACGATTTGAATTTGGCCTAGTGTATGTTCTGGTGGTGTGACAAACGGCGCATTCGTCAGCCGAAATTGCATCGAATAATTCTTTTAAGTTTCTATCTCTCCGATTTTGATTTTCCGGCAGGATATCATCGAATCCGAGCCTATTTCTGAGATTTCGTATAGCTGCCGGAGTTAGACTCTGCCTATAAATGTTGTTCGTGAAAAAATTAAAATAATATGCAAAAAAAGTATCATTTCTGCTGTTTGGAAGCTCAATATTGTAAAAGATTTTCTCGCCTTCGATGGACTTCATGTCATTTGGAATGTTGAATGCTCTTTCGAATATTTTCGCTTTGTATTCATTGACGAAGCCTATACATTTAGCATAATAAAAACTGTTTATCCTAAATTGCGCATTTCTTTGTCTGACTCCATTGATGTATTGCGGTTGCAATTCTCGCGGATTGAAATTTAAAAATTTCATCGGAATTGACATCTGGTCTGCAAGAATGAGCGCTTTTTTTAATTCGAAATCATCGTTGTTGTAAAAATAATCCTGAGCTATGTATCGACAATTTGTGTCGACGCTACCACGCAATTCGAAAAAGGCGCGTATAAAATCCTTTTTGTTTTCGTTTAGAACGGGGTCCGCCACCCATTCGCAAGAAAGAATCTTTCTGTATAAACGTTTGTAGAATTCGTCCCTGGTAAGATTTAAATTATTTGAAACGCTGAATTTTAGCATTACGACGCTGTGCGTATTTATTTCGATTGTCCAATCATCGCTAACGCTTAGTCTGTCGTAGATAATTTGTAAGTTGCCCGCCAAGTCCGCCGGTATGTCTCCGACACCATTCATTCTAGAACTCCTGAATTTTGAATAAGTGTAAAAAACATTCGTTTCAGGATCCTGTATAATCCTGCTAAAAAAAGCCCCTAACAAAAAAGGACTAATTTCATTATCTAAAAAATCCGATACAAGCATCATAACATTTCCCCTTAAATGCCATTTATATTATATTCTAGGCAAAAAGATGTTTTCAACGCCGATTTAGGCCTTGCTTTATCTCAATGTAATCCCTAAAATTTGAGGGATTAAAAAATAGCCCCTCAAAGGAGATTAATTATGAATTTTAAGATTTTAGATTTGTTTTGCGGTGCGGGCGGATTCAGCTGCGGAATGGACTCGGTCGAAGGCTTTGAAACTGTAATTGGCGTGGACTTCGATAAAAACGTCTTAACGACCTTTGAAAAAAACATTAAGCCAAAATTCGCCATTTGCGGTGACTTAACATCAAACGATACAAGAAATGACTTGATTGAAAAAGCCAAAAGACTTGGAGTTAACATGATAATTGGAGGCCCACCATGCCAAGGCTTTTCATTAAAAGGCAAAAATTTGGGATTGAAAGATCCAAGAAATTTTTTGTTTTTGGAATATGTGAAGCTGGTGAAAGCTATAAATCCGGAAGTTTTTGTCATTGAAAACGTCAAAAATTTAACAAGGGCATGCAATGGTTATTTTATAAAAGAAATACTCAACGAATTTCACAAACTGGGATACATAGTAAATTATGGCGTCTTGAATGCCTTGGATTTTGGCGTTCCGCAGCATCGAGAAAGAACGATTATTATTGGGTCAAAATCCAAGAGCATATCTTTGCCCAAAAGCAATCGTCATCTCGTGACAGTCAGAGACGCCATTTCTGATCTTGCCTATTTGTCTTCGGGTGAGGGCGATTTCGAAAGCGAATATAAAAGCGAAGCACTTACAGATTATCAGAAGATGTTGCGCAAAAATTCCAATAAACTTTACAATCATGTTGCGACGTCCCATTCGCAGATAGCTTTACAAAAATTGGCCATGATTCCCCCTGAAGGAGATAAAAACTCATTGCCAAAAGAAATGCGTGGAAGACAAAAATTCGCCACGACTTGGTCGAGATTGGAATGGGACTCCTATAGTCCAACCATTGATACAAGATTTGATACCCCGTCTAACGGGAAAAATTCGCACCCATATCTGAATAGGGCTATCACACCGCGAGAAGCGGCTCGAATTCAAAGTTTTCCTGACAAATATATATTTTATGGGAAAAAATGCAGCGTTTGTAAACAAATAGGCAATGCGGTTCCTCCGCTGTTAGCTAAAGCAATCGCCCTTCAAATCAAAGACGGATATGAAGAAAAAAACGTTATTGGCGAGAAATTTTCGTTGTATTTAGCAGACGCAAATTCGATTGCTAAACAGTTCATGGCACAAAAAGAACAATTTGATGCGATAATTACCGACCCTCCATACAATATATCGAAAGACAATAATTTTTCGACTTTGCGGCATCCGAGAAAAGGGGTCGACTTTGGAAATTGGGACAATAATTTTGATGTCGTTGAATGGATAAGCAATTATGCGAAACTTCTCAAACCGGATGGGTGCGTGATTATTTTTTGTTCATATATCTACATAAGCTATTTAATTGAAAAGTTAAAAGAATGCTCGATAGAAACGAAGGATATTTTGGTTTGGAAAAAAAGTAACCCCATGCCCAGAAACACTAATCGAAGATATGTTCAAGACATGGAATTCGCAATATGGGGAGTAAAGAAAAACGCAAAGTGGACTTTTAACAAGCCGCAGAATAAGCCATATTTGCGATCCGTATTCGAAACGAGCGTTGTTAGCGGATCGGAAAGAACCATCCATCCCACCCAAAAAAGTTTGGAACTAATGAAAAAAATTATTGAGATTCACACAAATAAAGGGGACGTGATTTTAGACCCGTTTATGGGCAGTGGAACAACTGGAGTGGCATGTATTCAAAAAGGGAGAAAGTTTGTCGGCGTTGAAGTTAACGTCGATTATTTCGATATAGCTGTTTCACGTATAAAAAAATGCATTAATCCAGAATAAAAAATCCAATGGTTGCGTACATGCCGCTTTGTGGTATTTACCAAGTAACCCAATTGGTCACATGCGTGTTTCAAAGCGATACAAATTGAAAAGAAATGCCAATTGAATTGGCTGCATGGCATTCGTTTGGATGCTTCAACCGAAATTTAATATGTCGACAATTTCATTACGGCGGCAAAATCGTCTTCGGAACTTCCAAAAACTCATCAAATACTTATTCTCACTACATTCTTTCGCCTATTTATTTAATTGTTTACATTTTATTTCTTGGGTACCGACGAAAATTAACTAAATATAAGATATATTGAGA
>CAVFGR010000020.1:0-13281 GCA_963622135.1 bacterium
AACCGTTAGACGGGGTTACTCGTGCGAGAGTTCAAATCTCTCTGTCTCCGCCAATACAAAAAATAGGTAGCTCGTAAGGGCTGCCTTTTTTCTTTTGAGAAATTGCCTTTCAATCTGTTTTCTTAGCCTGACAAAGGCCGTTTAGGCTTAAATTTAAGAAGTTATGCTAGCGAAAAGAATAGATAACACGGGACATTTCTAATAGTTTAGTATTTTCTTCACTTGTACTGGGGATTCTACTAAACCATGTAGAACGTCGCGGAAGAATGCCTATGAAAGCGAAACAACAAAGAAATAAAAATCACGGTTTTTGTTATTTTTCCTTATTATTGTAGATATGAATTTGGACTTTAAGCCTTATATCCGTTTGGCCATGTATCACACTTGGCTTCCTGAGTACCTCGTTGATAGGTCCATTTATGACTTTGAAATCATCTTCATCGACAAAGGCTGCATGTCTATCGAAATCGAAGGGGAAAGATATATCGTCGAAGAAGGCGACATGGTGCTTATCCCTCCTGATGTCCATCATAAGATCACTTGGTACAAGACTGACTGTTGCCAGCCTCATGTTCATTTCGATTTCAACGAAGACGAAATGTCCAAAAATATACCCGTTTCTTTTAGAAGAAAAGAAGAGATGTCCGAGGCCGAGCTAACCTATTTCCGTGACAATTATCTAGAACAAAACGGCTTTCATCTCCCATACGCCGTGCACGCGAGCAATACATCTTTAATTAGAAGTCTTATCTTGCATATAATCGACGAATTCACTTACGACGATCCTCTTAAGTCCCTCCATATGGAAGGGGCTCTGAAATTGCTTATTTCCTCCTTTATCAGCGACGCTATCGGATATAAAGGTGATGCCGAGGACTTCGATACGGTATCTCTCATCGTCCGTTATATGTCAGAGAACCTAACAACCAATCTTTCTTTAAGAGATTTTGAGTTAAAGAGCAACCTCTCTTCTTGGCAATTGAATAACCTCTTTAAGAAGGCTTTTAACACCACCCCAAAGAAGTATTACGACAAATTGAGAATGAAATACGCCAAGAACCTGATACGCAATTCCTTTAAGTCAATCAAAGAGATTTCCGATCTTCTTGGATTCGATAAGCCCCAGACTTTCTCTCGCTGGTTCCATTCTTTAGATGGGCGTTACCCAACTCAATATAAGAATGAAAAGACCAAAAAATAATTTTGGTTATCAAATTACCTTTTAAAATCGGTGATAAAAAGGCTTTTGCCAAATTTTTGTTATCATTTACAAGTTTTTAGCCCTATAAAGAGAGCCTCCTTTTCCTTAAAATGTAGTTGTAGAACTTTACGTGGAGGCCCACTTATGAAAAAAAGCTCAGTTTTATTAACCTCAGTTTTGCTCTTATTTTCCTTAGCAAGCTGCACCCCGCCAGACGACATCACCATCGATGATGAAGTCGAAGTCGTCGAAGAAGGGGCCACCAACATCAAAATGTGGATGATGGACTTTGAGGAATGGGAAAACCAAATCAATATCTCCCAAAGGAAATTGTTCAACAAGAACGCCTCTGACGGCATCCAATTGTCCCAAACCTATATCAACAAGAACGATTTTGATGATTTGATCCGTTCTAGTTACGAATCCAGGAACGTCCCTGACATCTATGTGGTCAGCTATGGCAACCTTTATAAAGAAATCAAAGCTGGTCGCGCCATCGATTTGACCAATTATTTCGGCACTTCTGTCTGGAACGATCTCACCGACACCGCCAAAACGGCCACCAATTATGGCGGGAAGTATTATGCTTTCCCGATCGTTATGGAACCTTCCACCATTATCGGTTATTCCAAGAGCATGCTCAAAGAGTACGGAAAGACCGAAAGCATCCCGACTAAATGGGATGATTTCCTCACTCTCTGCGGAACCATCAAATCCAATTTGAAAGCCGCCAATAAGCGTAATGTTTATGCTTATGGCGTCCCAACGGGCGTTGCCTGTGCTTGGGGAACCTGGGGCATGCAGCAAGCGGCGACCGGCGGTTTAGCCATCACTGATGATTGGTCCACCAGCCGTATCACCGAGCCGGGATACAAACAGTTAGCCAACGTTTGGAAAGAACTCTATGGCAATGGTTATGTACCTCTCTCTTCTGGCGAATATACCGAATCCATCTATGATGTTTGCGACGGAAAGGCCGTTATGACGACCTGCGGTAGCTGGTCCTTATCCTCCGTCATCAATCAATACGAAAGCCAAAAAGATGATATCGGCTTTGCCGTTATGCCAACAATGGATGGCGACCAAAACAAAACCACTGCGACCAACGGCGGATGGTGCTATGTCATCTCCTCCGAATGCAAAAACGTCGAGAAAGCCGTCGAAGTCATCAAATTCTTGACCGCTGAAGATACTACCCAGACCGTTGATTTCTTCAAGCGTGCCAACTATTCCAAATACTCCCCGAGAAAATCCGTCCAGGCCATCTTGGAAACCGAAGCCGCTAAGCAGACTACCGTCCCACAAGAATGGATCAGCGTCGTTAACAGCGTTTCCTCCAAAGCCATCTTGGAACCAATCTATGACTGGAACATCTCCGTTGCCGTCGAAGGCTTATTAGAAGAAGCTGCGATGGGTAAGGATATCGACACTTCCATCGCCAATTGCGACGGCGCCGTCAAGAAAGTCATCGCCGACAGCGGTTTAGCCGGAAATAACCCAAGAAACAAATAAAATGAAACGCTTTTCACTCCTTCCAAAAGAGAAGAAAAAAGAGGAGATTGCATCGGGCTTTTTGCTCATTGCCCCTGCCGTCATCCTTTTGGCCATCTTCGTCATCACCCCGCTTGTTATGGCGATATACCGTTCTTTCTTCTACTTCGAAAGCGGACCAAACGAAGCCGTTTTCGCCGGTTTTGATAACTACGTCAAAGTCTTCAAGAACGAAAACTTCTTAAAAGCCTTGGCTAATGTTCTCATCATGACCGTTTTCGTCGTCATCTTGCAAGTCGTCGGCTCCTTCATCTTCGCTAACATCTTAGTGAGGATCAAAAACAGATACGGCGTTTTCGTAAGGACGATTATCTACTTGCCTTATCTTTTCTCTGGCGTCGTCGTCGGATGTATCTTCACCTTATTGACTTACTATAACGGTGGGGTCATCAACGGGATATTGGGCACCGTAGGTTTGGAACCTATTGCCTTTACCCACGATGTTTTCTGGGCCTATGTCTCCATCATCGTCCCGACCATCTGGATTGGTTCCGGATATACGACTCTTATCTTCTATTCGGGCCTCATCAATATCCCAAAGGACTATTACGAGGCTTCGATGATCGATGGGGCCAGTTTCTGGAAACAGACCTGGTACATCGTCCTTCCGTGCTTGAAGAATTACTTCGTCCTTATCATCGTCACTTTGGTCACCGCCAACTTGCAGATGTTCGAAATCCCGATGCTTATGACCAATGGCCAGCCTTTGAATATGACCATGACTCCGGTTCTTTACCTTATCCACGCGAGAGCCAACGGCAACGTCTCGCAATCGGAGATCATCGCCTCCTCCATCATGATCATGATCTTTATCGGAGCCATCAACGCGATCGTTTTTGGCCTAACTAATAAAAAGAAGAAAGGAGTGAGATAAGATGATTGCCACCCGCAATGCCAACAAAATCAATAACTCCGCTTCCCATCGATTGATTCGCGTCCTCTTATATGCGGCAACGGTCGTTGTTTTAATCAACATTTTCCTGCCTTTATTCTTCACCGTCTTATCGATGTTTAAGGGCAGAAAAGAAATCTTTGCCAGCGAATTCCATATCCTTCCGCAGATTTGGACTTTGGATAACTTCAATCGTCTCTTCTATCTCCAATATACGACGATTGGTGTCAACTTCTTCCAATCCTTCGGCATGACCTTATTGGTCGCGACCATCTCTACGGCCTTATCTCTATTCATTAATTCCATCGCCGGATATGCCTTTGCGAGATTGAACTTCCCAGGAAAGAAGATCCTATGGGGAATAATCATGGCGACGATGTTCGTCCCTGGCATCACCATCCTTCTTACCTCGATCTCGGTCGTATCTTCATTGGGCATGCTCAATACCATCTGGGTCCTTATCGTCCCTGGCCTAGCCTCTGCCTATAACATGTTCTTCTTCAAGCAGTTCTACATGGGCTTCCCAAAGGATTACGACGAGGCGGCCCGTGTCGATGGCTGCAACTCCATCCAGATCTTCTTTAAGATTTTCCTTCCTAACTCCTTGACTCCAATGGTCATTATGGGGGCTGGCGTCTTCACCGGTTACTACAACTCTTATCTCTGGCCAACATTGACCATCGATAAGGAACACGCCCAATACACCCAGATAATGACCTTGATCAACTGGCTCTTCTCGGATATCTCGACCGTTGGCTATGGCGCCGTTTTGGCCGCCAGCTTCATCTCTTTGATCCCGGCCATCATCGTTTTCATCATCATTCAGCGTTACATAAAGGAAGGCATAAGCCTCACAGGTGTTAAATAATATGAATACCAACAATCTATCGAACATTTATCTTAAAAAGGAAGGCAAAAGAAAAAGAGAGTCTTCCTATGATGTAAGCGGTGGGAACGATGACCGTATCTACATCAAGCCGAACGAAGAGAGAACTATCTTCGACGTCCATTGCTCTGGCTTAATCGAGCATATTTGGATGACCCAGATGAACTTCGGCGACACCATCGAGAAAGGCGCCTTCCGCAAGGTTTATCTCAAATTCTTCTTTGAAGATAGCAAATACCCAAGCGTTTTAGTCCCTCTCGGCGATTTCTTCGGAATGGGCCATGGGGAATCCAAGAACTTCGTCAGCGCCCCTCTTCAGATGTCTCCGGAAGACGGAAGAGGTCTTAATTGCTGGTGGCCGATGCCATTTAGGAAGGCTTGCAAAATCAACGTCGTCAACGAATGCGACACGACCTTGATGCTTTATTACTACATCGACTATCAAGAAAAAGAACATAAGGAAGATATCTGCTACTTCGGGGCCGTTTGGCATAGGGAATGCCCATGCAAAGGAAAGGATTATCATACTTTTGCTTCGAGGAAAGAATTCCTCTTTGAAGGCAAAAACGTCGATGGCAAGGACAATTACGTCCTCCTTGATATCAAAGGCCAAGGCCAATATGTTGGCTGCAACCTCAATATCCATAACCTAAGCGACTGCGAGGAATGGGACTGGATCGGCGAAGGGGATGATTTCATCTTCATCGACGGCGAAGACCTTCCTTCCATCCATGGAACTGGGACCGAGGATTACTTCAATACCGCTTGGTGCCCAACTCAGGTCTATAACGCCCCATATCACGGAATCATCAAAGGCGGCGATCCTAACTGGAAAGGGAAGATAACCTATTATCGTTACCACATCATGGATCCCATCACCTTCGATAAATCCATCAAAGTGACCATCGAGCATGGCCACGACAACCACAGATGCGACGACTGGTCGTCAACCGCTTATTTCTACACCAGCGAGCCGTATCAAATCACTTCGGAATTGCCTTCCAGGGAAGCACGTCTTCCTTTGGAAGAAATTAAATAATTATCATGGGAGGAAAGATATGCATAATTATTTATTAAGCCTTGCGTTATTGGGCATGTTAGGGGGCTTAAGTGGCCCACTTGCTCATAATGCGGCAGGAGATTCGTCCAGCAAGGAATACATCTATGGCGAAAACATCATTCCTAACGGCGATTTCTCCGTCAGCGCCGGCCAATATGTTTTGCCGACCGCTGCCCCAACTAGCGGCGTCGTCGCCGGAATCGGACCACTCGATCCGAACCAAATCGTCGCCATGGCTGAGGAAGGAAACGAATCCAACACCGTCCTCAAACTTTCGGGAACGGGCTGGTCTAGCTTCTGGAAATCATTGGCCATCACCCCGGGAGAAACCTACGATGTTTCGTTCGATTACAAAGTCGTTGGCACTTGCGACAATCTAGGCTTTGCCTTCTGGTCCCCATCTGCCGGTAACAGAATGCCGGAAATCAATCTCTTTGACGCCACCCAGGCCGCCGATGTTACCTTTACCGATAAGGATAACAACTGGAAGAACGCCAAAGTCACCCGTTTGTTCGATGCAGCCCAGACTTTCGATTCCATGCAAGTTTGGTGCAACACTTCCAATGCCGACATCTATCTTGATAATTTCAAAATCATCAAGCAGGGAACGAGCGATAATATTTGGCCAGCTGGCGATTTCGAGGGCTTCTTAGACTACGCCGCTTCCGCCATCAGCTCCACTCCTGATAGCAACGGCATCTATGGCACCAATGCCACTTTAGGCAAGAACTGCGTCAAGATCGAAAACGGTGGCTCTTATGGCGTTACCGTCAACGGCTTAAGCGAAAAGCTTTATACCGTCGATGTCGACTGGAGTTCAACCGTCTCTTCGGGCGATAAGTTAAGTCTTAAGATTTATTCCCCATCCGGCGATAAGGAAATCAGCTTTATCAATGACGAGAGCCAAAAGAAATCCGCTACCTTCGAAAAGATCGCCGATGCAACCAAATTGGAATTGAACTACGCCGGCGCCAACCCACTTATTTTGACCAAATGGAACGTCAAGCCTACCTATGAGTACGCTTTCGATCCAAGCAAGACCTACTACGAATCCAAGAACTACATCGTCAACGGCGATTTTGAAAAGTTCGACGAGGGCACTAAGTTCTCCGAGGATCAGCTCGAAGGCGCTTGGGGCAGCGTTTCCGGATATGACAACCCGGGCAGAATCATCAAAGACGGCGATAATAAAGTCGCTGGCATCGGCAAATTCTCTTCTGCTGATAGCAAAGTCTACTCTTCGATGTTCGTTATGACTCCTGATGATATCGTCACCGGCGATTTGATCAGATTCCAATATGACTATAAGCTCAAGATCGACGATGCCGCCGATACCTACACCGAGATCAACTCTTGCTTCGTCGGTGGTGCCAACCAGAGCTATTACATGGCTGATTTGAAGAAGATCGGCTATGACGCTTCCTATAACAGCACCTCTGGCGTCGAAGCCGCCCACTACCCATTGAAGACCGAAACCTTAGCCAATGGCTATACCCGTGTCACTTTGGATTTCCAAGTCACTGCCGATAAGGTCCAGTGGAACTCCATCAGATGGCTCTTCACCGCCCATAATGAAGGCGAATATCTCTATGTCGACAACGTTTCCCTCAAATTCTTGTCCGAAACCCCATGGACCGTTGATGTCGCTTCCGTCGAAATCGAAGGCGGCGATATCGAAATGAAGGCTGGCGAGAGCAAGACCTTAACTGCTACCGTCAATCCGAGCAATGCCGACGATAAGACCCTCACTTGGTCTTCTTCGAACGAAGCGGTCGCGACTGTCGATGCTGATGGCAAAGTCACTGCCATCAAAGAAGGCGTTGCTGAAATCACCGCCGAAGCCTCCAATGGCGTCAAGGACTCCATCGTTGTTACCGTCTTAGCCTCTGAGAAGGGCGATGGCTCCGAAAAGAACAATACCGGCTTGATCGTCGGTTGCGTCGTCGGTGGTGTTGTCGTTGTTGGCGCCGCTATTGCTTGCGGTGTCATCTTTGGCAAGAAAAAAGGCAAAAAAGCCGAATAAATCTAAAGAAATAATTTAGGAGTTTGCTTATGAGAAGAAATTATATAAAAGGTTTGATGTTGCTCCCAATACTTTGGGCAGCGGTCGGATGTGACAATGCCACTTCTGACGGCACCGAAAAGGTCGTTTTGCCTGATTTATATAACTATTCTCTTAAGCAGGCTCGATTAGAGGTTGGGACCAATTTCCTTTTCGAGACGAATGAAGTTCCGACCCATGAACTCATCGAAGGACGAATCCTCTCTTATGGCGATAATCTTAAAGCGGGCGACAAAGTCAAAAAAGGCACCCGCGTTAAAGTTAACGTCTCTAAGAGGAGCGAATCCTCCATCACGATGGATAACAATCTTGTTGATTATGTCTCTATTATCGATAAAATCACCGGTCCATCGTCTCCTAATTCCGATTTACTTCTATCGGCAGGGGCGAAAGGAACCGATTTAGGTATCCCTTTCACCCTTCCCGATGGAAGGATCATGCTTCTATATGGCGATACCTTCTCCGGAGACAACATGTCTGGCTTATGGAATTCGAACTTCATGGCCATCACCTCCGATAAGAAGCTCAACGATGGTTTGACTTTCGACGAGGTCGTCACCGTCGAAAACGGCATGATTTCGCCTTTCGCCCAAGGCAATCACCAATCGGGCGAAGAAAATAACCGTGGGGTCGAAGTCACCAAGATCCCAACCGGCGGCATTACCATTGGAAATGATGTTTATATCTTCTATATGTCCATTCGTTATTGGGGCGTGAGCGGAAGCTGGAACGTCACCTATAACCAATGCGTCAAAGCCGTCGATAATACCTATAAAAAATTCGAAAAAGTAGATGGCCTAAGATGGGATGACACCGAGCTATATTACGCCGGACAAGTCTATCCATTCAGCAATCCTCAGGATGAGGAACACATCTATTTCACCTCCATTCCGGGAGGGAGAAATGACGGGGCTATCATGTTCAGGGTCGACAAAGACAAATTCGAAACCAAGAACGAATATGAATATTTGGTCAAGAAGGACACCTGGGTCAAAGGCGACGAAGGCATACAACAATTGAACAATGACCCATATTATGTGTTCTCCCCATCGGTTTCCGAACCATCTTTGTTCTATAGCACTTATCTAAAGAAATGGATCTATTCGACTTTAAGGGGCTCCAATATCGTCTTTGCTACGGCCGAGCAAGTGACCGGCCCTTACAAGGATATCTATCAAGTTTGCGCAAGCAGTGATTTTAGCGGTTTATATGGCGGTTTCGTCCATCCATCCTTCACTGACAGCGATGGCCAGAGAATCTATATCCAACTCTCTCAATGGACGCCGATTTACAACACTTCCTTAGTCGAAGTCGTATTGAAATAATTTATGAGAATCCCAGTACCAAACACCATCAATATGCCCTTCGAACAGGCGAAGGATATTCTTCAAGAATATAAAATTAAGGTCATTAAGGACAATGACCCGTATTTCTTCGATAAATACGTAACCAAATACGTCGTCGATGAGAAAAAAGAAATCGTTAATGTCTACGTCAACGATTTAGGCGGGGATTCCTTTAGTTTGGATGAAAAAGTCTTATCCATCAGGAATCTTGGCTTCGTAACCGGCAGGAATTCTTTGAACAAGGAATTGTTTGCCAAACGTGGAGTCGGTGCCACGGATTTAGGAATCTGCGTCGATAACCACGAGAATCTTCTTTATCTTTATGGCGATTCCTTCTCTGGCATCGATTGCAACGACGGAGTCTGGAATTCCAATTTCATCGCCGTCAGCGAGAACAAATATTTCTCCAACAATATTTCTTTCTCCGACATCGTCTCCTATCCGAATGGATTAGTTAAACCAATCAACCAAGGCCAGCACGATAAGAACGATCCTATCAATCTCGATCCGAAGAATCATAAAGAAGTTACCAAAATCCCGACTGGTGGGATTAGAATCGGCGATGATGTCTATATTTTCTTCATGTATGTCCGTTATTGGGGAAAGCCTGGCGAATGGTTCGTCACCAAGAATGAATGTCTCAAAGCCAAGGCATACGATTTAACCCATTTCGAAAAGGTTGATACTTTGTCCTTTGATAACATCGTAAACGACCAATTCGGGCAGATTTATCCATTTGAGAATCCATTTGATAAAGAACATATCTATTTTCTTGCCTTACCAGGCGGAAGATTCGGGAACACGGTTCTTCTCCGCGTTAAGAAGGAAAATTTCGAAGATAAGGATAAATACGAGATATTAACCAAAAAGAAAGTCTTTAAGCCTCTTAACAAAGTTAAGAAAGAAGATTATTTCTTCATTGTCAATATCGATGGTTCCAGTGAGGAATCCATCGTTTATAATCCTTATCTCAAGAAATGGATCATCTCCAATTTAGATAGGGATGGGACTATTTATTTCTTGACCGCGGATTCCTTGATAGAGGAATTCAAAAAGGACATCAAAGTCTTGGATTTCCCTCATTTCGTCTCTCTTTATGGCGGCTTCATCCACCCAAGGATGATGGATAACGAGGGGAAACGCATGTATTTCCAAGTCTCTCAATGGAGCCCGATCTACAACACATCATTATTTGAAATTATTTTTAAATAAAAATAGGAGTCGAAAGTTATGTATCAAGAAAAATTGAACAAATATATTACCCGCGAATACAACGCCATCAACGAGATGAAAAAGAACCTTGATTATCCGATGCTAGATAACGTTATCCGCGCCATCAAAACCGCTAAAGGCAAAGTCGTCTTCATGGGCGTTGGCAAATCCGGACATATCTGCGAGAAATTGGCGGCTACCTTCGCTTCGACCGGCACCCCGAGTTTCTATGTTCATTGCACCGAATCCTGCCATGGCGATTTGGGAATGATCGAGAAGGACGATATTGTCATCCTTATGTCCAACAGCGGTTCCACTAAGGAAGTCGTCCAAAATATCGTTCCTTTAAAGAACATCGGCTGCAAATTAATCGCTTTTACTTCCAAAAAAGACTCTGTCTTAGCCAAAGGCTGCGATCTTCAAATCATTTATAAATGCGATAAGGAAGCCGATGAAAATAACCTCGCTCCAACCAATAGTTCTACCATTTGCTTGGTTTTAGGGGACGCTATCGCCTGCGCTTTAAGCGAATCCTATAATTTCTCCAGAGCGGATTTCTACAAATTCCATCCAAACGGCGCTTTGGGAGAATCGTTGAAGAAGGAAATCAAATAACATGAAAAAGATTTTCGTACTAGCTTCGTTTGTCTACGATTTGGTGACCACCATGAAACGCTTCCCTGAAGCTAAGGAAAGCGTGCTTGGGGAAAATTTCAGAACCGCTCCGGGCGGTAAAGGTGCCAACCAAACGGTTTCCATTAAGCGTTTGGGCGGAGACGTAATCGTCAACGGAAAAGTCGGTGACGATGACTACGGGCATCGTTTTAAAACCCTCCTAAAAGAAGAAGGAATCGATGATTCTAATATCCTTTATGGCAAGGAATCAACCGGTATTGGCTGCGTGCAGCTTGACCTCAGCGGCCAAAACAGAATCTGTGTCGTCATGGGCGCTAACTACGAATTCGAACTAAAGGATCTCAACGTTGAGGCCATGAAGAAATGCGATATCTTCTTAACCCAGTTCGAAATGAGAAAAGAAGTCAGCGAGGGAGCGATCAAAATCGCGAAAGAAAACGGGTTGTTGACCATCGTGAATCCGGCCCCGGCAAGGGAAATCGACGCAGATGTCTATCCTTGCATTGACTATATAACCCCAAACGAAAAAGAAGCAGAGGTCTTAACCGGTATCAAGGTCGATGATCTCGAAGATGCCTATAAAGCCGGTGAAGCCTTGCTTGAAAAAGGCGTCAAGAACGTCGTTATAACCTGGGGCGATAAGGGCTGTGTCTTCATCAACAAAGAAAAGAGAATGCATGTTGAAGGCTATAAGGCCAATGTCGTTGATACGGTGGCGGCCGGCGATTCCTTCAATGGGGCTTTGGCCTTTGCCATCTCGAACGATTACGATTTGGAATACGGGCTTAAATTCGCTAATGCGATGGGGGCCCTTACCACGGAAAGCAAAGGCGCCATCCCATCTTTGAAAAAGTATGACGATGTCATTGCCTTTATGAAAAAGAATGATTGAAAGGAGAGATTATGGGTTTGAAAAAGAAAAAAGAAAAGATAATCGAAGAACCTAAGAAACTTGAGCTAAGCGACGATGAATACGTCAAGCTCTTAAACATCAACAAGGTTTACCCGAATGGCGTCGCCGCCGTCCATGATTTTAATCTCGATATCAAAAAGAAAGAGTTCGTCGTTTTCGTCGGTCCCTCCGGATGCGGCAAATCGACTACCCTCCGTATGATTGCCGGCCTTGAGGAAATCAGCTCTGGCGAACTATATATCGACGGGGTTCTCTCTAACGCCATGTCTCCGAAAGATAGGAACATCGCCTTGGTCTTCCAAAGCTACGCTCTTTATCCGCATATGAACGTCTACGACAATATCGGTTTTGGCTTAAAAATGAGGAAATTCCCGAAAGAAGAAATCGATAGGAGAGTCAGAGAAGCAGCAAAAATACTTGGCCTTGAAGACTATCTGAATCGCAAGCCGGGCGAACTCTCCGGCGGTCAGAGGCAGCGCGTCGCCTTAGGACGTGCGATTGTTAGGGATGCGAAACTCTTCTTGATGGACGAACCTCTTTCCAATTTGGACGCCAAACTCCGTGTTCAAATGAGAAGCGAAATCGTCAAGCTTCACAATAAGATGGAATCCACCACCATCTATGTCACTCACGACCAGACCGAAGCTATGACGATGGCGGATAGAATCGTCGTCATGAAAGACGGCTATGTCCAACAGATCGGAACGCCTAAGGATATCTACGATAACCCGGTGAATAAATTTGTTGCCGAATTCATCGGTTCTCCATCTACTAACGTCGTTAAAGCTATTTACGATAATGGATCGATTGTGTTTGACGAGAACAACCGTCTTGAACTCGGAGAAGAATTCAAGAAGGCTCACGATGATTTCTACGCCAACTTTGAATGTGATCTCGATAGCTTGATGGCTAAATGCGAGGAAGATATCAAAGCCGCTGAACTCAAAAAGAAAAAGGATGAGAAAGAAAAGGCTCTGCTTCATTTAAATAACAAGCTTGAATCCTTGAAAAACAAGAAAGCGTGCTTGGAGAACATCAAAGCAGGTTTGCCTCACGATATCTATTTCGGCATCAGGCCAGAAGATATTCACCATCACGTCGATGCGAACAAAGAATACGAGAAATCGAAATTCTTCTTCCTCAATATCACTTTAAGCGAATTGATGGGCAATGAATTCTACGTCCACCTTTCTTTGGGGGATAATGAATTAATCGCCAAAATCCCAGTTATGGAAAGACTCTATAAGATGGGAGAAGAATTCAAAGTCCACTTCGACTTAGGAAAAATTCATATCTTCGATTTCATCAGTGAGAAAACCATCTATTAGAAAATAAAAGGGACGGTCCGCCGTTCCTTTTTTCTTTAAAACGCCGCTCAAGACCATAATGAAGTTGTCAAGATGCGACGAAAGATACGATAATAAATAGAGATTTATCAAATAAGGGGATTTCACCATGAAAAAGACGATCGCCTTGATTGCCCATGATATGAAAAAGAAAGAAATCATCAATTGGGCTATCG